>CAYFXO010000007.1:36412-37201 GCA_964347125.1 uncultured Methanomassiliicoccales archaeon | reverse complement strand
ATGGGCCTCGCCCCCATCCCCTCCAGCGCCCTGCTGGTGCTGGACCCGGACCTGATGGGCGAGATCGTCCACCGGTCCCCCTACCTCACGAAGCTGGAGCACTCCGCGATCCTCGGGACCCGGGCCAGCTCCGGCGTCGCCGGCACCTACGCGGCCCTGATGACCCTCGGGCGGGAGGGCCTCGCGGACAACGTGGCGAAGTCCATGGACGTGACGGAGTTCCTCGCCGCGGGGATCCGGGACCTGGGCCTGGAGCTCCCTGTCGACCCCGTCATGAACATCGTCGCCGTCCTCGTGGACGACCCGGAGGCGGTGCGGGAGGCCATGGCGGCTCGCGGCTGGGTCTTGTCCATCTCCCGCCATCCCCCCGCCCTCCGCCTCGTCGTCATGCCCCACGTCACCCGGGCCCACGCCGAGGCCCTGCTGGCGGACCTGGAGGCCGTGGGCCGGGACCTGGGAGCCCTATGATCACGGACCACCACGTGGGAACGGTGGCCGCCGAGGTCAAGCGGCGGGGCGCGGAGCGGGTCGGCCTGCAGTTCCCGCCGGGGATGATGCGGGAAGCCGCGGAGGTGGCCCGCCAGGTGGAGGCCGCCACGGGGGCCGAGGTCCTGGTGTCCGGCGCCCCCACCTACGGCGCCTGCGACGTCCCGCCGATGCCCGTCGACCTGATTGCGAACTTCGGCCACGCCCCCATGCCCTACCTGAACGACGACGCCACGTTCTTCGTGGAGATTGGGGACGAGGTGGATGTGGAGCCCGTCCTGGAGCGGGCCCTCCCCCGCATGG
>CAYFXO010000007.1:24011-36402 GCA_964347125.1 uncultured Methanomassiliicoccales archaeon | reverse complement strand
GGGGAAGGTGGCCCTCCTGGCCCCCATCGAGCTCGTCCCCGCTCTCCCGCGGGCGAAGCGTTTCCTGGAGAAGAAGGGCGTCGGCGTCGTCCTCGGCGAGGGGAGCACACGCCTGGCCTACCCCGGGCAGGTCCTGGGGTGCGACTTCACCGCCGCGACCCTCGCGGGGCGGGAGGTGGACCTCTACCTGTACATCGGCGGGGGCGACTTCCACCCCCTCGGCGTCGCCATCGCCACCGGGAAACCCGTGATCGCGGCGGACCCCCGCCTCGGGGAGGTGCGGGACATGGCGGAGAAGGCGGACCGGGTCCTCCGGCAGCGCCACGCCGCCATCACCCTGGCCTCCGAGGCGCAACGGTTCGGCATCGTCGCGTCCACGAAGATCGGGCAGGACCGCCGGACCCTGGCGGCTTCCCTGAAGCGGGCATGCGAGGACGCCGGGCGGGAGGCCGTCCTCTTCGTCACCGACGCCGTGGCCCCGGAGGCCCTCGACGCCTTCGACGTGGACGTGTGGGTGAACACCGCCTGCCCCCGCCTCGCCACGGACGATTACCTGAAATGGTCGAAGCCCATGGTCACCCCCCAGGAGCTCCTCATCGCGTTGGGGAGCCGCACCTGGGAGGACTACCGGATGGACGAGATCGTGGGCCCGCGGGGGGAGGCCGATGGCTAGGGCCGTCGTCCTCCTCTCCGGCGGCCTGGACTCCGCCACGACCCTGGCCATCGCCGCGAAGGAGGTGGACGAGGTGTACGCCCTCACCGTCCGCTACGGCCAGCGCCACGCGCGGGAGCTGGAGAGCGCCCGGCGGATCGCGGCCCACTTCGGCGTCGCGGGGCACCAGGAGGTGGCGGTGGACCTGAAGGGCTTCGGCGGCTCCGCCCTCACGGACGAGGCCGCGCCCCTCCCCGCGGACCGCTCGGAGGCGGAGATGCGGGAGGCCATCCCCCCCACCTACGTCCCCGCCCGCAACACGGTCCTCATGGGCCTCGCCCTGGCTTACGCGGAAACCCTCGACGCGGAGGCGGTGTACATCGGGGCGAACGCCCTGGACTACAGCGGCTACCCGGACTGCCGCCCGGAATTCTACGAAGCCTTTAGGGAGGTCGCCCGTCTGGGCACGATGCGCGGGGTCGAGGGCCACCCCATCGAGGTGCGCCATCCGCTCATCGACGCCACGAAGGCGGAGATCGTCCAGCTCGGCGCGGACCTGGGCGTCCCCTTCGAGCTCACGTGGAGCTGCTACCGCGGCGGCGAGCGGGCGTGCGGGCGGTGCGACTCCTGCCGGCTCCGGAGGAAGGGCTTCCGGGAGGCGGGTTTGGAGGACCCCGTGCCCTACGAGGTGAGCGCGTGAAGAACCCGGAGGTCCACGAAATCTTCTTCTCCCTGGAAGGAGAGGGGATGCTCATCGGGGTCCCCACCACCTTCGTCCGCCTGTCCCGGTGCCCCCTGCGGTGCACGTGGTGCGACGAGCCGGAGGCCTTCGAGGCCGGGACCGTCATGCCCATCGAGGACATCCTCGAGGCCGTCCGCGCGCACCCCACCCGCGTCGTCTGCGTGACCGGCGGCGAGCCCCTGGCCCAGGCGGCGGCCCTCCCCCTGATCCAGGCCCTCCTCCACGAGGGTTACCACGTGGTCCTGGAGACGGGCGGGAGCGTCTCCATCGAGGGCCTCCCGAACCACGAGGAGCTGTGCATCTCCTACGACGTGAAGTGCCCCGCCTCCCAGATGCACGACCACATGCGCCTGGACGAGATGGGCCTCCTCCGGAAGAAGGACCAGCTGAAGTTCGTCATCGCGGACCGGGGGGACTACGAGTACGCGAAGGAGGTCCTGGAGGCGCACCCCGTGAACTGCGAGGTCATCTTCCAGCCGGAGGGGGGGAGGGAGCTCACGGCCCTCGCGGAGTGGGTGCTGGAGGACGGCCTGAACGTCCGGGTGCTGCCGCAGCTGCACAAGCTCATCTGGGAGGACACCCGGGGGCGGTAGGCCCCGGAACCGGAGGGAACGACGATGCCCGTGCGGACGCCGGAACAGCTGGACATCGGAGGGAAGGCCTACCAGCGGCGGCGCATCTTCGCCACCGCCCGCGCCGCGGAGGCGTGGCGGGACCAGCTACGGGGCCTGGAGTTCGAGGCCGAGGTGCGACCCTTCTCCGACGAGGGCGAGACCGTCTACGCCGTCTACGTCCGGAACCCCAAGGGGCACCCGTGGGCGCGGATCAACACGTACACGGAGGGTTATGGTTAGCTGTCCGGAGTGCGGCGAACCCCCCGAGGACGAGCCCCACATCGAGCACGCGCTGTACGACAACACCTTCGTCTGCCGGAACCTCCACCGCTGGCCCTGCGACTGCGAGGCGCGGCGGGACGCGCGGCGGCTGGACGTCGACGCCCCAACGAAGGAGGGGAAGGACCGGGGGAAGCGCTACCGCCACGGCGGGAGGAAGGGGAGCCGGGAGCGGACCGATCTAGGGACGTAGGGTCTCCCTCAGAAAAATGGATATCCCGCCCGCCCATAGCGGCGGCCATGGGCTACTCCGGGGACGTGGGGGCCCTCCTCGAAGCCGCGGGCGCGGGGGAGGGCGACGAGGTCGAGGTCGTCGACGGCGACCGGACCCACCGCGGCGTCGTCATGCCCCACCACGCCTTCAGCGGGGACGACGTCCTCACGCTCAAGGTGGACACCGGCTACAACCTGGGCCTCGTCGTGAAGGAGGGCACGCGGGTGGCGCTCCTGAAGAAGGCGGAGGCCAAGGCCCCCTCCCGCGACTCCCGCCCCGCGGAGGCGGACCTGCCCACCGTGGCCTTCCTGGGCACCGGGGGCACCATCGCGTCCTACGTGGACTACCGCACCGGCGCGGTGCACCCCGCCCTGAGCGCCGAGGACCTCACCTTCTCCGTCCCGGAGCTCGCGGAGATCGCCAACGTCCGCGCCCGGGTCCTCTACAGCCTGTTCTCGGAGAACATGAAGGTGGAATACTGGCAGCGCCTGGCGGAGGAGGTGGCGGCGGAGCTGAACGACGGCGCCGCGGGGGTCATCATCCCCCACGGCACGGACACCATGGGGTTCACCGCCGCCGCCCTGGCCTTCATGCTCGGCTCCACGCCCGGGCCCGTGATCCTCGTGGGCTCCCAGCGCTCCTCGGATCGCCCGTCCTCCGACGCCTTCCTGAACCTCGTCTCCGCGGCCCGCCTGGCGTCCTCGGACCTGGGGGAGGTCGTGGTCCTCATGCACGGCGAGACCTCCGACTCCGTCTGCACCGTCCACCGCGGGACGAAGGTCCGGAAGATGCACACCTCCCGCCGGGACGCGTTCCGGAGCGTGAACCAGCTCCCCCTGGGCTCCGTGTCCGTGGAGGGCGATGTCCAGCTGTCGTCGGTGGCCCGCCCCCGGGCGAGCGGGGAGGCGGCGGCGGACACGGCCATGGAAGAAGCGGTGGGCCTCGTCCACTTCTACCCCGGGCTCTCGGCGGAGACCTTGCGGGCGACCCTCGAGCCCCTCAAGGGCCTCGTAATCGCGGGCACCGGTCTGGGCCACGTGGCGGAGGACCTCGTTCCAGTCCTCGGGGAGGCCGTGGACGCCGGGAAGATCGTCGTGATGGCCAGCCAGTGCCACTACGGGCGGGTGGACCTCTACGTCTACGAGACGGGGCGGGACCTGGTGAAGGCGGGCGTCCTTTCGGCGGAGGACATGCTCCCCGAGACCGCGTACGTGAAGCTCATGTGGGTCCTGGGGCACACATCCGACCCTGAGGACGTCGCGCGGCTCCTGGCCGAGGATCGGGTGGGCGAGCTCAACCCCTCCCTCCGCGTCGGCGAGGACCTTTCGTTCGAGGGGTAGCCCTCAGGCGCGGCCCGTCACCTCAAGGTAGAGGCGCAGGTGGTCCCGCAGGAGGCGGGTGATGAGGAAGTGCTCCCGCACCCGCTCCCGGCCTGCCGCCCCCATGGCCCGCCGGCGTGCCTCGTCGTTCAGAAGCTCCAGCGATCGGTCCGCCGCCTCTTGGACGGAGGACACCAGGAACCCGTGCGTCCCGTCCTCGACCTGGAAGGCGATGCCGCCCACCTTGCCGCCCACCACCGGCACGCCCTTCCAGAGGGACTCCGTCACCGTGAGGCCGAAGCCCTCCCGCAGGGACTTGACCAGGCCCACGGTCGTCGCCCGCTGCAGGACGTTCACCTCGACGGCCTCCAGGTCCGTGAGGAGATGGATGTCCGGGTCGTCCCCCGCGTGGTCCGCGGTGCGCTCGTACCACGCCCACCCTTCCGGATCGTCCTTCGCCATGGAGCCCACGAGGGCGAGCTGCACGTCGGGGACCTCCGCCTTCACGAGGCGGTAGGCGTCGATGACGCCCAGGGGATCCTTCCACGGGTCGTAGCGGCCCACCTGGCTGAGGAGGGGGCGGCCGGGGTCGAAGGGGAGGCGGGCGAGGACCTCCTCGTACTCGTCCGGCGGCAGGTCCCGGTTCTTCTCGCTCCGCGGGTCGATGGCCGGGTGGATGACGTGGCTCCCGCGCAGGGGCGCGTGGCGGGGCACGTAAGCCTCGTCGCTGAAGAGGCACCGGTCGTAGGCCGCCAGGTAGGGCGCCAGGATCTCCAACGCCCGCGGGTTCGTGACCGTCAAGTCGACGTGGCACCGCCATAGCCACACCCCCCTGCGCTCGCAGAGGGAGACCAGGGGCGCCGGCTGCGGGTCGTGGACGACCACGCAGTCGAAGTCGTCCACGAACGTCTCCGCGTTCAAGGCGTTCGCCCGCCCGTAGGTCTCCAACATCCCCGGCGTGAACTCGATGTCCGCCCCCTGGAGGGCGTTGTGGAGGGCCTTCGTCACGATGTGGAACTCCTCGATGCCCTCGAGGACGAACCAGTGGGCGTCCAGGCCCACGTCCCGCATGAGTGGCAGGAGGCTGTGGAGCATCTCCGCCACGCCCCCACCGTACGCGGTGGCGTTGATGTGGGCGACCCGCATCCCCCGCGCCCGGTCCGCGAGGTCGAGAACCTCCCCGGCGGCCGCCTCCCCGATGATCTCGCGGTAATCCGCAAGGCGGCTCTCGGCGACCTCCACCTCCTCCAATGACGCGCCTCCACCGGGGGCCCGAATCGGGCGGCGGGCAAAGAGTATTAATCGCTTAAACCTTCCTCGCTGTGAACGGGAGGAGGCCATGGCCCAGGTCCTCTTCAGGCACCTCACGAAGCGGTACGGCGACGTCGTCGCGGTGGACGATCTCAACCTGGAGGTCCAGGACACGGAGTTCGTCGTCCTCCTCGGGCCGTCCGGTTGCGGGAAGACCACGACCCTCCGATGCCTCGCCGGCCTTGAGTCCCCCTCGGAGGGGGAGATCTACATCGGGGACCGCCTGGTGAACGACTTGGACCCGAAGGACAGGAACGTGGCCATGGTGTTCCAGAGCTACGCCCTCTACCCCCACATGACGGTCTACAAGAACCTGGCGTTCCCCTTGCAGAACGCGAAGGTGCCGAAGGGGGAGATCCAGGTGCGGGTGAACCGCACCGCCAAACTGCTGCAGATCGAGGACCTCCTGGACCGCAAGCCCGGTCAGCTGAGCGGCGGGCAGCGGCAACGGGTCGCCCTGGGCCGCGCCATCATCCGAGAGCCTCAGGCGTTCCTGATGGACGAGCCCCTGAGCAACCTGGACGCGAAGCTGCGGGTGCGCATGCGGGCGGAGCTCAAGAAGCTCCAGAAGGACCTGGGGGTCACGACCCTCTACGTCACCCACGACCAGGTCGAGGCGATGACCATGGGGCAGCGGATCGCGGTGATGAACGACGGGGTGATGCAGTGCTGCGCCGCCCCGCGGGACGTGTACGCCCACCCCGCGAACGAGTTCGTCGCGGGCTTCGTGGGGAGCCCGCCCATCAACCTCTTCGAGGGGACCCTGGGGGAGGACGGGCGCCTCGACATGGGGGACTTCCAGCTCACCCTATCGGAGGAGCGCCTCGAGGTGGCCCATGAGATGGGCGTGACGGAGGTCTCCTTGGGAATCCGCCCCCAGGACGTGCAGATGGTGGAGGAGGGCTCGACGCACAGGAACGTCATCGAGGCGGACTTCTACACGACGGAGCCCCAGGGGGACATCATGATCCTCGATCTGAAGGTCGGGGACCAGCTCGTGAAGGTGGTCGTCAGCCCGAACTTCGAGGTGGAGGGCCTGCAGAAGGTGTGGATGCGGTTCCCGACCCGGCGGATCCACCTGTTCGACCGGAAGACGGGGGAGGCCCTCACGTAGGCGGGGCGCCGCCCGCGGGAGGTGTCATGGACCTGGACGCCGTGCGGGCCGGGTTGCGCGCGGACGTGGACCGGCTCCGGGCCCCGGACGGGTACCTGCGGGCGGGCCATCCGCGCTACCACACCCTCTTCGGCCGCGACTCGCTGATCGCCGCCTGGCAGACCCTCGATGTCGACCCGTCGATCGCGGCGGCCACGCTCCGGGAGCTGGCGCGGCTCCAGGGGCAGCGCGTCCACCCTCCCGCGGAGGAGGAGCCGGGCAAGATCCTCCACGAGCACCGGGCGGACCCCGCGTCCCAGGCCGAGCTGCCCGGGTGGGAGTTTCCGTACTACGGGAGCGTGGACAGCACCCCCCTCTTCCTCATGGTCTTGGAGGAGTATCGGCGCCGGACGGAGGACCTCGGCCTTGTCCGGGAGCTTCAGGGGGCCGTCGTCGCGGCCTACCGCTGGATGGTGGACCACGGCGGGCTCCGGGACAGGGGGTTCCTCGTGTACGCGCAACACAACCCCCAGGCCTTGTTCCATCAGGGCTGGAAGGACGGGGAGCGGGACCACCTGGCCATCGCCCTGCCCGTGGCCATCGTGGAGGCCCAGGGCTACGCCTACGCCGCCCTGCGAGCGACCTCCTCCCTGGCGGGGGGATGGGGGGAGGCGACCCTCGCCGCCGAAGCACGGGACCGCGCCGCGGCCCTCCGAAAGGCGTTCGACGACGCGTTCTGGATGCCGGGACGCACCTACATCGCTCTCGGCCTGGACGGTGAGGGCCACCAGAGGGACGCCGTCACCTCCAACCCCGGCCACCTCCTCGGCACGGGGATCCTCTCGGAGGAGAGGGCGCGGGCCGTCGCCGTCCGCCTGTTCCGCGACGACATGTGGACGCCCTACGGCCTGCGGACCCACGCCGCCTCGGAACCCGACTTTGACCCCTACGCCTACCACCTGGGGACAGTGTGGCCCCACGACAACTGGATGGTCTACAGGGGCCTGCGGCGGTTGGGCTTCCAGCGCGAGGCCGACGCGGTCCGGGAGGCGTTGCTCCGCGCCCACGAGGCCCTCGGGAAGATCCCAGAGCTGTACGCCGTCGCCGACGGGGAGCTCGTGGACCTCTCCGTCGACCATCCCCATGGCACCCGCGCCAACCCGCTCCAGGCGTGGGCCTCCGCGGGCCTCCTCGACATGCTCACGGAGTGAGGGGCCTCACCCCTTGATTGTCCACCCGATCATCCCGCGGATGTAGTACCGCTGGAGGAGGGCGTACACGATGACGGGCACCATGAGGACGAGGATGGAGGCGGCGGAGAGGAGCCCCCAGTCCACGAGCCTCTGGCCGATGGCCATCTGGGGGACGAGCACGGTGGCCAGCTGCTGGTCGGAGAACACCGAGATCAGGATGCGGGCGAAGAAGAAGTCGTTCCACACCCACATGAACTGGAGGACCGCCACCGCGGCGAGGGCGGGGAGGGCCATGGGGAGGACGATGCGGACGAAGATCTTGAAGTCCGACGCCCCGTCCACCCGCGCCGCCTCCTCCACCTCCACGGGGAGGGTCTTGAAGAAGTTCCGCATGAACAGGAGGATCCAGGGGATGCCCCAGGCCGAGTGCACGAGGATCAGGCTGAGGTGGCTGTCGTAGAGGCCCAGGTCCACCATCTGGAGGAAGATGGGCACCGCCACCATCTGCTGGGGGATCGCCATGAGGAGGACGATGGCCAGGAAGAGGTAGTCCCGCGTGGGGAAGCGGAACCGCGCGAACCCGTAGGCCGCGACGGACGCCACGAGCATCGGGATGATTGTGGAGGGGACGGCCACGAGGAGGGAGTTCCTCAGGCCCACGGAGATGTCGCCCCAGACGGATTCGAAGTTCTGCAGGGAGGGGTTGAAGGGCGAGGGGCTCCACCACCCGTACAGGATCTCCTCCGAGGGTCGGAGGGCAGCCATGAGGAGCCCCAGGAACGGGACGAGCCAGAGGAAGCCGATGGTCCAGGCGACGACGTGGACGGCCACGGTCCGCTTGCGGATGCGAGGGAAGCCACGTCCTCGGAGGCGGGACAGCACGCTCATGGGACCTTCCTCCTCAGCGCGCCTCTCAGTCGATCCCAAAGGCCAACGGTCTTCCCCGGCCCGAGGATGACCCGCCGGAACATGACGATGGCGAACACCAACGTGAGGAGGGTCAACAGCGTGGCCACGACGGCCGCGTCGTTGAACTGCTGGAACTGCCAGTAGCGGAACATCTGGAGGCCCATCACGTCTGCGGCACCGCCCACGCCCCCTTCGACGTTGGTCGCGGCGATGACGATGTCGAAGATCTTCAGTTCCCACAGCACCGTCATCGTGACGACGACGAGGGTGATGGGCCGGAGGAGGGGCCAGGTGATCTTTGTGAAGGTCTGCCAGGCGGAGGCGCCATCGATCTTGGCGGCTTCGAAGTAGTCCTTGGGGATCGTGGTGAGGCCCGCGGAGTACACGATGAGGCTGAAGCCCGTCCACAGCCAGACGGACCCGAAGATGAGGCCGAAGAGGAGGGTGCTCGGCTGGGCGAGCCACTGCCCGGAGAGGGACTCCACCCCGAGGAGCCCGAAGGTCACGGGGACGATGCCCGACTTCTCGTCAAAGAGGAACCGCAGGACGACCCCGCCGACGATCATGGGAGTGACCATCCCCAGGAAGATCATCGACTTCACCAGGGAGGAGCCCTTGACTTCCTGGAGGAGGATTGCCAGGATGAGCCCCGTGAACAGGGTCATTGGGAGGTGGATGGCGATCCAGAGGAGGTTGTGGACGAGGGTGCCGTAGGGCGGGCTTCGCGGCAGTCCCCCGAGGTTCACCGTCTCCTTGCTCCCCAGGACGTCTGCGTAGTTCTGGAGACCGACGGCTTCCGCCCCCGTGGTGAAGGTCACGAGGAGGTAGGGCCGCTGGCCGTCGAGGGCCTCGGAGAGGGAGAAGGCCCGGTCGTGGCCGTGACTCCGGCCGTACACCTGGAGCGAGATCTCCGCCCCCAGGTTCCGGCGCACGTAGGAGACGCCCGCCTGGGCGAAGACGAAGGCGTAGTACCCGTCCGTATAGGCGGACTCGAAGGGCAGGATCCGGAAGTCCTGATCTCGGTCCCCCGCGCCCCCGTCGCTCCCGGCGGTCCAGTTCGTGACGCCGTCGTAGGCGTTCCACGTGGCGGCGGTCTCCGACCAGCTGTTCCCGGCCACCTCTGTCTCGTCCGCGCCGGCGACCACGACCTGCATCAACTCTCCCGAAGCGTTGTGGGACGCGGAGAACAGGACCAGCCGCACGCTCTCGACCTCCGCTGTCGCCGGCAGGGCCGCCAAGTCGATGCGTAACCAGAGGAAGGACGCGTTATGGACGGGGAAGGCCCCCGTGGGGTCGACCCCCGCGTCGTAGTTCGTGTCCGGGTCCGAGGCCCGGACCCCCGCGTCCTCCATCACGCCCGAGAACGTATCGTCGGCATTCTCCCCGAAGGTCACGGCCAGGGTGGGGGTGAAGACGAAGCTCAGGTAAATCGTCTGAAGGACGGGGAAGATGACCAGGAAGAGCAGGAGGAGGAATGCGGGGACGAAGAAGGAGGCTCGCGCTAGGGGCGTGAAATAAGAGGAGAGGGGGCGGCGTCCGCCCCTTTGCCCTATCATGGCATGGCCGCTTCGAGGTTCGCCAGGACCGTGTCGAGTATGGTGGGGTCGTCCCAGAGGAGCTGGAGCTCACTCCAGAAGGTCGTCTGGAACGTGCCGCCGATGGTGTCGTCCATGTCCGACAGGACCTCCTTGCCCGTCAGGGTGCCCGCCACCTCCGCGTCCACCGCGGGATAGGCGGACAGGGGGACGTCCTTGTTCGTCGCCAGATGGCCGCCCATTCGCACCTGCATGGTCTGGGCGTCGACGCCGGAGAGGAACACCGCCAGGTCCTGCGCGTCGGCGAGCACGTCCGTGTACGTCGGGATGAAGAAGTAGTCCGCGGCGAACACGATGCCCTCCGCGCCCGGGGCTTCTGGGAGAGAGAATACACCCAGGTCGCTGGGGTCGGCCACCATGCCAGTGATCCAGCTGCCCATGAAGTAGAGGCCGTAGTCGCCGTTCCACCACTCGTCGACGCCGGTGTCCCATTGGCGCGGGGAGCTCCAGCAGGACTGGACACACACCGTACCAGTCTCCATCGTGCGGATGAGCGTCGTGTTGAGCGCGTCCTTCACGGTCTGATCCGTCCAGGCCAGCGTGCCCGCGGTGAGGTCGCGGTGCATCTGCGGGCCACCGTAGGTCGCGAGGAAGTGCTCCGTCACGTCGGAGAGGGGCCATCCCACGCCGTCGCCGCTGATGATGGCGTTGCGGTTGCCCGGAATGTCGGCGTCGATGTTGGCCAGCAACGTCTCGAACTCCGCCCAGGTTGTGGGCTCTGACCAGCCGTTCGCGGCGAAGTAGGACTTCTTGTACCAGAAGCCGGGCTTCACCTTCCCCGTGTAGGCGCCGCCGTAGATGGCCGCGCCGTCTTTCAGCGGGTCGAGGGCGCCCGCGGCGTAGTTCCCCTCCGTGAGGGTCCCCGCCAGGTCGACCGCGTGCCCGTCGATGCCGTACTGCTTCACGAACGAGCTCGGCATGAAGATGAGGTCGCCGGGCGCCTGCTGCGCGGCGAACTCCGTGGGCAGCAGGGTCTGCAGGTCCTCCTGCCGCTGCGTCTCGTATTCGTACTCGATGCCCGTCTGCCGCGTGAACAGGTCCATCACCGGCAGGAACGCGTCCAGCTCCGCCCCCGCCCACGGGCCGATGACCTTCAGCTTCGGCGTCGGCGCGGGCGGCTCAGGCGGCTCAGGGAAGCAGCTCAGATACACCGGGTCCCTCGTGTAGCCAGCCGGGCAATCCGGCAGGTCCTCACCCGCAACGAGCTTCTCCTGGGGGAAGACGTAGTAGACTGTGGCCGCGGTGATCAAGATCGCGATGATCAACACGACCACGAAGATTGTCATCATCCGCCCGCTCGAGCCGGAGGGGGCAAACCCTTCAGACACACCTTCTCCTTCAGCTCCACCTTCCATGTAGGCCCTCCATAATCCCGGCCACGCATCGGGAACGGCGGTATATATCTTTGCCGAAATATCAGGGGCTGCCATTTCGTCTGGCCGCTTCGCCGAAAACGTCATGGCCGCGCAGGGCCTGCCACTGCCGTGCGCCCCGTCACCGAGGAGGAATGGGAGGAGGCCTACCGCGCGGTGGCGTCGTCGAACCCCCTCGAGGGGGTGCGGGCCTTCCTCGCTTACAACAGCGTCGAAGACCTCGTCCGCCACCTGGACCCGGGGTTCTTCAAGGGCCTGCCGACCCCCTCCGGTGCGCCGCCCTCCCGTCTCCGCACGCTGGAGGACCTGAGCACGGCCCTGGCCGCTTCCCTCTCCCGAGGCACCGCGGCGGAGTACATCGCGTCCCAAGAGGTCGCGGACCACCTCCACGCCCGGGGCGGCTACACCCCGCGGGTCGGGGGCCAGGCGGCAATCCTCGCCCATCACCTCACCAAGTTCCGCGCCGCGCGCCTCATCGTCCACGCCGATCGCTTCTCCCCGACGATGGCCGCCGCCTACCACGGGACGCGGGCCGAGGTCGCCGTGCCCCGGGACGGCGGCGTCGAGTACCGGGCCGCCCCCGACCACCGTTGGGACTGCGCCCACGAGCGCCACTACATCCTGGAGTTCGCCGCCGGCACGACGTTCGCGGGCCAGCGGGCCCCCCGGTCGAACCGCGTCATCGTCTGTCCCCCCACGCGGATCGAGTGGCAGGAGGGCCTCGAGGCGGTGCTCCCCGCCGTGGCGCCGGAGTGCGACGCCGCCTTCTTCGCGGGGTACAACCACCTCGGGGAGGCGTACGAGGAGCGGTTCGAGGAGGCCCGCCACCACCTCCGGCTGTTGAAGGAGGCGAACCCGCGGATCGCCCTCCACGGGGAACTGACGGGGATGCCCGACGAGGGGAAGGTGGCCGCCTTCGTCGACCGGGTGCTCCCGGGCCTGGACAGCTTCGGCTGCAACGAGCAAGAACTCGAGTCCCTCGCGGGGGTTCTGTCCGCCGAGGCCGCCGATCTTGAAGGCCAGCTCGAAACGATGGAGCGTCTACGGGACCGGGGGCCCGGGCGGGTCCACCTGCACACCCTCGGGTACTACGCCGC
>CAYFXO010000007.1:0-24001 GCA_964347125.1 uncultured Methanomassiliicoccales archaeon | reverse complement strand
GGAGAACCGCGGGCCGCGGGGGGCGCGCGCCCTCGCGCGCTGGCTGGGGAAGCTCGGGTACCGCCCCCGCTCCCTCCGGGCCCCCCTCGTGGCCGCCTTGGCGGGGGCGGCCGCTGCGGCCGCGGGCGCGCCCCCTCACCCCGAGGACCTGGACGAGGGCCTGGCCCACCCCATCGCCGCCGCGGGGATGGAGGCCCTGGAGGCGTTGCGTGCGGCGAGGGACCCGCGAGAGCTCGCGGCGGAGGGCCCCCTCCTCATCCCGACCCGGGTCGTCGCCCGCCCGCGGGAGACGGTGGGTCTGGGCGACATCATCTCCGGTTCGGCGTTCTTCGGGGAGGTCGGCCTCGTGACGGGCACGCCTCCCAATGGTGGGAGCCAAGGTTCTTGAGCCCCCGCGGGGTTAGGAGGCCGGTCATCCCATGTTGAGCGAACTCTCCCCGTTCTTCCAGAAGACCTACGAGGTCCGCGACGGCGTGCCCACCTTCAAGCTCTTCGTCGACGGTATGTGGCTGGACGCGAGCGGCGGGGGCACCTTCGACGTGACCACCCCCATCGACGGGAGCGTCGTCGCCCGGGTCCCCGACGCGGCGGTCCTCGACGTGGAAGGCGCCATCCAGGCGGCCACGGGCGGCCACCGCGCGATGGAGGCCATCCCCGGGATCGAGCGCGTGGAGCTGTTCGAGCGGGCCCGCAACCTCCTCGCGGAGAACCAGGAGGACTTCGTCCGGACCCTCGCCGCGGAGGCCGGGAAGCCGCCCAAGGACGCGGAGGGCGAGGTGGGCGCGACGGAGGACCGCCTGCGCCTCGTGATGCAGGAGGTCCGGGATATCGCCGGGGACTTCATCCCCGGGGAGTGGTCGAAGGACGCGAAGGGCCGGGCCGCCATCGTCGCCCGGGTCCCCCTGGGGGTCGTGGGGGCCATCTGCCCCTTCAACTACCCCCTGTTCATCGCGGCCGCCAAGGCCATCCCCGCCCTCCTCGCGGGGAACGGTGTCGTCCTAAAGCCCGCCAGCGACACCCCCGTGACGATGCTCCTCTTCGCCCGGGTGCTGGAGGAGGCGGGCCTCCCGAAGGGCGCCTTCAACGTGGTCACGGGCCGCGGCGGCACCATCGGCGAGGCCCTCGTGGCGAGCCCCAAGGTCGCCATGGTCTCCTTCACGGGGAGCACGGAGGTGGGGGAAGCCATCGTGGAGCGGGCGGGGATCAAGAAGCTGCACCTGGAGCTCGGGGGGAAGGGCATGGCCATCGTCCTGGACGACGCGGACCTGGACCTGGCCGCGGGGCACTGCCTCACGGGGGCGCTGAAGAACGCGGGCCAGCGGTGCGACGCCATTTCCGCCGTGCTGGTCATGGAGCCCGTCGCCGACGCCTTGGTCGCAAAGCTCAAGGACGGGATGGCGGCCTGGGCCCACGGCGACCCCCGGGAGGCGGGGACGAAGGTGGGCCCGGTGATCAACGCCCGCGCCGCGACGTACGTCCAGGAGCTCATCGACGACGCCGTGGAGCACGGGGCGGACCTCGTCCTGGGCGGGCACTCCGACGGCTGCTACGTGGAGCCCACCCTTCTCGACCGCGTCCCCCTCTCCGCCCGCATCGCCTTCGAGGAGACCTTCGGCCCCGTGGTCACCGTCATCCGGATCCAGGACGAGGCGCAGGCCCTGGAGGTGAGCGAGATGTCCCGCTACGGGCTGGACTCCTGCGTCTTCACGAACGACTACCGGCGGGTGTGGCGCATCGCCCGGGACCTCCACGTGGGGGAGCTCACGGTGAACGACCACCCGCGGCACGGGGTCGGCTCCTTCGCCTTGGGCGGGAGCAAGGCGAGCGGCGTCGGCCGGGAGGGCATCGGCTACACCGTGGACGAGATGACGGAGCTGAAGACCATCGTCTTCAACCTGGAGGCCTGAGGGCCCCCCGCGGACGTTCGCCTTTATTACCCCGGCACGACTTCGCACGGGCGGATGATCGAGGCCGTGCTGCGGGTGCACCTCCCGTGTACCTGGGTCGCCGCCGTCACGGAGGCGCCGGGGGCCTCCCTCAGCATCGTGGAGCAGAAGCCCATCGGCGATGGGTTGCTGCAGAGCCTGGTGGAGGTGGACCCCGGCGAGGCGGACCCGGAGGCGATCTTGGAGGTCCTCCGGGCGAACCCCTTCGTGGCCGAGGTGGAGGCCGCCACCCGCGGCGCGGGCCGCCTCCTGCTGACCCTGAAGGTGCGGGAGTGCGACGCCTGCAACATCCTCGTCCACTCGAAGTGCTTCCTCACGGACGCCACGGCGACGGAGTCGGAAGGGCTGGAGTGGCACCTGGTGGCGCCGAAAGGCGAGGACGTGGAGGCCCTCGTCCGCTCCCTCGGAGCCCGGGGCCTCGACGCGGAGCTCGCGGCCGTCCGCCCCGCGAAGGCCGAGGCGATGCTCACGGACCGTCAGGAGAGCGTCATCAGCCTCGCCTACGACCTGGGTTACTTCGAGTTCCCGAAGCGGATCAAGCTCACCCAGCTCGCGGGGAGGCTCGGGGTGTCCAAGTCCACCCTCTCGGAGATCCTCCGGGCGGGGGAGGCGAAGATCCTCCACGCCTACTTCCACGGCCTCGTCCGGGGGACCCGATGACCCGAACCCGTTCGGGATAAGGGGCTTTTTCGAGTCCGGCGTTGGACCTTGCGGAGATGGATCGAAGCTCTCGACGCGATCGACCGAGAGGGGTCGGTCCTCGTCCGAAGCGAGTGTGAGACCATGGCGGATGAATCGGAACGGACCGCGACGGCAGAGGCGCCCCGGGGCGCCGGGAAAGGCGCCGCCGCCGAGGGCGGGAGGATGGCGGTGGTCGTCGTGGTGGCCCTTCTGGTGGGGGCCATCAGCGGCGGGACCATGGGGGCCCTCATGTACAACGCCCCCGCGGCCGACGAACAGCCCGAACCCGGGCAGGACGTGTCCTTCGAGCTCAAGGCGTTCATCACGGGCTACGAGGGCGTGGGCGGCGCCATCGACGGCGTCATCAACCCCACCCTGGCCGTGAACAAGGGCGATCGGGTAACCATCAAGCTGACGAACGGGGAGGCCCTGGGGCACGACCTGAAGGTCGACGGCTTCGCGGCCCAGACGGACCTGGTGACGGCGGTCGGGGAGGTCGACACCATCGTCTTCACCGCCAGCACGGAGGGCACCTTCCCCTACTACTGCACCGTCCCCGGACACCGGGAGGCGGGCATGGTAGGCGCCTTCGTCGTGGGCTCGGGGATCGGCGGCCCCGGCGAGGAGCAGCCCGGACCCGCGCAGACCCCGGACGTCGCAAACATCGCCCGGGACGCCTCGGACGTGCCCCCGCCCCTCAACCGCAACACCACCGCCACCGTCCACCTGTGGATGGAGACCCGCGAGGTCGTGGCGGAGGTGGAGCCCGGGACGACGAACACCTACTGGACCTTCAACGGCACCGTCCCGGGGCCCTTCTTCCGCGTGCGGGTGGGCGACAAGATGGTCGTCCACTCCAAGAACAGCCCCGACAGCTCCCTCACCCATTCCGTGGACTTCCACGCGGTCACCGGCCCCGGCGGCGGGGCGAAGGCGACCCAGACGGCCCCCGGCGAGGAGACCTCCTTCACCTTCAAGGCCCTGAACCCGGGGATCTTCGTCTACCACTGCGCCTCCCCCCACATCCCCACCCACGTGGCCATGGGCATGTACGGCCTGATCCTCGTGGAACCCGAGGGGGGCCTCCCGCCCGTGGACAAGGAGTTCTACGTGATGCAGGGCGAGCTCTACACGAAGTGGCCCGCGGGCACCGCGGGGCACCAGGAGTTCGACGGGGAGAAGCTGAAGAACGAGGAGCCCGAGTACGTGGTGTTCAACGGGCGGTGGCAGGCCCTCACGGGACCGAACGCCCTCCTCGCGGACGTGAACGAGACCGTCCGGATCTACTTCGGCGTCGGCGGCACGAACCTCATCTCGTCCTTCCACGTGATCGGCGAGATCTTCGACTACGTCTACCCGGAGGGAGACCTGGTCTCCCCGCCCCACGAGAGCATCCAGACCACCGTGGTGGCCCCGGGCGGCGCCGCGGCCGTGGAGTTCAAGGTGGACGTCCCCGGCGACTACATTCTCGTGGACCACGCCCTCTCGCGCACCATCGACAAGGGCTGCCTGGGCATCCTGACGGTGTCCGGGCCGGAGAACCCCGACGTCTTCAAGCCCGACGGGTAGCGATACACCGGGGGGCCGGCCCCCGCTTCGATCCCCTCCACGGGCCGGCTCCCCTTTTCCCCCTTTTCCGCGGGGCGAACACCCTAATAGCCCGCGGGCCATCGGTGCGCCCGCCATGGCGGACCGCCCGCAGATCGGCCTGGAAATCCACCAGCAGCTGGACACCCACAAGTTGTTCTGCAACTGCCCCTCGGAGCTCGTGGACGAGGAGGGCCTGAGCTTCGTCCGCCGCCTCCGGCCGACCCAGTCGGAGATGGGGGAGGTGGACGCCGCGGCCCTCGAGGAGGCCCGCAAGAAGCTCCAGTTCGTCTACCAGGCCCTGGACACCACGTGCCTCGTGGAGGCGGACGAAGAGCCCCCCCACCCCGCGAACCGCGAGGCCGTGGAGACCACCCTCCTCGTGGCCCTCCTCCTGGGTTGCACCCCCGTGGAGGAGATCCACTTCATGAGGAAGATCGTCATCGACGGCTCCAACACCACCGGCTTCCAGCGGTCCGCCCTCGTCGCGACGGGCGGGGAGATCGAGGTGGACGGCGTGGTCGTCGGCATCGCCACTGTCGGCCTCGAGGAGGACGCCGCCCGCAAGATCCGGGAAGAGGAGGGGCGGGTCGTCTACCGCCTCGACCGCCTCGGCATCCCCCTCGTCGAGGTGGCCACGGACCCTGACATCCATTCGCCGGAGGAAGCCCGGGCCGCGGCCCTGCGCATCGGCTCCCTCCTCCGCGCCACGGGGAGGGTGAAGCGGGGCCTCGGGACCATCCGGGAGGACGTGAACGTGTCCACCCCCGGCGGCGCCCGCATCGAGATCAAGGGCGTCCAGGACCTCGCCATGATCGGCGCCTACGTGGAGGGCGAGCTGGAGCGGCAGCGCCTCCTCCTCTCGACGCAGGACACCCTGCGGGAGCGGGGGGCGTCCGCCGAGGGCGAGCCCCGGGACCTCTCCGAGTTGTTCGCGGGCACCGCCTCTGCCATCCTCGCGACGGCCCTGGAGCGCGGCGGGGTCGTCCTCGGCCTGCGGTTGCCCGGCTTCGCGGGGACTCTGGAGGGTCGCCTAGGCCCCGAGTTCGCGGGGCGGGTGAAGGCCGTGGGGGTGGGGGGCTTCTTCGACTCCGACGAGCTCCCCGCCTACGGCGTCACCGACGAGGAGGTGGCGGCCGTGGGGGCCGCATTGGGGTGCGGCGAGGACGACGCCTTCGTGCTGGTGGCCGAGACCCCCGAGCGCGCCGGGGCGGCCGTGGCGGAGATTCGGCGGCGGGCCCGCGAGGCCCTGGACGGCGTCCCGGAGGAGACCCGGGACCCGCGCCCCGAGGGGGTGACCGCCTACTCCCGCCCCCTCCCCGGGCGGGCCCGCATGTACCCCGAGACGGACATCCCGCCGATCCGCGTCACCGACGCGTGGCTCGAGCGGCTCCGGGCCCACCTCCCCGAACTCCCGGAGGTCCGGGCCCAACGGTACGAGGAGACGTACGGCCTCCACCCGCAGCAGGCGGCCCAGCTGGTCACCGAGGGATGCGACGACCTCTTCGACGTCCTCGCGGGAGCGGGACACCCGCCCACCCTCGTCGCGTCCACCCTCCTCCACACGTTCCCGGAACTGTCGCGGGAAGGCCTGGACGTCGACGCGCTGGGGCCGGACGCCCTCGGGGAGGTGTTCGCGGGGCTGGAGGCCGGCCGGTTCGCGAAGGAGGCCGTGCCGGACGTGCTCCGGCTCCTGGCCCGAGGCGGGACGGTGGAGGCCGCCGTGGAGGACCTCGGGCTCACCGCCCTGACCCGCGAGGCGCTGGAAGCGGTCGTGGAAGGCGTCCTCGACGCGCAGAGGGACTTGGTCGCGGCGCGGGGCGAGGCGGCCCTCGGCCCCCTCATGGGCGTCGTGATGGGGGAGGTCCGCGGGCGGGCGGACGGGGCCCTCGTGAACCGGGTCCTGCGGGACCGCCTGAAGGCCCGCCTCGCGGGAGGCCAGGGGGACGCCGACCCGCCCGCCTCTCCATGAGCGTCCCAGAAACCTTAATTATCCGCCCAGGCATTGCGCGACGAGGGATTGGGTATGCCTTCCAAATCGAAGTCTAAGACCGCGAAGGAAGAGGACTGGTTCGAGGATCTCGACAAGGAGCTCGAGGCCAAGACCCAGGAGATCCTGGACCACCTGGGGGAGGCGGACGGCAAGAAGCTCGAGCTGAACAAGGCCCTCATCGCGGACCTGTGGAAGATCTGGAAGCGGTTCAACAAGGTGAACATCCACTTCGCCATGGACCCCTCCTACACCCAGTTCGCCCACTTCGAGGAGGACTTCCCCTACGGGGCCTGGAAGTGGCGGAGCGGGTTCAACCTGGCGATGGTGGACCGGGTCCAGCTGCTGGACCGGACCCAGGAGCAGGGCCGTGTGGGCGACTCCCTGATGATCACCTACCCCCAGGACGAGGCGGGCACCCGCCTCCGCGCGGAGTTCCAGTACTGCGAGGGCGAGCACTACTACAAGTACAGCGGCTGGAAGCGAATCTTCGCCCGGCACACGCTGTACGACGCGGCGGTGGACAAGGTGAACATGGGGACCATCCACCGGATGCTCAAGGACATCGTCGCCGTCTGGTACGAGAGCCACCTGCGGAAGGACCGGTCCCTGCTCCTCAACCACCTCAAGAACAAGTACCCCGAGGTGGAGACGTTCTCCCAGTGATCACGTCGGCGCGAACTGGATGACGTAGAACGGATGGGCTTGGAGGATGTTGCTGCTCCGCCAGCGGAGCTCCCGCTCCCCCCCGGAGGGGTTCGCGCCGATCCCCCCGCCCAGGACGTAGACGTCCGGGAGGCCCTCCTCCCAGGTGATGACGACCTCGTCGATGAAGCCGCCGGGGAGGTTGTGGTACTTCCAGGGATCGATGACGAAGATCGCGGTCCCGTTGTGCAGCTCGCGGTACAGCTCCACCCGCTTCTCGGGGTCGGGGGCCATCGTGAAGGTGCGGGCGTTCTCCAGGACCTCGCCGTCGACCCACACCGTTCCGTCCAGGCGGGCGTCGTGGATCTCCCACCGGGTGGCGTTGAAGATCTGCTTCGCCAGGTTCTTCGCCGCTTCCTCGTAGAACTCCCAGTCGGGGCGGGTCTCGAAGGACTCCCAGGTGCGGGTGAGGAGGGGGGAGGGGGGGTCCCACAGGCCGCGGAGCCGCATGACGACGGTGGCGTTGCCGTCCGCGGCGACCTGGAGCTCCACGTTGATGGCCATCTCCTCTACGAAGTCTCGCTCCGCCACCGCGGGGGGGTCGCCGAGGTAGACGCCGTGGGCCGTGGAGGGGGACGGGCCGAAGAGGCCCACCCACACGACCACGACGACGGCGAGGGTGACGGCGGGCTTCCGGAGGGGCACCTGGGCCACCGCGGGCCCGCCGTTCCCGTTCAGCCACGGGTACGAGGTCATGAGTACCCCGAGGAGGTAGAGGGCGGAGGCGGCCCCGCTGAACGCCAGGAGGTAGAAGAGGGCGGGGTCGTCCACGAGCCCCGCGCCCAGGGCCCCCGACGCGAGGCCCGCGCCGACGGGGACGTACCAGAACAGGATGAGGGCCCGCCGGTGGCCGCGGCCCGCCAGGTCCGGGAACTGGTCCTTGAGGAGGCCCACGACCTCCTGGGAGATCAGCAGGACGGCGATGGCCGACATCGCGAGGAACGGCAGGAGGAACCGGAGGCCGTCCAAGACAGGCTCCGCCCCCAGGATCTTGGCGATGGCGAAGGTGTCGCCGCCGGTGGCCTCGAAGGCGCCCAGGCCCGCGTAGAGGAACGAATGGACGAGGAGGACCGCGAGGAGGAGGAGGACGAAGAGGCGGGGGACGAACCCCTTCACGCGGCGGTAGAGGCGGTAGAGGACGAGGCCGAGGACGACCTCCGCGACGATGCCCGCGAGGAGGACAGCCACGTCGGCCCAGAGGGGGGAGGGAGGCGTCAGCGTGACCCCCGCGAAGCCCAGGGCCGGGGAGACGTAGACGGCGAAGAAGGAGCCCCCGAGGAGGGCGGCCGCGAGGCCGTGGCCCACGACCTCGTGCACGGCGACGCCCACGAAGCGCGCCACGACGAACAGGAGGAGGACGAGGCCCGAGAACGCCAACTCCCCCCGGAGCGTCTTCAAGTCGATGCGCAGCTCCATGCTCCGTCTCGCAGTGAGACGCCTCGCTATTTAAGCCGATTTGTACAACGGTTGTGCGTCCGCGGCGGCGCGGCACTTTCACCCCCCTCCCCCCTGCGACTTTAAGAAGTCCGCCGGCATCCCCCCTCACGAGGCAAGTGGAAAAGCAAGCCTCACGGAGAGTGAACGGAATGCGAGAAGAGCTCGCGCCCCACGTGCGTGACATCACCCGGGCGCTTGGAGAGAAGGTGAGTGAAGACGAGATTGTGAACGAGCTGGAGAACTACCTCAACGTCTACCGGGTCTCCCTGGAGACGGCGAAGCGGAGCATCGTCCGCAAGCACGGGGGGAACCCGGTGAACCTCATGGTCGGGGTGGAGAAGAAGATCGCCGGCCTGGTCCCCGGGGAGCCCAGCGTGAACCTCCTGGCCCGCGTCGTCTCCGCGAACGAGAAGGAGATCGAGGTGGACGGCCAGTCGAAGCGAATCCTCTACGGGATCCTGGGCGACGAGACGGCCACCGTGCCCTTCACGGCGTGGGAGACGGAGGGCCTGGAGCTGGAGCGGGGCGACGTTCTCCACGTGAGCAACGCCTACACGAAGGAGTTCCGCGGGGAAGTCCAGGTGAACTTCGGCACCCGCACGAAGCTGCAGATGCGGGAGAAGGACGCCCTGCCCCCCTACGACATCCCGGCCCAGCGGCCCGCCGCGGGCCAGCGGAAGATCGGGGAGCTCCGGGAGGGCATGTCCGGCGTCGGCGTCACCGCCCGCGTGCTCCACGTGGAGCGGCGGGAGGTGGAGGTCGCGGGCGAGCCCAAGACCGTGTTCTCCGGCGTCATGGCCGACGAGACGGGCAAGGTCCAGTTCTCCGCGTGGAGCGACTTCGGCTTGGAGGCGGGCACACCCCTCCAGGTGGACGGCGGCTACGTGAAGTCCTGGCGGGGCATCCCCCAGCTGAGCTTCGACGAGCGGAGCGCCGTGGAGGTCCTGGACGAGGACGCCCTGCCCGCCCTCGAGGACCTCGCGGACGCGCGGCGGATGTGGATTGAGGACCTCGCCCAGCGGGGCGGGGGCGTGGACGTGAAGGTCCGAGGCATCCTCATCGAAGTCAAGGAGGGGAGCGGCCTCATCCACCGCTGCCCGGAGTGCAAGCGGGTTCTCCGGCGGGCCAGCTGCCGGATTCACGGCGAGGTGGAGGGCCTCCCGGACCTGCGCATCAAGGGCGTGGTGGACGACGGTAGCGGCGCCCTCACGGTCATCGTGGGGAAGGATCTCACGGAGGGCATCCTGGGAAAGGACCTGGACGCGTGCCTCGCGGAGGCCAAGGAGGCCATGAGCTCCGAGGTCATCCGGGACGAGCTGGCGGACCTCCTCATCGCGCAGCCCGTGGAGTTCCGCGGGAACGTGACGGGGGACGACTACGGCCTCATGATGATCTCCACCGCCGGCGAGGTCATCCAGGTGGACGTCCAGAGCGAAGCGAAGGCCTTGTTGGAGGAACTGGGGGTCTAGGACCATGCAGCGGGAGGTCGCCTGGAGGGTGTTCGCCGGGGAGTACAACGGGTCGTCCCACCAGTACACCGAGGGGGGCGACCGGGCCCCCACGTACGTGGTCACGCCCCTCGGCGCCCGGGTGAACCGCCTCTTCATCGCGGGGGTCCTCACGGACCTGGAGAACGCCGGCACGGAGGAGTCGCCCCTATGGCGGGCCCGCATCTCGGACCCCACGGGGGTGTTCTTCGTCTCCGCCGGCCAGTACCAGCCGGAGGCCGCCCAGTCGATTTCCCGCCTCGAGCCCCCGGCATTCGTGGCCTGCACAGGGAAGAGCCGCCTGTACTCGCCGGAGGAAGGGGTGAACTACGCCTCCGTCCGCCTCGAGATGATCAAGGAGGTGGACGCGGACGTGCGGGACTTCTGGAACCTGGAGACCTGCCGATCCCTCAAGACCCGCCTGGAGGCGACCCGGGCCGCCATGGAGATGGAGTCGCCCAACGTCCCGGAGCTCCTCGCCCTGGGGTTCAAGGAGAGCGTCGCCGAGGGCATCGTCCTGGCCCTGGAGCACTACCCGCGCCCGGACGTGGAGCGGTACGAGGGGATGCTCCTCGATTCCTTGCGGGAGCTGGCCCCGGACTACGAGGGCGCCCCGCCGGAGGCGGAGGTCCAGGAGACCTTGGACGAAGCCGAGGAGGACGAGACGGACGAGGAGGCGGCCCTCGAGGAGAAGGTCCTCGGGATCATCGACGCCCTCACCGAGTCCACCGACGGCGCCCCTTGGGAGGCCATCGTGGAGGCCGCCCACAAGGAGGGCCTCGACAAGGGCCTCCTGGAAGAGGTGACGAACCGCCTCCTGGACAAGGGCGTCATCTACGAGCCGGTGCTCGGGCGGATGAAGCGCATCTAGTCCCCCGCCTCAGGGAGGATGGCCTCCGCCTCGATCTCCACGAGCATCTCCGGGGACACCAGGCGGCTCACCTGCACCAGCGTCGACGCGGGGCGCACGTCGCCGAAGAACTCCGCGTGGGCGCGCCCCACCGCCTCCCAGTCGTCCGCGTTCGTCACGTACATCCGCGTGCGGACCACGTCCTCCAGGGAGGCCCCCGCCTCCTTCAGGGCCGCCTCGATGATCCGCAGGGCCTGCACGGCCTGGGCGTACGGGTCCCCGGGGCCGACGACCTCCCCCTCCGCATCCACCCCCACCGTCCCGGACACGTGGACGACGCGGCCCACTCGCACCGCCCGGGAGTAGCCGACGACGGGCTCCCATTCCGAACCGGACGACACACGCTGCCGGTCCACCGCGTCCCCCCTAGAAGAAGAGGGCGGTGACCGCGTACCCGACCACGAGGAGGAGCCCCGTGAACAGGTGGGTCATCACCGTGTAGGCGTTCGCGGGAATCAGGTGATAGGGCTTCGCATAGTACCGCTTGAGGATCTGCCAGGTCTTCCAGAGGAGGGGGATCGTGAGGAGCGCGATGAGGGTGAGGAGCGGCAGGAGGCGCACCACGACGCCGGCGACGACGGCCACGTAGGCCCCCGCCATGAGGGCGAGGTACCCGCTGAGGGCCGCGCTGTCGCTCAGCCGGACGACGAGGTTCCGCTTCCCCGCCTTTGCGTCCCAGTTCTTGTCCGGAAACTGGTTGATGTACAGCACCCCCGCGATGAGGGCGCCCACGGGGAGGGAGGCCCACAGGGCCCCCAGGCTGAACGCCTGGGCCTGGACGAAGTACGCCCCTAGCACGATGACGGGGCCGAACCCGATGAAGACGGCGACCTCCCCGAAGCCGCGGTGCGCGAGGCGCACCGGGGGCATCGTGTAGAGCGTCCCGAGCAGGAAGCCCGTGAGGCCGATGGCCAGGACCTCCCAGCCCCGGGCGAAGGCCAGGTAGAGCCCGATGAGGACGCCGAGGAACGTGAGGGAGAGGGAGAGCTCCAGGACCCCGCGGGGCGACATGAAGCCCCGCTGGATGACGCGGGAGCCCCCCGAGAAGGGCGTCGGGGTGAGGTTCGCCTCGTCCACCCCGCTCCGGTGATCGAAGTAGTCGTTCACCACGTTGATGCCCAGATGCATCAGGGCGGAGCCGACGAATACCAGGAGGAAGAGGTCCCAGGCGAAGAACCCGTCGTTGGCCGCCACCGCTGTCCCCAGGAGGACGGGGACGAAGGTCGCCGTCAGGAAGGGCGCCCGGACGGCGTTCGTAAAGAGGGCGAGCTTCGAGGGCCTCGGGGTGGCGGCGGTGATTTGCCAGGTGACCACCCACTCGTCCCCCCGCCGCTCCACGACGGCGTCCGCCCCCGTCAGGGCGACGAACCCCTCCACGAGCCCCCGCTTGAAGCCCTCCTCGAGGGAGTTATCCAACTTGAGGACGAACCGGTCGGGCCCGGAGGACACGACGGCGCTCGCGCCAGGGTCGTTGAGGAAGTACGGGTGCACTTCGGTGCAGAAGATCTCCAGCATCTTCTGCGGGTTCCCCCGGAGCTGCTTCACCAGGTTCCGGAACATGTTCCCCCAGCGGACCACGGAGGCCTCCGCGATCTCCGCGATGAGGGCGCCGTCGCCCGCCCCGAGCTCCCGGTCGATGAAGAGGAGGGCCTTGTTGAAGGGCTCCATGGGGACGTCGTCGTTGGCGTCGAGGCGCTTCAGGTCCGGGGCGCCGCACTCCCGGGCCAGACGGTCCCACCCGTCCTTCCCGAGCTTCAGGCGGTAGTTGCTGTGGAGGAGCTGCCAGGAGAGGTTCTTCACGGTCTCCAGGGGACCACCCCAGCCGCTCCAAGACCCTCCTCGGATTTAGCGTTTCTGCGCGCCGCAGTGTCCTGGCTCCCGCTACAAGGGGAAGAAGGTCACCAGGACGATGGGGGTGAGGACCGCCAGCCCGAAGTTGAGGGGAGCGCCGATCTTGAAGTAGTCCGTGAACTTGTAGCCCCCCGCCCGCCACACGAGGGTGTTCGTCTGGTAACCCACGGGGGTCATGAAGCTGGCGGACCCCGCGAACATCACCGCGAGGGCGAACGGGAGGGGGTTCAGGGAGAGGGATGCGGCCGTGGAGAGCCCCACGGGGACCATGATGAGGACGGAGGCGTTGTTCGACATGACCTCCGTGAGGAGCATCGTGGCGATGTAGAACAGGATCAGGATGACGAGGGGCGGGACGAACCCGGCGAGCCCCGCGATCCCGTCCCCCACGATGTCCGCCGCCCCGGTCTTGACCATGGCGATGCCCAGGGGGATGAGGCCTCCGAGGATGAAGATGACCCGCCATTCGACCCCCTTGTACGCCTCCTCCACTTTCAGGCACCCCGTCACGATCATGAGGACGGCCCCGAAGAGGGAGGTGACGACGATGGGGTACCAGTCCAGGGCCGCCACGACCACCACGCCCGCCATGATCGCGAGGGCGACGGGCATCCTCCGGGTCCGGTAGGTGTCGAGGGGCACCCGCTCCGCCAGGAGGAGGTCGGGGCTCGCCCGCAGGCGCCCCATGTCCTCGTTGGTCACCTGCAGGAGGAGGAGGTCCCCCGCGCTGAGGGGGCGGTGCCGCATCCCGACCCGGGGCTCCCCGATGGCCCTCCGCCAGAGGGTCTTGGCCGCGGGCCGGTAGGCCACCGTCTGGGCGCGGAACCGCCGGTGAAGGTCCACCTCCGCGAGGGTGCTCCCGATGAAGGCGGAGTCGGGGGCGATGATGCCCTCGACGAGGAGCACGTCCTCTGAAGTGAGCTGGTGGGCGTCCACCGCGAGCTCCGGCACGATGTCCAGTCCCTTGATCTGCCCGAGGCGCTCCACCTCGTCCTTGGAGGCGCTGAGCAGGAGCACGTCCCCTTGCTGGATGATCTCCCAGTCCAGCGGGGGTCGGAGCACGTCCTTCCCGCGGCGGATCCCCAGGACGTCGATCCCCAGGACGCGGTAGATGACCGTCTCGGACAGGGGCATCCCGATGTAAGGGTACCCCTTCTCGATCTCCACCTCGCAAAGGTAGTCCTCCACGGCGAAGGGCCCGCTCTCGGCGGCGGGGCTCACGCGTTCCGGGAGGAAGCGGTAGCCCACCGTCCAGAGGTAGATCATGCCCACCAGGAGGACCACCAGGCCCACGTGGGTGAAGCTGAAAATGGACAGGCCAGAGAAGCCGAACTCCTCCAGGAGGCCGCTGACGAGGAGGTTCGTGGAGGTGCCGATGAGGGTCAGGGTGCCGCCGAGGAGGGCCGCGTAGGAAAGGGGGATGAGGAGCTTCGAGGGACTGGTGCGGGTGTCCCGGGCCACTCCCAGCACCAGCGGGAGGAGGATGGCGACCGCCGCGGTGTCGTTGATGAACCCGGAGATGGAGCCGACGACGGCGGTGATGAGGAGGAGCTGCCTGTACTGGCTCCGCCCCGCCACCGCGAGGATCCGGTACGTGATGGCGTTGATCAGCCCCGTCCTCACGATGCCTGCGCTGAGGATGAACATCGCCAGGATGGTGAGGGTGGCGCTGTTGCTGAAGCCGGAGAGCCCCTCCGCGGGCGTGAGGATCTGCGTCAGCATGAGGAGGCCCATGATGAGGAGGGCCGTCACGTCCGGGCTCGCCAGCTCCGTCACGAACAGGATCAGCGCGAGGATGATCAACCCGAAAACGATGAAGAGCTCCAGCGCCACGGCCACCCCACGCTCCGCCACTGGCGGAAGTCCCGGGACGCCAACAGCAGTCAATCCTTAAACCTTGCCCAGAGGCATCGTGGGCCTCGGCGGGCCGCCAAAGTTCTATAACCCATCGTCCCATACCGATGCCCAGTGGGATGCCTCTGACGGCAGCACGCTCGATGGACTACTCGGAGAGTTCCGACTCCTACGCCGTCCGCCGAATCCCGACCGGGGTGGCCGACTTCGACTCCATCGTGAACGGCGGGCTCCCCTCCGGCTCGACGGTCCTCCTGCTCGGGGACGTGGGGGCGGGGGCCCAGGAGTACTGCTACACGAGCGCCGCGAAGATCGCCATCGTCCGGAAGCACCCCAACCTGAAGCGGTACTTCCTCGGGAGCATGTGTGACCTTGCGCACCTTCCGGAGAAGATCTGCTACGTCACCTTCTCCCGTTCCAGCCAGGACATCCTCAAGGAGGTCGCCGCGTCCTTCGACCCGCAATACTACCACGCGATCCGGGCGATGACCGAATTCAAAGACCTCTCCGGCGGGTACTTCCGCCACACCGTCGTGCCGCCGTCCTGGACCCACGACGTCCCCCTCTTCGGCTCGAAGCCCGAGACGCTGCTGGAATCGCTGGTCGATCATCTGGACGGGAACGCCCGCAACTCCATGGTCGTGGTGGACTCCCTCACGGACCTGGCGGAGACGGGGGCGGTCCCCACCTCGGACCTGGTGGCCACCGTCAAGGGCATGCAGCGGGCATCCAAGGGCTGGGACGGCATCGTCTACCTCCTCCTCACGAACGGAATCATGGAGCCCCGGGAGCAGCAGATGCTCGTGGACTCCGTGGACGGGGTGTTCGTCTTCGAGTGGAGGAACTACCTGAACAGCTCGAAGCGGCAGCGGTACATGTACGTGGAGAAGTTCACCTCCGTCCTCCCCCACCTGGACCGCGAGCTCATCGCCCGCTTCCCGGTCATGGTGACGAGCAACATGGGGCTGACGGTGACGAACGTGGAGCGCATCGGGTAGGGATGACTATGGATCTGGTGAGCACGGGCATCGATGGGCTGGACGCCATGCTGGGGGGCGGCATCCCCCGGGGCCACAGCGTCGCCGTCGTGGGATCCTTCGGCACGGGCAAGACGACCTTCGGCCTCCAGTTCATCCACCGCGGGCTCCGCGACGGGGAGAAGGGCATCTTCATCACGCTGGAGGAGGACGTGGACTCCGTCGTCAAGGACGCCGCCTCGTTCGGGTGGGACCTCCAGCCGTTCCTCGAGGACGAGTCCCTCGCCGTCGTGAAGCTTGAGCCCGCGGACGCCAAGAGCACGGTCACCCGCATCCGGAGCGAGCTCCCCGCCTTCATCCAGAGCTTCGGCGCCCGCCGGGTCGTCGTCGACTCCGTCTCCCTCCTCGGGATGCTCTTCCCGGAACCATCCGAAAAGCGGAGCCACCTCTTCGACCTCTGCCAGCTCGTGCGGGGCACGGGGGCGACGGCCCTGTACACGGCGGAGGCGAAGGGCCGCGGCTCCACCGACGGCCTGGTGGAGTACATCTCCGACGGGGTTGTCCTGCTCCGGATGGAGGAGAACGAGAACACGCGGGAGGTCCAGCCCACGGTGCAAATTGCGAAGATGCGGCGGCTGAAGCACTCCCGGCGGGTGAAGCCCTACAGCATCTCGGGGTCCGGGCTCGTGGTCCACACGGAAGCCGAGGTATTCTAGGCGGCGGCCGTGGCCTTGCCCCTGGACGCCTCCAGCTCCTCCGTCATGACCCGCCCGAGGCGCTTGATGCCCCGCTCGATCTGCTCGTCCGTGGGATAGCTGAAGTTCAGGCGCATCGAGCGGCGGCCGCCGTCGTCCGTGTGGAAGGCGGCCCCGGGCACGTAGGCCACGTTGTTCTCCAGGCACTTCATCAGCGACTCGCTGGTGTCCACGCCCTCGGGCATCGTCGCCCAGGAGAAGAGCCCGCCCTGGGCCCGGGTCCACGTGCTCCCCTCGGGGAAGTGGGACTCCATGGACCGGATCATGAGGTCCCGCTTGCCGCGGTACAGGGCCTTCGTCTTCGCGATCTGGGCGTCCACGAGCCCGCGGGCCAGGTACTCGTGGGCCACGTACTGGCCGAAGCTGTTCGTGCACAGGTCCGCGGACTGCTTCGCCAGGAGGAGCTTCTTGTAGAGGTCCTCCGGCGCGACGAGCCAGGCCAGACGGAAGCCCGGGGCCAGGATCTTCGAGAACGTGCTGAGATAGATCACCCGCTCGTCCTCATCGAAGGCCTTGACGGCCCGTAGGTGCTCCCCTTCGAAGCGGATCTCCCCGTACGGGTCGTCCTCCACGACGACGGTCTCGTACTGCGCGGCGAGGTCGAGGAGGCGGCGTCGGCTCGCCTCGGACATCGTCACTCCGACGGGGTTGTGGAAGGTGGGCATGGTGTAGATGAGCTTCGGGCGGATGCCGTCCTTCCGCAGGCCCTCCAGCGCATCTTCCATGGCGTCCAGGTCGACCCCGTCATCCCCCACGGGAATCCCGACGGAGCGGGTCTGGAACGCCAAGAGCGCCGTGCGGAACCCCAGGTACGTGGGCTGGCTCGCCACGATGGTGTCCCCGGGGTCCAGGAAGACCTTGCAGATCAGGTCGATGCCCTGCTGGGCGCCGTGGGTGATCATGACCTCTTCATAGGGGCGGTCCACCCCCCAGCGCTTCATCCGTTCCTCGATGACCTGACGGAGCGGCGTCAGCCCCTCGCTGGTGCCGTACTGCAGGGCCTGCGCGGGGTTCTCCCGCATGACGTCGTCCACGATGGCGTCCACGTCCTTCGCGGGGAACGATTCGGGATTCGGCAGGCCCCCCGCGAACGAGATGATCTCCGGCTTCTGGGTCCACTTCAAGAGCTCGCGTATTTCAGACGCTCTCAGCACCTTGGCGCGCGCGGAGAACAAGGCCTCGAATCGGCCGCCCACTGGACCACCGGCTGGAATAACTGACCCGCACCTTATAGGTTCTCTGTGGCACGCGCCAGCATGGCAGACTGTGGCACTTTCTGAGGAGGGCTCGTAGAGGCCTCGGGGGGCCAACCGCAACCCCTATTAGCCTCCCGAGCATCCCCCGAAAGGGGCAGGTTATGGAGCTTTTGCGCAAGGGCAAAGTCAAGGAAGTCTACGCCGCGGGGCCGGACGAGCTGGAGTTCTACTTCACGAACAACATCTCCGTCTTCGACAAGGTCATTCCCTCCAAGATCCCCCGGAAGGGCGAGGTCCTCTGCCGCTGCTCCGCCCACTGGTTCGACGTGGCGGCGGACATGGGGTACGCCACCCACTTCATCGGGCTCATGGGGCCGGACCGGATGCGGGTGAAGCGGGTGGACGTCATCGACGACTACGCGCAGCTCACCCCGGACCGCACGAACTACCTCATCCCGCTGGAGATTGTGGTGCGCCACTACGTGGCGGGCTCGCTCCTGGACCGGGTGACGAAGGGGACGGAGGGCCCGGAGGACCTGGGCTTCCCCGCCGGGCGGGAGGTCACGTACGGCATGGAGCTCCCGGAGCCCTACTTCGAGACGACGACGAAGCTGGAGCACACCGACCGCCTCCTCACCCACGAGGACGCCCGGGAGATGGCGGGCCTCACGGCGGACGAGTTCGAGGAGATCCGGGAGACGGTCTTCGCCCTGGACGAGCGGATGCAGGAGGACGTGAAGGCCCGCGGCCTCATCCACGTCGACGGGAAGAAGGAGTTCGCCTTCGGCCCGGAGCGGGAGCTCATGATCATCGACTCCTTCGGCACCCCGGACGAGGACCGGTTCTGGGACAAGCGCCGCTACGACGAGGAGGGGCAGTGCGTGGAGCTGTCCAAGGAGGTCGTCCGGCAGCACTACCGGACGACGGGGTACCACCGGACCCTCTACGACGCGCGGGACAAGGGCGAGCCTGAGCCCGAAATCCCGGCCCTGCCGGAGGACATGGTCGACAAGGTGAGCGCGCTCTACGTGGAGATGTTCGAGCGCATCACCGGCAAGGAGTTCTGAGCCGGGAGGCCGCGACGGCATGAAGCTGTTCGAGTACCAAGGGAAGGCGGCGTTCGGCCAGTACGGGATCCCGGTCCCCGAGGGGACCCTCGTGGAGTCCGCCGCCGACCTGGCGGGGGTGGCCTACCCCACCGTCCTCAAGGCCCAGGTCCTCATCGGAGGCCGAAAGAAGGCGGGGGGCATCGCCATCGTCGAGGACCGGGAGGCGGCCGAAGCCGCCATTGACCGCATCCTGGGCCTGGACATCTCCGGCTACACCGTGAAGCGCGTCCTCGCGGAGGAGAAGCTCGACATCGCGAAGGAGCTGTACCTCAGCATCACCATCGACCGGACCTACCGCGCGCCCCTCCTGATGGCCAGCGCGGAGGGCGGCATCGAGATCGAGTCCGTGCCGGACGACCGGATCTACAAGAAGCACCTCTCCCCCTTCGTCCCCATTCCCCACTACGTCCACGCGTACCTCCGGACGAGCCTGGGGCTCTCCAAGGACGAGGCGGCCCAGCTCTCCGACCTGGTAGACCGCCTCTTCGACGCCTTCAAGGGGCTGGACGCGGAACTCGTGGAAATCAACCCCCTGGTGATTACGGCCGATGGCCGGGTCATCGCGGCGGACGCCAAGGTGACCATCGACGACAACGCCATGTACCGCCACCCGGAATACGCGGGGACGGAGGAGGACATCACCGCCCTCGAGCGTGAGGCCAAGGAGCGGGGCATTGCCTTCGTCCAGCTGGGCGGGAACATCGGGGTCATCGCGAACGGCGCGGGCCTCACCATGGCCACCCTGGACTACCTGAACCAGAAGGGCGGGAGGCCCGGCGTCTTCCTGGACCTGGGCGGCACGGACGACCCGGAGAAGGTGAAGGAGGCCTTTCTGTTGATGCGGAAGGCGGACCCGGACGTCATCTTCCTGAACATCTTCGGCGGCATCACGAAGTGCGACACCGTCGCCCTGGGGGTGAAAGATGCCATCCGCGAGGGCGGCATCACCGTCCCCATCGTGGCCCGGATCAAGGGCCTCCACGAGGAGGAGGCGAAGCAGATCCTCCGGGACGAGGGGATGGTGGCCGCGGACACCCTGGAGGAGGCCGCCATGGAGGCCGCGCGCCTGGGAGGGGGGTAGGTGGCCGTCATCATTGACGAGGGCACCCGCGTCGTGGTCCAAGGCATCACGGGACACCAGGGCCAGTTCCACTCCTTGGCGATGCGAGAGTACGGGACGAAGGTCGTCGCGGGGGTGACCCCGGGCAAGGGCGGCCAGGAGGTCCACGGGATCCCCGTCTACGACACCATGGAGGAGGCCGTCGCGGAGGCGGACGCGACCTGCTCGATGCTCCTGGTCCCCGCCCGCTTCGCGAAGGACGCCGCCTTCGAGGCGATCGACTCCGGCATCGACACCCTCGTCATGATCACGGAGCGCATCCCGTTCCACGACTGCCTGCAGATCATGCCCTACGCCCGCCTCAAGGGCGTGCGGGTCGTCGGCCCCAACTGCCCGGGGGTCATCTCACCCGGGAAGTGCAAGGTCGGCATCATGCCCAGCCACATCTTCCGGGAGGGGAACGTGGGAGTCATCTCCCGCAGCGGGACCCTGACGTACGAGATCGTCAACGAGGTCACCGTGGGCGGCCACGGGCAGTCCACCTGTATCGGCGTCGGCGGCGACCCCATCATCGGCACGAGCTTCACCGAGGCCCTGGACCTCTTCGAGGGGGACCCCGAGACGAAGGCGGTCGTGTTCGTCGGCGAGATCGGGGGGACCGCGGAGGAGGACGTGGCGGAGCGCCTCCCGGACGTGGACCTGGCGGTCTTCGCCTACGTGGCGGGGCTAACGGCGCCCCCGGGGCGGCGCATGGGCCACGCGGGGGCCATCATCACCCGCGGGAAGGGGACGGCGGAGAGCAAGATCAACGCCCTGGAGAAGGCGGGAGCCCAGGTGGCCCGCGTGCCGGGGGAGATTGCCGACCTCATCTCCAGTACCCTGTGAGAGCGCGGCGCCGCCCGCGGAACGCTAATATAGCCGCCTGGAGGGTTCGCTCCCGCCGGCGGGGCTGGCCCCCCGGCCAGGGAGCGGGCACGGTGCACCCCAAAGTCCTCTTCGTCGAGCCGCCCAAAGACTACTGGTTCCTCATGGGGGAGTACCTGCCGCCGCCCACGGGGCTCCTGGTGTTGGCCGCCTACCTCGAGGCCCACCTTCCCGACGTGGAGATCGAGGTCGTGGACTGCCAGGCGGAGGGCCTGGATTGGAAGGGCGTCGAGGCCCGCATGGAATCCTTCTCCCCGACGGTCGTCGCCGCGTCCGCCTTCACCTGCAACGCCTACGTGTGCGTCCGGGTCGCCGAGCTGGCCAAGCGCATCGACCCGGACATCGTCACGGTGATGGGCGGGCAGCACTTCACCGCCGCGCCGGAGGAGTCCCTTCTGGATTTCCCGGAGATCGACTACATCGTCCGGGGGGAAGGGGAGGAGACCCTCCTGGAGCTCGTGCGGGCCGTCTACGAGGGGCGGCCGGTGGATGCTGTGGCGGGCCTCTCCATCCGGGGGAACGGCGGGGTCGTCCACACGCCGCCGCGACCCCACATCAGAGACCTGGACTCCCTGCCGTACCCCGCCTACCACCTGGTGGAGGACAACCTCTCCCGGTACCACTTCACGGTGATGGCCGGGAAGCACACCCGGTATCTGATCCTGGAGGGCTCCCGGGGCTGCCGGTACCGCTGCTCCTTCTGCACCCAGTGGAGGCACTGGGACGGCACCTGGCGGTCCAAGTCGCCGGGGCGCATCGCGGAGGAGATGGAGTACCTCCACGACCGCTTCGGGGGGCAGTTCCTCTGGCTCACGGACGACAACTTCGACTACACGCGGCGCGCCCCAGGCCTCTACGAGGCGCTGCGGGAGCGGGCCTTCACCGACGAGGTGAACTGGTTCCTCCAAGCGAGGACCGACGACATTGCCCACCACCCGGACCTGGTGGCGAAGCTGGGCGACGTGGGAAACAACTGGATTCTCCTTGGGGTGGAGAGCCATTCCCCGGAGACCCTTCGCGCCTTCCGGAAGGGCGTCCACGTCGACGACGCGGCCCAGGCAGTGCGGGTCCTGAAGGAGAACGGCGTCTTCAGCCAGGCCATGATGGTCCTCGGGTCGCGAAAGGACACCGCGGACTCGATCGAGGCGCTACTGCGGTTCTCCCTGGACCTGGAACCGGACCTGGCGATCTACACGCTCCTGACCCCGTACCCGGGGACGGAGATCCACGCGGAGGCGTCCGCGAACGGCTGGATCGAGGACCGGAACTACGCCCACTACGACATGGCCCACGCCATCATGCCCACGGAGACCCTGTCCCGCCAGGAACTCCAGGAGGACCTCTACCGGTGCTACCGCGCCTTCTACGGGTCCGTGCCCCGGGGCATCGCGGGCTTCTTCTCGAAGCAGAAGATCAAGCGGAGGGCGTACCGCCACATGGCGACGAAGCGGGTCCTCCGTGAACTGAGGCGGCTGTTGTGAGCCCGAGGGGCACGCTGCAGTACTTCTTGCTCCTCTCCGCCGTCGGCGGGGTCATGCTGGTCCTCGTGGCCGTCGGACGCTTGGGGAGCGCCGGTCCCGCGGCGCTGGACGCGCGGTGGCTCGTGGGCATCGCCTTCGTGGGCAGCTGCGCCTTCGGCGTCTCCCTCGCGGTCCGACCCAACTGGCACCGGCGCGCGACGGGTCACGCCGGCGCGTCTTTGCGGGAGTCGGAGGCGTCCACCACGCGCCGAGTTCACCGCGGTCATCACCCGGACTGCGGCCACTTCGACGGCCACGTCCTGCGGGCGGGCGACCGATGGCTCTGCGCCGGGTGCACCGGCCTCGCCGCCGGGTCCGTCGCCGCCGCCGGGCTCATGGTCGCCCACCTCGCGGTCCCGGCGGCCATAATGGAGTGGCCAGCCCTCTACCTCCTCGTCGCGGGTCTGGCCCTCGTGGGATTGCGCTTCGCTCAGGCGGTCGTTCCCGCGCGCAGCCCCGGCGTCCACATGGCCTCCGACGCGCTCTTCGTCGTGGGCCTCCTCCTGGTCACGGTCGGCGCCCTGTACGCGACGGGAGAGGCGGCCTTCGGACTCCTCGCGGTCCTCTTCGCATTCCTATGGATGGACACCCGCATCCGGCTCTCCCAGTGGCGGCACGCGCGGGAGTGCGCGGGCTGCCCGGAGCCCTGCAAGACCTTCGTCGCCTAGCGCTTCCTCATCGCGAGCCGCAGGCCACCGACGATGATGGCGATCCCGATGAGAACGGGGATGACCCACCAGAACTGGAAGTCGTAGACCCACTGGGGCAGCCCCTGGACGTTCTTCAGCCCGAATTCCCAGAGGACGTAGATGCCGACGAGGATGATGATGATGCCCCAGATCACGGAGCCCCCCCTCGGCCCCTTCTCACATTCCCTCTCGCACTCGTTCTCCCAGTCCCGCCGGGCCGCGGCCGGGGGTCCCGTCAGGGAGGCCCCACAGCTCAAGCAGAACTGGGCTTCGGGCTGATTCTGCGCTCCGCACTTCGTACAGTAGACCATTGTGGCCCCTCCATTCGACGCGGGTCCTCGACGCCGGCCCCGCGCTCCGGTTCACCGCGAATTCAGACGGGCCATCTTAATCGGATACTGCACATAGGGGCAGTCCCCCGGCTCAGAAAGACCCATATGGCCCCCTCCGCATACCGCCCGAGGGGTTCTGCATGACGGCGAGAACGATTCAGGAGTGGGAGGAGCGCCTACCCGCCCTGCCGAAGCCCGTGGCGAACTACGTCCCCGCGGTGCAGGTCCGGGACGTGATCTTCACCTCCGGGATGATCCCTATGGAGGGCGGGGCGTTGAAGTACCGGGGGAAGGTGGGCTCGGACCTCACGGTGGAGCAGGGCTACGAGGCCGCCGCCCTGTGCACATTGAACGGCCTCAGCGCCATCTCGTCCCTCGTGGGCGGCTTGGAGCGCATCGAGGGCATCGTCCAGGTGAACGGGTACGTGGCGAGCGCCCCAGGGTTCCAGGACCAGCCGCGGGTGCTGAACGGGGCCTCGGACCTCCTCGGGGAGATCTTCGGCGAGATGGGGCGGCCCGCCCGCATGGCCATCGGCGTCTCCGAGCTGCCCATGGGCGCGCCCGTGGAGCTGTCCCTGATCGCGAAGCTGAAGGGCTTCATCCTCTAGGGCGACCAGGGGGACGGGACGCGAGTCTGCGGGATGGGTGAGACGATGGAACTGATCGCGCTCGGGACGGCGGCGGGGGGCGTGCCGCGGGCGGGGGACGCGGGTTCGGGCTACCTCGTGCGGGACGGGGAGACCTCCATCCTGCTGGACCTCGGCGGCGGCGTCCTGGGCAACCTGAGCCGCCACGTCCCCTTCGAGGAGGTGGACGCCCTCTTCTTCTCCCATCTCCACTTCGACCACTGCCTGGACATCTTCCCCATGCTCCTGGTCCGCAGCGGCCACGCGCCCCTCCCCGTCTTCGGGCCGCCGGGGACCGAGAAGATCCTCAGCGCGTTCTTCCCCCTGTTCTCCTCGAAGCCGCAGCTGTACACCCGCTCCATGGA
>CAYFXO010000006.1:22344-38874 GCA_964347125.1 uncultured Methanomassiliicoccales archaeon | reverse complement strand
CAGGCCAGCAGGGCGGCCGGTCCGGCGACGATCTCGTACAGCTGCACCGGGTGGATGGGCTTGGACACGAAATCCTCCCGCGCCAGGGAGTAGAGGTGGCTCCTCTCGTTCTCCTGGAGGTCCGTGAGCCGCTCCAGGATGCGGGGGGCCAAGGGGTCCTGCACGGCCCCGAAGAACCACTCCCCCGGGGGGAGGAGGTCCAGGAACTCCGGGAGCTGGTCGTCGTCCTCGGACCACAGGCCGGCGGCGTTCCAGTCCTCCTGGCGGACCGACATGACGAAGTGCGGGTCCTCCGGGTCGTCGGCGTACACCGTCACGGGGTGGCGGCCGCCGAAGATTTCCCGGATCAGGCGGGCGCGCCGCAGGGGGTCCTTCCGGAGGAAGGCCTCGACGCCCTCCAAGTTCTCGACGGCCTCGGGCACGCCCCCCCGAACCCTCCGGAGGCTTTTAACCCATGGGCCGCCTCCCCCGAGGATGCCCATGGACGTGGAGCGCCCGACGGAGGCGGAGCTCGCCCGCCTGCAGGCCGCGTACGGCCAACCGCGGATGCGGTCCTTCCACTGGGACCACCGCGGGGAGGCGTTCGAGCGGGACTACCCGGAGTGCCAGGGGGAGGCCGTGCTCTTGGTCCACGACCCCGCGAAGGGTCTCCTCGTCGCCCGGCCCGCGGAGGCCCCGCCCGACACGTGGGTCATCCCGATGGGACGCGTCTGGGCCTCGGAGTCGTTCGAGGCGGGGGCGCGGCGGGAGGCGCTGGAGGAGACGGGCATCGAAATCCGGATCCGGGAGATCCCCGCCATCCACGTCTGCACGCTCCTGTTTCAGAACACGCGCCTGGAGCGCTGGTACTTCATCTGCCTCGCGGACGCCGTGGGCGGTATCCTGGAGCCCCAGGCCCCGGAGGAGATGGTGGAGTCCCGCTTCGAGTCGGACTACATGGCGTTGCGCGGCTGGCGGCAGAGCGAGTGGTACTGCTCCATCCTCAAGGACGGCCGCCTGCTCTGAGCCTATCCCCAGGCGGGGACGTAGGAGAGGCCCGCGGCCTCCAGGAGCTCCCGCGTCCGCTCCTCCAGGCGGGCGTAGTAGGCCCGGTCCCACGTCCCGGACTCGTAGGCGTCGTGGAGCGCCGGGTCGGTCTCCGCCAGGCGGTCGAGGATGGCCCCCCACGTCCCCCGCTTCAGGTTCAGCTTGTCCACCCACACGTTCCGGACCCCCGTGGCGGCGATGGCCTCCACCAGATCCTCCAGGTCCGCCTCCGTCGCGATCGGGAGGAGGGGGCCCAGGAAGACCCAGGTGCGGAGCCCCCGGGCCGTCGCCTGCTCCAGGGCCGCCAGCCGGTCGGCCACGGGGCTCGCCAGGGGCTCGAAGATCTCGCGGTACGCCTCCTGGACGATGCACACGGAGAAGCCCAGGTCCGCCCCCATGGCCTCTAAGAGGTCCAGGTCCCGGGTGACGAGAGCGGACTTCGTCTGCACGCTCGTGGGGAAGCCCGCCTTCTGGAGCTCCTGAAGGCATCGCAGGGTCAGCTCGTGCTTCCGCTCGAGGGCCTGGTAGGGGTCGATGACCGTGCCCACGCCCACGACCCCCTTCGGCACCCGCCGCAACTCCCGCCGCAGCACCTCGGCGACGTTCACCTTCACGTCCACGAAAGCCCCCCAGGGCCGCGCCTCGTGAAGCACCGCGGGGGAGTAGCAGTACACGCAGCCGAACTGGCACCCGCGGTACGGGTTCAAGGAGTAGTCCAGTCCCGGTAGCGAGGTCTTGTTGAGGGCGGACTTGCACCGGACGAGGTTAACCTCCAACGACCTCCCTCGCCTTCTGGATAATCTGGCGGGCGCTCTTCGTCAGGTCCGCGGTCAGCGCCTCGTCGAAGGTGACCCACCGCGCCTCCAGGACGTCGCTGGCGGCCTCCAGCTCCCCGCCCACGTAGTCCGCGAGGAAGTCCACGAGGGCGAAGTGGTACTCCACTCGCCCCTCCGCGTCCCGCTGGATGTAGTCCACCACGTCCAGGATTTCTCGGGGCTCGATGGTGATCCCGCATTCCTCCCGGACTTCCCGGACCACGGCCTCCCGGGTCGTCTCCCCCAGCTCCACGTGCCCGCCGGGGATGCTCCACTTCCGCTTGCTGGGGTCCACCCCCCGCCGGATGAGGACGAGGCGGTCCCCCCGCACGACCACCGCGGCCGCGGTCACTTCCGGACGGTCCGGGAACCTCATGGCGCTCCCTCAGCCGTAGTCCTCGATCCGCCGCTGGTAGAGCATGTCCCGGAGGATGACGCTCCGCCGGATCCATCGCTTCATGGGGATCGTCAGTCGGGTCGAGGCATGGTACAGCGCCTCCTTGAGGGTGTCGAAGGTCCTCGGGGGCTGCCGTAGCGCCTTCCGGACGTTCTCCCGCACGTTCCACACGCCCACGGGGACGATGTACCCCGGGTGGGTCTCCCGGAGGATTACGGTGGCTGCCTGCCGCCTCTCCCGGATGAGGCCCTCCCCCACCGCAAGGCGGGCCGCGTAGTAGCACCCGCCGATTTCCGCGTAGGTGGTGCGCCCGCGGTAGAACTCGTGGCTGTTGTACATGACCGTCTTCTCCCCCAGGGGGTTCCACAGCGTCCCGGGGTACCACGCCTCGATGAGCTCGTACTTCCACGCCTGGGGCGCCTGTATCACCACGAACCGGTCGTCGAAGCCCACGGACATGAAGACCCGGTACTCGTTGACCGGGGGGAAGTCCTTCACCTGTTCCCGAAGGTCGATGCCGACGATGTCGTCCACCGCGGTGATGCTCCACCGCGTGGGCACGAACCGGCGGTTGTCATCCAGCCCGAAGGCCCCGACGCTGAAGGCCCGCTGGATCTGGGTGACGGGGACCTCCTCCTCGTGGAGCCACTGCACCGCGTCCCGCGCGAGCCAGTCCGTGTCCGAGGTGGCCTTGTCCAGATGCCGTTCGACCTTCACGTTGCCCAGGTCCACCTTCTTCAAGGGGGCCGAGGGGCCGAAGGGCTGCACGCTGTCGTCGAGGCGGAGGTGCCCCGAGGGCTTCTTCATGAACTCCGTCTCCGTCTCCGCGGGGGTCTCCGCCAGGGCGAGCTCCCGGGTCGCGTCCACGATTCGCCCCCCGTGCTCCACGTTGTGGACGTCGACGCGGTGCATGCCCCGGACGAGCTGGGAGCGGAAGTCGATGATGTCGTCGATGGTCAGGTCGACCCAGCGCTCGGGGGCGTCCAGGAGGCTCGTGTCGCCGTGGACCGGCGGGGTCATGGGGCCTACGAACACCTTCGGGTAGCCCAGTCGGCCCACGAAGACGCTGGGCGGGGAGGCGCCGTCCAGTTGCGTGGAGTCGACGAGGGCCTGGGTCCGCATCATGAAGTCGTACTGGACGAGGAGGGGGCAGCGGGCCTTCCCGCAGAGGAGCTTCGCCCCGCGGCACTCGATGCACAGGCCGCTGGCGATGGCCGACTTGGTCCTCTGGTCGAAGAGATGCCCGATGGCCTCGGGCTGGAGCATCCCTCCCCCCAACTCCCGCCTGCCCTTAATAGGTGCTCAAGGGAGGAGGGCGAAAGTGATGGGGCGCCATGGGGCTCTCGAGGGGGTCTTGCCGGATGTCGGGGCCGACGGGTGAATGGCCGTTGGCCCGCCCCTCGACTCGAGCAGAGCCTACTCGCCCTCCTCGGACAGGTACTGCTCCAGACCCTTGTCGAGGAGGGGCGCCAAGTAGGACTCGATTCCGCTGACGAGGACCAGCGAGCCGTCCCACTTCTCCAAGAGCCAGCCGTAGTCCTGCTCCACGAGGGCCAACGTCTCTTGGAGCGTCTCGATCTGGGACTCCTTGGCAAACCCGCGATAGATGACGACGAGGGAAACGAGCTCGCCCTTCTCGATGTAGACCTTCTTGTCCCCCAGGTCGAGCTGCTTGAGGGACTCCCCCTCGACGCCCGCGAACGAATCGACGACGAAGTCCTGGATGGCGGTGAGCATGGCGCTGAAGAGGTCGTCGTCCACGGTGCGCCCCGGCCCGGGGCCGGACACACGGCTCACGAGCCGCCCCGCCCGGTCGATGAGGAAGACCTCTTGGATACGCATCTTCAGGATCAGGCGCTTCGCCAGGAGGTAGAGGAGGACGGTGAGGAGGACCGCGATGAGGGCGAGGAGCGGCCACGTGAGGCCGGTGATGAGGGGCGGCGGCGCCCGGGGGACCACGCGCACGGAGACCTCCCCCGACGTGCTCGCCTCCCCGTCGTCCACCGTGATCCGGATGAGGTCCGAGGAGACCTGCGTCCCGTAGTGCAGGATGAGATTGAAGCCAACGACCTCGAAGCCGTAGCCGTGCTGCCCGGTCGCGTTGAGGGAGAGATCGGAGAATTCGTCGTCCACGTCGAGGATGTACTCCCGCAGATCGAAGACGAGGGTCTCGCCGACCTCGAGGGTGATTTGCGGGATGGGGAAGAGGGTCGGGGGGTCGTTGACGGGGATCACCGTGACGGTGATGGTCTGCTCCACGAGGGCGCCGGCCCCGTCCGTCGCCCGGAACGTGACCCGTTCCGCACCGAACCAGTTCGGTACGGCGGAGAAGTTGACCACGTGGGTGAGGGGGTCGATGGCCACGAGGACGCTGACGTTCCCGGAGGTGTAGAACAGGGCGTCCCCCTCCGGGTCCATGAAGTGGTCGGAGACGTTGAAGGCGTTGGCGAGGACGGTGTCCTCGAGGAAGGCCTGGTCCGGGATGGGAAGGAGGAGCTCCGGGGGCCAGTCGTCCGTGATTGTGATGGTGATGGCCTGGGATGCGTCCTCGAGACCGTCCGAGACGCTGATGAGGACGTCCACCACGGACCCGTTCATGGCCTGGGGGTAGTGGATGACCATGACCATATTCTCGGGGGGGTAGAACTGGATGTTCGCCGGATCGTCCGTCCACACGAGGAGGTCGCTCACGGGGTCGTCCACGTCCTCGATGTAGGGCGCGAGGTCGAAGGTGTAGTTGTACTCCGGATAGGCGGGGTCGTCGTAGTGGACGACGAGGTTCGGGACCCCCGAGATGGTCGGGGCGTCATTCACGGGGAGCACCGTGATGCTCAGGGTGTCCTCCGCGCGGGCGTTGCGCGGGTCCACCGCGCCGAACACCACAGTCTCCGAGCCGAACCAGTCCCCCGTCGCCAGGAAGTCCACCCGGTGCTCCTCGTCGATGACGATGCCTACGTTGGAGTTTCCGTGGAAGTAGAACAGGGCTTCCCCGTCCGGGTCGTCGAAGTAGTCGTCCAGATCGAAGTGGTCCAGGAGTTCCTGGCCCTCGAACATCACGACGTCCGGGAGGGCGGTGGTGAGGCTGGGGACGAAGTTGTCGTCCACGGTGATGGCCAGGACGGTGGAGGCGGACGCGCCGTCGGCGTCCCATACGGTCAGGACGGGATAGGCCGTCGTCCCCACCATCGACTCGGGGTAGGTGAAGGTGCCCCAGAGTCCGCTGAAAGTGATGTGGTCGCCGTCGGAGGCGACCAGCAACAGCTGGGACTTGGGCGTCTCCACATCCTCCACATAGTCCTCGAAGTTGTAGGAGTACGGCAGGTCGTAGTGCACGGCGAAGGGGGCGATGCTCGCAATCACGGGCCCGTCGTTCACGGATGTGAGGTTGACCCACAGCGGTTGACTGGCGCTATTGCCGCCCGGGTCGAACAGCCACAGCGTCACGAGGTTTGAGCCAAAGGCGTCGGAAACCGTCGTGAACGTCAGGAGGTGATTCCCCAGGGAGTCGAGGCCGGAGACGGTGTACAGGCTCTGGTTGGCTCCCGTGAGGCCCCAACGGAGCGAGGAGGGTGGGTCCTCGGGGTCGGTGGCGTAGGCCGTCAGGTCGAGGACCCAGGTCCCGTAGTCCTCGGGCTTCAGTTGGTCGGGCACGACGCCGTTGATGATGGGCGACGTGTCGAGGCGAATCACGTTCACGGTCGCAGTGCCGACGACGGTCCCCACGGTGACGTTCACCTCGCCGCCCACCAGAGGGCTGGCTTGAGCGAGGAGGGTCGCCGCCGTGTCGTTGCTGACCACGATGAGGCCTGCGTCGGTCTGCCAGAGGGAGCCCGCGAGGGGCACGGGGTTCCCGTCGGCATCCACCCCGCTCGCGTTGAAGTTGGCGACCCCTCCCGTGGGGACGTCGACCGTCGGTGGGGCGACACCGATCTGGGCGAGGGCCCCCGCCATCACGGTGATGTCGGCCGTCGTGTTCGTATGCCCGATGCCGTCGTCCGCGGTGACCGCCCCCACACCGACCGTCGTCGGATCGAGGATTACTACGGGGGTGGGCCCCGCGGGGGACAGGGTGCCGATCCCGCCGGTGACGGACCACGTCGCGGCGATGGAGCCGAGGCTGTTGCCGTCTTGGTCGTAGCCGGTCGCGGTGAAGACGAGGGTCATGTCCGTGGTGATCGTGCCCGGGTCCCAGGGCTGGACCCCGATTCGGGTGAGGGCCCCGGGGAAGACGGTGACGTCCGCGAAGGCCGACACGGAGCCGTCCGAAGAGTTCGCGTAGACCCTCCAGGACCCGATCATCCCCGGCTGGTACGTGCCGTTGGCGTCGACGGCGCCCCAGGGGTCGTCCGTGGCCCAGGCGAGGGCGTCTGGGACGACCCGCTCATAGGCGTCGTGGGCCACCGCGTCGAAGTCGACCACTGCATCCGCCGTCCCCACCCAGAAAGTGGGCGTGATGTGGATGTGGTCCAAGGGCCCAAGGTACGCGTAGCGGATGCTCATCTCCGAGAGGGAGGGGGTCTCCGCGATGTCAACGGTGCTGAGGACGGCCCGGAACCGCAGGGGCACCAGGGGAGCCGCGCTGAGGTTCGTCCCGGGGGATAGGGGGGACCAAGAACCGCCGCCGTCGGCGCTGTAGGAGAACTGGATCCCCGTGGACGGGGGCTGCAAGGTCGTCGCCTGGAACACGTCCCAGGCGAGGAGGTTGGCGGGACCGTAGTCCTCCGTTTCCACCGACCCCGTCGCGGGGCGGGTATCGTACGATACCTGGAACTCCAGGACGGAGGGGCGGACGGTGTCGTCCGCGGTGAGGAGCACGATTTCCACTTGGAGGTACCGGGAGCTCGGGCTGGTGATGGTCGCGGGCGGGACGTATAGCGGGGACGACCAGCCGCTCCAGGCAGCGTCGGGGACGGGGACGTCCCCGCTGCGTGTACGGAAGCTGACGTTCGTGGACGGCGGGAGGGTGGCGACCCAGTCCAGGTCTAGCCAGGAGGCCGGACCGCCGGCGTCCAGCACGACCGACTGCCATAGCCCATCGGTGTAGTAGGGGGTCCCTCCAGGGGACTGAAGCCGGGCGACGTCGTTCACTACCTTCCCCATGTCGTACGTCCACAGGACGAGGCCCGTGCTGTTGACGGCGGTGACGAACCCGCCCGCGTCCCCGAAGACGCTGTCGTCCGCAAAACCGTCCCCGTCCAGGTCCGCCGCGCCGCCCGAGGTGATCGCGGCCCCCACCGAGAGGGCCCACGAGGGGGAACCGGAGACGTCGAAGGCTCCCGCGGCCCCCCCGTCGTCTCCCGCCATCACGTGGCTCCACCGGCCGTTGGCGTCGACGTCTAAGGCGGAGAGGGCGGTGACAGCTCCGGTCAGCGCGAAGCCGCCCAGGAGCGTCCCGGACTCGTCGAAGTGCACGACTTGCCCGGTCTGGTCTCCGATGGCGGCGTCGTCGAGGAGTCCGTCCCCGTCGAAGTCCGCGGAGGCGACGGCGGTCACCGTCACGCTGGTGTTCGTGGACCACTCCACGATTCCACTCCCCGCGAACGAGATGACGTTCCCGAACTCGTCCCCGGCGACGAAGCGGTCCCGCAGGGCGGTGGTCGCGTTTTGGAGCATGGCCATCGCGGTCACGCCGCCCGCCATCTTGTAGCTCCAGTCCTGGAAGCCGGCGACATCGAAGACCCGGATCCACCCGTTGCTGATGCCCACGATGGCGTGGTTGGCGAACCCGTCCCCGTCCAGGTCCGCAACGGCTAGGGAGAGGGTGTTGCCCGGGATGTTCGTGTCCCAGATCGTCCCGCCGTTCCGGTCGATCGCCCCCAGGATGTCCCCGGCCGCCACGATCTCGTCCTCCACTCCGTCCATCGTGTGATCCGAGGGGCTCAGGACGAGGTACTTCGTCGCCGAGTTCACGTTGGTCCACAAGAGGGAACCGGTGCGATTCCAGGCTCTGGCGGTGGTCGAGGTCTGTCCCGAGACGCTCACGACGTCCCCGCGAAGGCCGTCGCCGTCCCAGTCGTAGCCCGTGATGGCGGGCTGGGCCCCCGTGGGGCTGTCGCTCCATTCGAGGGAGCCTCCGGCGGAGATGGAGGAGACTTCACCACTCACCGAGACCGCCACGTGCTCCTGGTAGAGCTGGGGGCCTCCCAGGGTGAGGGTCCCGTTCGGGAGGACGGTGACGTTCGTGCCCGTCCCCTGGATGAAGTCCGTCACGGAGGTTTGGAGCCATGTCCCGCTCGTGAAGGGTAGGGTTACGTTCCCACCGGCGACGGAGACGTCCTGCAGCGTGAGGTTCGCGGGGGACGAGAAGTCCCAGACCGCCGTCCGCGTCCCATCCAGGTTGTCCACCTCGACGGGAGCCGCCTGAAGGGAGGTGAGGGGTCCAGCGAGGGACGTGAACAGGAGGAGCGCGGTGAGGACGAACGCCGCCCGGTGCGGTCCGGGTGGCCTGGCGCGGCGCGCGGTCCCTGGCACGCTCTGGGAAGACAAGCATATCCCCCCTCCATGAGAACCCCATAAGGCTTCGCGGGAGATTATCGTAGTTGGTAATCAGCTGGGTGCGACGACCGGGGCTAGGTGGAGGAAGAGCGGGCTTCCTCGGGCAAATTCTAGGACTCAGAGGCCATGGGCTCCCCCGTCGAGCGGCCGGTCGAGACGCCTCGGGGGAGGGACGCGCCGCCCACGATGCGGGCGGTGAGCGCCTTGAACGCCGCTTCGACGTTCTCTCCCGTCTTGGCGCTCGTCAGGAACCAAGGCGTCTCCCGGGGGGTGGCGAAGGCCTCGATGTCCCCCTGCCCGATGCGGATCTCCTCGGCGAGGTCCGACTTGTTGGCGAGGATGACGGTATGCGCGTTGGGGGAGATCCCTTCCAGGTGGCCGATCCAGTCCTTGAGGCTCGACAGGGAAGGGGGCCTCGTGAGGTCGCACACCGCCAAAGCGCCGTCCGCGTGCTTGAAGTAGGTGCGGGAGAAGCGGGGCAGGAGGGTCTGTTGCCCCATGATGTCCCAGATCACCAGGTTCGCCAGGAAGGGCCCCTCGGGGCCCTCCTCGAAGAGCACGTCCTTCTTGCACAGGCTGGTGCCCAGCGTGTATTTGTACTTCTCATCGAAGCGGTCGTGGACGAACCGGTGGATCAGGCTCGTCTTTCCCACGGCGCCGTCGCCCATCAGGCAGAGCTTGAGTCTGCGCACTTCATAGGTCATTGGTTCTCGCCTCCTTGGCAGGGTGGAACTGCGAATCGGGAATCGGGCGACCGAGACGTCCCCATCACGCCCCTCCCTCCGCGGGTTCTCGGTGCCATCGGTAGTCGGCCTTCGCGACCTGGGTGAGGAGGGAGTCCAGCACCCGCCATGCCTCCTCCGGGGAGTCCTCGTCGACGCACAGCACGGGGGCGGAAGTCCCGAGACCCCCGCGGGACTGGAGGGCCTCCAGGTATTCCGCCCGAGCGGGCTCCGGGACGGTGAGGGCCACGACGAGGGGAATCCCCCGCTCCGCGAGAGCGAGGAGGGGACGCGAGCGCTCCAAGCCGTCGGGGTCGTCGCCGCCCACCACGAGGATCGCGCCGTCCGCCTCCCGAGCGAACAGGCGCACCATGGCCCCGAAGTCCGGGTCGTCGGGGTCGCCGAAGACCTCGCTCTCGATGATGCGCACCTGGAGGCGCTCGGCGGGGGCGCCCTCGGGGGCGTTGAGGGGCTCGATGAGGACGCTGTCCGGGTCCATGAGGCGGACCAGGTCGGACTTCCCCACCCCTTCGGCCCCGACGACGATGAGCCTCGGCGCCCGGGCGACGAAGCCCATGGGGTCGGTGAAGGAGAAGGGGATCCAGTCCGCGATGTCCCCCGCGTCCTGCCCGCCGACGGAGAGTCGGAGCTGGTTCAGGGAGACGCCCCCGGTGAGGTTGGAGCGGAACTCCACGAAGCCGTCCAGGAGCCGCTTGAGCCGCCGCAGCTCCTCCAAGTGGAAGGTCCAGTTCGTGAGGAGCAGGATGAGGCTTGCTCCCTCCTGCCGACAGAGGTCAAGGAGCTGGGCGCAGAACTCGAGGGCCCGGGCCTTGTCGAAGCGGTCCGCCAGGTACTCCAGGGAATCGATGACGACGTGGCGTACGCCCCCCTGGAGGATGGCCGCCTCGATCGGTGCGAGGACGGACTCCAGGCTCTGGAAGTCCTGGATGACGTAGGGCTCTGCCGTGGGGATCAGCATCTCCTTCGAGAGGGCGTCCACGAGGACGAGCTGGTCGGGGGAGAACCGCCCAAGGCGGCTGAAGTCCGCGCGGACGAGGGCGGGGAGGCGGAAGAAATCCACGTAGAGGCAGGCCTCGCCGGCCTCGAGGCCGCCCGCGATGATGCGCTCGACGAGGGTGCGCTTCTCCGAAGGGGCGTCGCTCAGGAACAGGAGCGACACGGCCCGGGAACCCAGGGCGCCGAAGTGGGCGTCGAGTTCCGCGATGCCTGTGGTGATCGAGATGGCTAGACCTCCCAGCGCGGCGCGGGGGCGGGCTCCGGGGGCCGCCTCGAGGGCCCCCGACGTGCGGGGGCGAGAGGGCACCGTCCGTTGGGGTCACGCACTCCCATGAGCCACCACCACGACGGTGAAAAACCGCCGCGGAATGCGACTTAAGGATTGGTGGATGATTATCGGTCTTGATTCCACCCGCGGAAGCCCTCGTCCCCGCCGCGGGACGACCGAGGCGGGGGCCCCAGCGCCACCCCTTTATACTCCCCACCCCGCTTCGGACGGCGTCCATGGGCCCCCTCGAGCTCACCACCCAGGAGCGCATCCTCCTGTATCTCTCCGACTTCCGGGACGTCCAGGACCGCTACGAGTTCCCCCAGGCCCTCACCCAGTCGGAAATCGCCCGCGCGGTGGGGGTGGAGCGGAAGCACATCTCCCGGTACCTGAAGCGCCTGGTGGACGCCGGAGCGCTGGAGGAGCGCAAGGCCCGGGTCGAGGGGAAGCGGCAGCGGATGCTCGTGTACTGCCTGGACCGGCCGGGGTGGACCCAGGCGATCCAGTTGAAGCAATTCGTGGGGCGCCAGCGGGTTCCCGTGGAGATGGAGGGGGACGTGCGGGAGATGACCCTCGGGGAGATCGACGACAGCACCACCGCCCACCTCACCTTCAGCGACATCATCCGGGAAGCTATGGGCGCGGAGGTCCTGCGGATGGAGGACTTGGAGCGCATCGAGGAGCGGAGGGCGCGGAGCCTGGACCAGCGGGCCCTGAGCATCGAGGCGTACGCCCGCGCGCTCATGGCGGTGTGGCGGGACGGCCGGGTGTCCGCCACGGAGCGGTTGTTGATGGAGGAGATCCGCCAGCTGCTGGAGGTCGCGCCTAAGGAGCACGCCCGCCTGGAGGCGGAGATCGTGGAGCAGCTGGCGAACCGGACGGAGGACGCGGGGACCCTGTACCGGCGCGTGTACGGGCGGGCCATGGAGGAGGGGGTGTCCCGCGAGGCGGGGCGTGAGGTGCTGGAGATCCTCCGGAGGGAGCTGGGGTTGTCCCGCCGCGAGGTGGAGGCCCTCGAGGGACGCGAGTAGGCCTCAGCGGGCCACGAACAGATGGTACTTCTGCTCGGGCTCCGCGATCTCCTGGAAGATGCGCTTCTCTAGGAGCTTGACGGGGTGGTGGACCATGGGGACCCGATTGCTGAGGTCCTCGAAGTCCGTGAAGGGCCCCTTCTTCCGCTCCTCGAGGATGGCCCACATGGACTTCTTGCCGAGGCCCGGGAGGAGCTCCAGCATGTGGAAGCGGGTGGTGATGGCCTCCGCGCGGTTGTAGAACTCCAGGAACTTGTCCTCCTTCTTCCGGATGATCTCCTCGATGATGGTGGGCAGCTCCCGCTGGGCGCCCGCGGTGATCTCCTCGAAGGTCACGCGGCGCTTCACGTGGAGGATGTGGTCCCGCTGGTCCACGTCCTTCCCGATGTAGACCACGTCCCCCGCCATGAGGCCCGCCCCGGCCTTCGGCACGAGCTCGAACAGCTTGAACTCGTCCTCGCCCAGGGCGTAGGCCACGGGCTCGCGCTTGAAGCCCCCCATGTCGGCGCGGCCTTGAGGCAGGTGGTCTAGGATGTGCGCGTAGTCCTCCGTGTCGACCCCCCCTAGAGGTACTTGGCCACCGTCTCCAGGATGCGCTCTGTGTCTTCCGGGCTGAGGGTGAACCGCTCCCTGGCGAAGATGGCTCGCACGTCCTCGGGTTCCGTCGGGAGGAGGTCCGCGATCTTCACCGCGTACTGCGGGCTCACGTGCTCGATCTCCTGCAGCTCGGCGACGAGCTGGCTCGCCTTCCGGATGCCCAGCGTCGCGAAGAGCTCCGCGTGCTGGAGGGCGAGCAGCTGCTCCTGGTTGAGTTCCCCCCGCTCCTTCTGCTCCTTCTCAAGGAGGCGCTTCACTTCGGTAATCGTCAAGAAGTCCTCGGTCACGGCGGTCCCCCCTATCGGGTCCTCCTCAGGTGTTCCGGCCGCACGATGAGGGTCCGCTTCTTTCCGCCGGTCCGGACCTCGAGGAGGTAGGCCCTCCCGCGGGTCCCGACGACGGTTCCCGTGTGACCGTGATAGCGGTGGTGGGGCTGCCCCTTCTGGACGCTGGGGTCAATGACGATGTTCGCCTTGTCCCCTTCCGCGTAGACCTCCAGGGCCCGGGTGATGGGGGAGAGCCCGCGCTCGCGCACCCGCTTCGAGAGCTTCTTGCGGGTCCTTCGCCGGGGTCCTTTCGAGGCCTTGACCATCCTACTCCCCACCGTCGTGGATCTGGATCACGTCCAGGGCGTCGACCGCGACGCCCACGCCGAGGGCCTCCGCGAGGGAGGGCCGGGTCCGGCCGTCATCACCGTTCAGGAGCTCCTTGATGTAGGTCCCCGCGTCGGCGGTGATGTCCAGGGTGACCCGCGGGCCGTCCACGGCCGCGACGCGCGCGGCGCGAACGGTCCGCACCCGGGTCTTGTCGGCCCTTCGATGCGCCACCCGTGTGGGCGTCCGTTGTCGTACTGTGGCCCCTTCGAATGCGGCCACCGCTTCTTTAAGTTTCCGTTCCCCGACGGGAGGGTCGAGGCGCGCACGTATGGAGTAGGTCTTGGCGGGTCGGGCGGCCTTGTAGCGCTGGATGTCGACGCGAGTGGCAGGCTCGAGAGGGGTGACCTCGACGGTGCCGGAGGCGTTGACTTCCCGGGCCACGGCGTCCAGGTCGAGGGACCGGACGCGGGGCTCCGCGATTTCCAGGACGAAGGGGCGGCCGTTCCCCAGCATCTTCGCGTCCACGTCCTCGCGGCCCATGCCGTGGAACGCGTGGTCCGTTCCTCGGGTCCTCGCCATGACGGGGGCGGCGACGATCTCCTGGACGCTCTCGGCGTACATCTTCCCAGTGCCCCCGCAGCGGTCACACCCCGCGCCGCGGCACCGGCGGCAGGGCCAGCGGGTCTGCGGGAGGCCCCGGACGAGCTTGCGGTAGCGGCCGCGGAGGAACAGGGGGGCCGCCTGGATCTCGACGTGGTCATAGGCGGTCTCGATGATGGCGACGACCTCGGGGGCGTCGAAGTCCACCTCGCGGGCCAGGGTCGCCTCCAGGCGCTTCCCCACCTCGCGGTTCACCTCGGCCTTGATGGGCTCCTGGGTCGCGACCCCCGCGGCGGCCCAGATTTCCTCTTCGCGGGCGAGGACCGCGTCGTCGAACCGGGACCCGATGAGGAAGGTGGCGAACTCCCACTCCGCGAGGGCGTCTTTGACCAAGTCCGTCCACTTCGGGATGTCGTCCAGGAGGCCGCGGCAGATCCAGCACTGTGCGGGCGGGTCGACGGACATTTCGTTTCGGAGGAGCCGGCCACGCTCGGGGTTCGGGTGTCCAATGCCCACTTTGGCGAAGAGACGGCCGAGGCAGGCGTCGCAGAGCGGCCTCTCGGGGAGGGTCTTGGCCAGGCTCGTGGCGGCCGCTGCCGCTCGGAGTTCGGAGGCGAGGGTCGGTTCCTGGACCATGGGGAGGGGGCTCACGGACGGGTCCGTATAATACGCTTTCTTGAGAGGCGCCGCGCCACGGCGCGACCGCCGAATTCTTTGGCCATGCGCATGGCCAAAACGATTGCGCGGGCCCTTGGCGCGGGGGGCCTCTCTTCCCAGTGAGAAGGCACTTTCGGCCTCCCCTCTCGCTCACGTATTTCTTTGGATATGCGGATGGCCAAAACATGGGCGAAGCGGCGTCAAGGGGCGAGGGCGGAGGGAAGGAGAGGGACCACCTCCTCGACCGCCTGGGCCTCCAGGAGCGCACCATCGTGTCCTTCGACCTCCGGCGGCTGGACCACAAGTGCCGGTGGGCCATCCACAGGGCCCTCCACGGCCGCGTCGAGCGGCGTCGCGTGAACGGCGGGGAGAAGGTCTACCGGTACCCAGGCATCCTCCACGAGGGGGGCATCCGCCTGGGCCAGTCCGTGTACATGCTCCCCCCGGAGTTGGCCTCCCGCCTGATCGTCGTGCTCCGGGACCTCCACGTCCGGTTCACCTGGAGGGAGGTCTACTCGCCGGGCATCGGGTAGTCGCGCGGCGTCCCCGCCGCGGCACTTCGCCCTTTGGCCATGCGCATGGCCAAAAGGAGAATCACTTCCTGAGTCGGGCGGAGCGATCCCTAGGCCTGGGATTTGCGCAGTTCGTTTCGGCGATTGACGGCGAAGCACCCTACAGTGACGGCGCCAATTCCCCCGAGCATCCCGAGGCCTGTGGCCAAGCGATTGCGGACGGTCTCGGGATAATCTGAGTCGACACGGATGACGTAGAGATCCTGTGCGGCCATGAGGAATGTCTTCTCGTCGACCTCCGAAAAGACGACATAGGCGCGCCCCGTCGGTACAGTGAATGACTGGGGACATTCCAGGCCCCCTGTCTCGGGAACTTTGCATGCTCTGACACGTGTCTGGAAGTAGAATGGTGGCTCACTCCGTTCCTCCATTGCCAGGTAGAGGTAGTCCCCGTGGAGGAACGGGGCCGTGTCCTCTTCCACAGCATCGACGGTGCTCCAAGCGAGGTGGCCGAACTCGGGCCGGGCGATCTTAAGCAACGCGTCCGCCGTCGTCAAGAAGACGGCCTCCTCGGATGTTACCATGCCCCCTAAGCGAGCGTTGACGGGGATTGAGGCCAGGACTCGGGGGCGACGAGGGTTCTCGACATCGACGACGACGAGGTGGTCCCATGACCATGAATCGACTGTCCAGACGTAGGCGACTGGCCCCGCGACCCATACCCTCGCCACAGGGTCCTCGAATCCGTGGTAGCCCACGAGAATCGGAGAGGACGGCTCCACCAGGTCGTAGACCTGGAGAGAGCCATTCATGAAGTACGGGCCACCGCCACCGACGAAGAGGTAGCCGTCGTGGACAACGAGACTGCTCGCATTCCGTTTCATGTCCAGATACTCGTAGCCTGTCGCGGCCGAGTACCTCATGGTGTGTAGATGCCGGTCTATGTCCGTCACGTAGACGTAGTCGCGGTAGGTGTCGATGTTGATGAAGTGGACCCAGAACCCTAGTTCATCACGGAAGGCGATGCTGTGCACTGCTCTCATGGCCCCGCCGGGGTCGAGGTTGTACGCCAGGACGTTTCTTTCTGTGGCGACATGTAGCGTCGTGCCATTCAAAGCGATGGCTCGAGCATCCTCACCCTCGGGAGTCCCCACGTGCCGGACGGACCACCCAGTGTCAGGAGCAGAAATCGTCGCACCTGAGACCAGCGCGATGACATATACCGTGAGGGCCACCGCAACTCCGAGGGTCGTCCCCGCTGGCGTCCTTCGGCGCATCATTCGGAGTTCGTCAATCCCGGGCCATCTACTTGAGTTCATCGGCGTTCCTTGTCAGATAATGGACTTCCGGGGTCAACACCTTGTTTAGGGCGGAACATCCAACTCCGGATCGCGGGGTGAGGCGGGGTACCTATCCTGAGCTCGTCGTTTGGCCATGCGCATGGCCAAAAGCGTCCCGGCCACTGGGAGGGCCGCCGCCTCACGTCATCTGCGCCGGGTCCAGGATCTCCTCCGCCTCTTCCTCGGAGAGAATCCCCTCCTCCACGACGAGCTGCTTCACGGTCTTCCCCTCCGCGTACGCCCGCTTTGCGATCTCCGCGGCCTTCTCGTACCCGATGAGGGGGTTCAGGCGCGTCGCCTGCAGCTCGCCTCGGACCGCAACTACGTGACGAGGACGAAGAGGACGAGGAGGAGCAGCCGGAGGAGCTTCGAATCGGCCGGGCGGACTTCGAGGTGGTCTCCAACCGCGTCCGCGGCGGGTGCTGCCCCGAATGCTGGTCCCTGATCGCTGGCATCG
>CAYFXO010000006.1:17296-22334 GCA_964347125.1 uncultured Methanomassiliicoccales archaeon | reverse complement strand
GTTCAACCGCGTCGCGATGGCCGTGGAAAGCTCCACCAGGCTCTCGATGCGCTTCACATCCGCCTCCACCCCTTCCACGCACCGTTCCCGGAACACCTCCGCCCCCCGGGCCAGCAGGTGAATCGACTGGAGGAGGTTGTGGGCCATCACGGGCATCATCGTCTGCAGGTCCAGCCCCGGCGTCAGCCCGCCCACAGTGATGGCCGCGTCGTTCCCGATGACCTGCGCGGACACCTGGCACACCATCTCCGGGATTACCGGGTTCACCTTCCCGGGCATGATGGACGACCCCGGCTGCACCGCGGGAATCTTGATCTCCCCGATGCCCGCCCGCGGCCCGCTCCCGATGATGCGGTGGTCGTTGGCGATCTTCATCAGGCTGACGGCCACGGTCTTCAGCGCCCCGCTCGCCTCCACGAGGGCGTCCTTCGCCGCGATCCCCTCAAAGAGGTTCTCCGCCTGCCGGAACTCCACCCCCGTCCACTCGCTCACCTTCGCGATGACCTTCGGCGCGAGCTCCGGGTGGGCGTTCAGCCCGGTCCCCAGGGCCGTCCCGCCGATGGGCAGCTCCGCCAGGTGCGCCCGCGTCCCCTCCACCCGCCGGATGCCGTGCTCCACCTGGGAGGCGTATCCGCCATACTCCTGCCCCAGCCGGATGGGGACCGCGTCCTGCATGTGGGTGCGCCCCGTCTTCACGATGTCCGAGAACTCCTTCGCTTTGGCGTCCAAGGCGTCGTGCAGCTCCCGCAGCGCCGGAAGCAGCTCGTGGTCGATCTGCGTCAGCGCCGCCATGTGGATGGCCGTCGGGATGACGTCGTTGCTCGACTGCCCGCGGTTCACGTGGTCGTTCGGGTGGACCGCGCCTTCTGCCCCCCGCTCCACCCCGAGGATCTGGTTCGCCCGGGCCGCGATGACCTCGTTGGCGTTCATGTTCGTCGAGGTCCCCGAGCCGGTCTGGTAGATGTCCAGGGGGAAGTGCTCGTCCAGGTCGCCCTCCTCGACCTCCCCGGCGGCCTTCGCGATGGCCCCCGCCCGCGTCTCGTCCACCTCTCCGAGAGACGCGTTGACCTCCGCGGCGGCCCGCTTGATCAGCCCCAGCGCCCGGAGGAACTCCCGCGGGAATCGGATCCCGCTGATGGGGAAGTTCTCCACGGCCCGCTGGGTCTGGGGCCCCCAGAGGGCGGAGGCGGGCACCTTCATCTCGCCCAGGGTGTCCTTCTCGACGCGGTACTCCTCCCCGGCCATGACCTCACCGACAGAGCGGATGCGGGCGGGCGGATATTAAGGAACCGTCCTTACGGTAGATGGGAGGACACCCGGTGACTGTCCCGGCCTCACTCCTCGGCGTTCGGGGCCTTGGTGGACAAGAGGATCTCGATGCTGGAGACGTTCGCCTCCCGGCCTTCGTCGGAGGTGAGCTTCTCCGTGTAGATCTTGATGTCCCTCACCTCGGCGGCTGTGATGTACCGGTTGCGCACGATCTCCGCCACGTCCACGGCGGTGCTGATGCTCCTCCCGCGGGCCTTGATGAGGACCTCGTCGGTGCCCGTGTTGAACTGGGCCATCACCGCCAGCACGTAGTTCATCGTAGGCTTCTTTCCGATGTAGACTGTGTTCTCCTCAGCCATACCGTCCCCCCCTTTACTGGGCGGCGCGCTGCCTATTTGACTGCCGCTTATTAACGTTTTGGGGGCCGACCGGGAGAAGCGCCCAAAACCCCCACGGTTTCCCAGCCGCCAGACCCCCGGCCAAACGTATTAATACGCCTCCCGCATAGGAACCTCCTGGCGACCATGGCCAAGCAGAAGAAGGGTGAGGGATTCCACTCCGCCGCGGGCCTTATCCGCTACTTCGACCAGGAGGACGACAAGGCGATCCCCGTCCCGCCGTGGGCCGTGGTGGCCCTGGCCATCGGGACCGCCGTGGCCGTCGAGGTCCTCCGGTGGCAGTTCGCCTAGGCGTCCCCGGCGCCTCGTGTTCTCAAGTCAGAGAATAATCTGGGCAATGTTAAATAGGCCAGGACGGGAGGGGCGATGGCTGCGAGGCCTCCCCCATGGCCTACGAGTACCTCCTCATCCTCCCCCCCATCTCCGCCCTCGCCTGGTTCGTGGCGGGGGTCGCCCTCATCGACCGGCCCCCCTTCGGCGCCCTCCCCGGGCGGTTCTTCATCACGTTCTGCCTCGTCCTCTCCGGGTACGCCCCCTTCGACTGGCAGGCACTCCTCGCCTCCAACGCCGCCGACGCCCTCTTCCAGATCCGGCTTTCCTACGTGGCCGCCACCTTCGCGGTGGCCCTCATGTTCATCGCGACGCGACGGATGGCGGGGAAGCGGGGGAACTGGGACCTCGCGTCCCTCGTGGCGGGCTTCCTGGCCATCCCGGCCATCATGGGCCCCCTCGTCCCGGAGGCGACGGCCACCTCGTGGGGATACCGGGCCGTGGTCCGCGCGGAATTCTACGTCCCGTGGCTCCTCATGGTGGTCACCCTGGCGATTCTGGGGATCTACTACCTACTGCGAAGGGGCACCCTCATTCGGAGGGCCTGGCGGCGTGACCCCCGCGCCCTGACCCTCTTTGCCGGCTCCCTGGTCGCCCTCCTCCTCCTGAGCATCGCCTCGAATGTCCTGGGCAGCCTCTCGGGAGCGGAGGTCCCCCGCCTCATCAGCTCGTTCCTCTTCCTCCCCGCCATCGCCGTGACGGTGCTGTCCCTCCGGGCTACCCGGACACCCTTCGCGCAGGCGGTGGGTGGCCTCTTCCGGCAGCGCTACTCCGTCCTCCAGGGGTTCTTGGTGTTCCGCGGGGGCAAGCTCATCGCGTCCAAGACCTCCGGCCGGGGCGCGGGGGTCGACCAGGACATGATGACCGGGATGCTGGACGCCGTCCAGAGCTTCCTAGGCCAATCCTTCCCCCTGATCGAGGACGGCACCCTCAGGGCCATCGAACAGGCGGACGTCCGGCTCCTGGTCGAGAAGGGCCGCCTCGCGTACCTGGTCCTCGTGATCCAGGGGCGGGAGGACCAAGTGTTCCGGAGCCTCATGGCGGACGCCCTCCGCCGGTTCGAGATTGAGCACTTCGACTTTCTGATGGACTGGAAGGGGGACACCGCGGACATCCCCGATTGCGACCCCGTCTTCCAGCCGTTCTTCCCCGACGCCATGGCGGGGTGAGAGCGCCCAGGGCAGGATTCGAACCTGCGCGGTGCGAACACCAGCAGCTCTCGAGGCTGCCGCCTTAGACCGGACTTAGCTACCTGGGCCCGGGGTGGCGATTTAAGAGGCAGGCCGTAATAACGCTATCGATGCGCGTCCGGGCCGTGGTGGAGCCGGAAGGGCGGGAGGAGACCGTGGACCTCCCCGAGGCGGGCGTGGGCCTCGACCTCCTCAAAGCCCTCGATCTCCCGCCCGACCTGTACATCCTCACGCGGGGCGACCAGATCCTCACCGAGGACGAGCCGCTGGAGGACGACGACGAGATCCGGCTCCTCGGGGTGGTCTCCGGAGGCGCGATCCCCCCGGGGGCCGCGGCCCGGCCTTCCATCCGACAAACCTTTTAGCGGCCCGCCGGCATCCTGGCCGGGGTTCTATGGACTCGGAAGAGCCGGAGATGCTGAAAGTCCTGGGCCTGGAGCGCATCGAAGCGCTCTTCGCGGACGTGCCCGAGGCGGTCCGCACTCACGGCCTAGACCTCGCCCCGGGCCTCCCCGAACGGGAGGTCCTCCGCCGCGTCCGTTCGGTCCTCGCGAAGAACCGCGTGGGCGACGCCCTCCCCACCTTCCTGGGCGCCGGCGTCTACGACCACTACGTCCCCGCGGCCGTCGCTGCGATCGCGTCCCGCTCCGAGTTCTACACCGCCTACACCCCTTACCAGGCGGAGATCAGCCAAGGCCTCCTCATGGCCCTCTTCGAGTACCAGAGCCTGATCTGCGAGCTCACCGGGATGGACGCGGCAAACAGCTCTATGTACGACGCCGCCAGCGCCCTCGGCGAGGCGGCCCTCATGGCGGCCCGCGTCACGCGCAAGACGGAGGTCGTCGTCCCCCGCAACATCCACTGGGAGAAACGACAGGTCCTGGAGGCCTACGCCCGCGGCCCCGGCCTCCGCCTCGTGGACGTGGACTACGATCGGGAAACGGGGGAGGTGGACCTCGCGGATCTGCGGGAAGCCATCGGGGCCGACACGGCCGCCGTCTACTACGAGAGCCCGAACCTCTTCGGCGTCTTCGAGGGCCGTGCCGCCGAACTCCGCGACGCCTCGGAAGGCCTCCTCATCGCGGGGGTGAACCCCCTCAGCCTGGCCATCGCGAAGCCTCCCGGGGACTTCGGGGCGGACATCGTGATCGGGGAGGGGCAAGTCCTGGGCGCCCCCATGAACTTCGGCGGGCCCCTCCTGGGCGTGTTCGCGTGCCGGCAGGAATACGTCCGCAAGATGCCCGGCCGCGTCATCGGACTCGCCCGCGACGCGGAGGGGCGGCGGGCCTTCTGCATGACCCTCCAGTCCCGCGAGCAGCACATCCGGCGGGCGAAGGCCACGAGCAACATCTGCACGAACCAGGCCCTCCTCGCGGTGGCCGCCGCCGCCTACCTGGCCGTGCTGGGCGGGTCTGGCCTCCGAGCCCTCGCCCTGGAGAATCTGGAGCGCGCCCGGACGCTGGCCGGCCGCATCGACGCGTTGGACGGCTTCCGCGCGCCCCATTTCACCGCCCCCCACTTCAACGAGTTCGTCGTCCGGTCGGAGGCGGACCCTGACTCCCTGCGCCGAGCCCTCCTCGAGCGGGGCCTTCACGGTGGCCTCCCCCTCGCGGATCGCTTCCCCGAGCTCGGGAACGCGGCCCTCTACGCCGTGACCGAGATGGTGCCCGAGGACGCGATGGTGAGGCTGGTGACGCACCTGGAGGCGGTCGGATGAGGTATCGCCAGGCCTCCAGCGAGGAGCGCCTCCTCCGGGACCTGGGTCGCCGCGAGGCTCACGACGGCCCCCCCGCGCTACCCGAGGCCCTCTGGCGCGAGCGCTTCTGGGATCCGGCGCCCCGGGTGGGCGAG
>CAYFXO010000006.1:8907-17286 GCA_964347125.1 uncultured Methanomassiliicoccales archaeon | reverse complement strand
CCTCTGGCGCGAGGCCCTCCCCCTCCCAGACATCCCCGAAGACGAGGTGGTCCGCCATTTCACCCGCCTCTCCCAGATGAGCTTCGGCGTCGACACGGGCTTCTACCCCCTCGGGTCCTGCACGATGAAGTACAACCCGAAGTTCGCGGAGGCCGCCGCCGCCGCGGAGACCGCCCAGCGCGCCCACCCGTACCAGGACCCCTCCACGGTCCAAGGCTCCCTCCAGATCCTCTACGAGCTCCAGTCGATGCTCGCGACCATCGCCGGCGTGGACGCCGTCTCCCTTCAACCTGCGGCCGGTGCTCAGGGCGAGTTCACCGGCCTCCTCATCACCCGCGCCCACCACGAGGACCGGGGCGAGGAACGCACGGAAGTCATCCTCCCGGACACCGCCCACGGCACGAACTTCGCCAGCGCGGTCATGGCGGGCTACCGGGTCGTCGAGATCCCCTCCAAGGACGGGGTGGTCAACCTGGAGGCCCTCACGGAGGCGACGGGACCCCGCACCGCGGCGTTCATGCTGACGAACCCGAACACCCTGGGGCTCTTCGAATCCGAGGTCCAGGAGATCGCCCGGGTCGTCCACGACGCGGGGGCCCTCCTCTACTACGACGGCGCCAATATGAACCCCATCCTCGGCGTCACGAACCCGGGGGTCATGGGGTTCGACATCGTCCACTTCAACCTCCACAAGACCTTCGCCACGCCCCACGGCGGCGGGGGCCCCGGGGCCGGCCCCGTCGGGGTCGTCGCGGCCCTCGCGGACTACCTCCCCGTCCCCCTCGTCGTCCGCGACGGCGACGCCTACCGCCTGGATTACGACCGCCCGAAGAGCATCGGCAAGGTCCGGTCGTTCTACGGCAACTTCGGCATCCTCCTCCGGGCCTACGCCTACATCCTCTACCACGGCGCCGACGGCCTGCGGCGGAACGCCGAGCGGGCGGTCCTCAACGCGAACTACCTCCGCCACCGGATGGCCGAGCACCTGGACGTCCCCTACGCGGCCCTCAGGAAGCACGAGTTCGTGGCGAGCGCCGCGGCCCTGCGGGAGCGCGGCCTCACCGCCGCGGACCTGGCGAAGCGCCTCATGGACTACGGGATGCACCCGCCCACGGTGTACTTCCCCCACCTCGTGGAGGAGGCCCTCATGGTGGAGCCCACCGAGTCGGAGACGAAGGAGACCCTGGACGCCTTCGCGGACGCCGTCGGGGAGATCATGCGGGAAGACCCCGAGGTCGTGAAGGAGGCCCCGCACGGCGCCGCGGTCCGGCGGGTGGACGAGGTGGAGGCCGCCCGGAAGCCCGTGCTCAGCTGGACGAGGATGGGTTCAGAACGCTAGGGCGGGACGGCCCGCCTCTGTGCCGCGCGTACCAAGGGACCCGCCGCATCCGCCGCTCCAGGATGCCTTGGGCGAGAATCTGGAACGCCAGCCCGATGTCCGTGTCGTCCTTGGCGCTCACCAGGAGGTGGCGCGCGGCGTGGCGGCTCGCGAGCTGGGCCAGCTGGGTCTCCTTCACTCTCGCGCGGTCCGTCAGGTCCGCCTTGTTCCCCAGGAACAGGAGCTCCGCGTGGGGGGCGACCTGTCGCATCAGGGCGAGCCAGTCCTCCAGCCCCTGCAGGGTCTCGGGGCGGGTGAGGTCGCACACCGCCAAGACCCCGTGGGCGGAGTCGAGGTAGGAATCCTGGACGAGGGTCCGCAGGGAGCGCTCCCCCATAATGTCCCAGATCCTGAGGGTCGCCTCGAACTCCCGGCCATCGAGCCAGAGGGGGATGTCGGCGACCTCGTAGGTGATGCCCAGGGTGTAGACGTAGCGGGGCTCGAAGCGATCGTGGACGAACCGGTTGATGAGGCTGGTCTTCCCTACCCCCGCTTCCCCGACGAGGCATACCTTCATGCCGACCCGGGACTCCCAGGTGCCGATCACTCCGGAGCTTTCATGGGCCCCGGCGGGGTAAGTCGTATCGACCGGGGTTCCAGGACTGATTCTCAGAACGGGGAATACCTCACCGGCCCCGCCTAGAGGCCTTTGAGCTCCGACCGGCCGAGGGCCTTGAGCAGCTTCCGCGCCCACTGGAGCTTCCGCTTCTTCACGGCGGTCTCTCCGTCCTTCGGGTTCACCTTCTTGAAGTCGAAGCCCTGCAGCAGGATCTTCGCGGCGCCGAAGTGGTCCGCGAGGAAGACCCCCCGGTCCCCGTCCGTGAACCCGCCGAAGTTGTGGAGGTTGCCGTAGGGCGTGGACTGGGTCGTCGCCACCACGGGCCCCTGGAACTGGGGCGCCCACCGCTCGATCGCGAGGACGTTGTCCCCGTGGCCGTGGACGATGACGATGGCTCCCATCTGGTTCGCCGCCACCTGGTCCTCCACCTTGCCGTCCAGGTCCGTGGTGATGAGGGTCGGGATGACCCCCGCCTCCAGGAGGACGCTCGTCGCCTCGTCCGCCGCGATGACGATGCCCTCCGCGAGGGGACCGTCCACCTCGAAGCCCGGGGCGTTCCCGCACACGATGACCCGCTTGCCCTCGATCCGCTCCCGCAGTTCGCGGGAGTTCACCCGCTGGCCGTCGAGGAGGTCGTCCAACAGCTGGGCGGCGCGCTCGTCCATCGATCGGTCGAAGCCGAAGTCCTCCAGGATCTTGAGGTAGAAGGCCTCCCATTGGTCGAAGTCCACGCCAACACCGCTACTGTCGCCACATGTCGTCGGTCGGTGTCTCCACCCCCGTGGCTCGGTACACCAGGAACCCGGCCACCGTGACCACGAGGACCATGCCCAGGATGAACACCACGTAGTTCAGGTAGGCCTGGTCCTCGATTCCCAGGAACACTTGGATCGCGCCGAAGGTGACGAAGATGAGGCTGCTGATGATGACGAGGAACAGCATGACGGCCCAGAAGGACCGGGGGAGCTCCCCCTTCTGGAAGTAGGCGGTGACGAGCGCACCGACCTCGTGGAGGCTGATGGCGATGATGAGGGGGATGGTGAACCCGCCCAGGAAGAAGCCCACGTACTGCACGGTCTGCAGGGGCTCCGCCCGGGTCGCCGCGTCCCAGCCGAGGAAGAGGCCCAGCAGGAGGAAGATGGCGGCGATGGCGTCGAAGATCGGGGCGACGTCGCGGGTCACCACCCGCTCCTTCAGGTTCGAGTAGGAGTCCCGGAACCCCCGGAAGGCCCGGCGGAACGAGAAGTCCACGGGGTGGGTCTTGAGGAACATGTACAGGCCCAGGACCAGGATGACGCTGGCCACGAAGGAGGCTTGGACGTTCGTGAGCACCTCCGGTCCCCGGGTGATGAGCTCGAACGCGAACGCGAGGAGGGACAGGGTGCCGTACAGGATGAGGACCAGGGAGATCGGGGTGGCCAGCTTCCGCCGGAACCGCTCGTCCTTCAGGGCCTTTACGAACATGTAGTAGGTGGACTCGATGGTGGGGCTCTGGCGCACGTACACGCGCTTCACGTGGTTGACCTTGATGCGGGACGTGATGAGCGGATAGACGTACTCGTCGTCCGCCCCGTCGCTCACGAGGTACGCGTGGTCCGGCTGCACCTCCTCCAGCACGCGGTCGAGTTGCCGGGCGATCTCGGTGTCCGAGGCGGGGCCCACCCGCTCGTGGCCTGCGAGGGTCGCCACCTCCGCGGGCACCCCCGCGCGGACGAGGTCGTCGAACATCTGCACGGCCATGAACAGGGTGTTCACGTCCGTGTCTTCCGGGTCCGCCATCCCCAGGCGGGTCGCGGCCTGGACGTTCGCCTCCCGCCCGACGATGGGCCCCTCGATGCCCGTCTTCACGCCGATGTCGTTGTCCCGGTCGACGCAGAGCACGAGGGTTTTCATCCCGGGCTTTTCATCGACCCTCCCTACATTAAACTTCCCCTCCCACTGCCGGGCATACGATTATTACGCGCGGCGCGCATGCGACGCCCCGTGCCCGAGGAGACGCCCGACGAGGATTGGATGGCCCACCTCCGGGACCTCGGGAAGAGCCTCGATGCGAACCTCGTCCCGTGCCCCGTGTGCGGGGAACCCGTGGAGGCCACGGACCTCCGCTGCAAGTTCTGCGGGCACTCGCTGATCGAGGAGGTGCAGCCCGAGCCCGTCGAGGAGGAGACCTTCCAGGCCTTGCTCCGGTCGACCCTGCGCACCACGCAGGGCGTCTCCGTCCGGAGAGATGACGACGCGCCGGAGGCGGAGATGTGGGAGGCCCTCGAGGCCATCGTGGAGGTGCCGACAGCCGAGGCGGTCGCCCCGTCGGAGGCCGTGGAGGCCGCCCGTCCGAGCCCGTTCGTGGGGATGGCCCTCCTCCTCGTGGGCCTCCTGGCCTACGCGGTACCCCTCGCCGGCGGCTGGAGCGACTTCTTCGCCCTCGCAGCCATGGCCCTCGGGGCCGTGAGCCTCGTCCTCGCCCTCTCCATTCTCCTCGGCCGCACCGGGCTCCGCGTCCCGACGGCGGTGGGGTTCCCCCGCCTCGCCTTCCCCTTCCTCTTGTTGGCCATCGGCCTCGCGGGCTACGTCCTCTCCCCCGCGCTCCTCGTGGACCCCGTCCTGGTGGTCCCCGGCATGGTCATGGGGGCCCTGCTCATCCTGCTCGGCGTGCTGCAGGCGGCGGACCTCCTGAGGCCCGCCGGCGTCGAGGGCTGACCCCCGCGGGTGTCGCGGTTCAGTAGAGGCGCAACCCCTCTTCGATCCGCCCCAGCTCGATGGGGGTCGTCCGGCTCCCCACGACCGCCCCCTCGGACGTGGCCAGGACGCAGGCCCCCACCTGGGGCGTGCCGTAGTTCGCGGTGGACAGGGCGACGGGGACGCCCAGCGCTTCCTGCACCACATCCCGTTCCCTCTCCGTCGCCTGGGGGTGGACGATGCACCCGCGGTTCGTGGCCACGCCGGAGCTCCCCACGGTCCGGAGGCGGGCGATGGTCCCCTTCGTCGCGGGGACGCCCAGGACCTCCTCAAGGACCGCCAGGGACTTCGCCCCGAAGCTGGGGTTCACCACCGCGCCCTGGTCGTTGCACAACACGTTGTTTCCCAGGGCGTTCAGGCTCGGCTCCGGCACCCGCTCGGCCCGGACGTCGCCGAAGGCTGCCAGCTCCCCGTCCGTGGCCAGGTTCGTCACCACCACGCCATGGGAGTTCCCGCAGAAGAGGGCCCCGAGGACCGTCGACCCCGAGAGGGTCGTCACCACCACCTCCGTCCCCAGGGCCTCCCCCATCGCCCGCGCCACGCGCTTCGGCACATCTTTTGGGACGAGGGTGAGGGCCTCGGTGGAGGCGGCGTAGACGCCCAGGTAGGGGTTGCCGTTGAAATCCAGGGTCGTGATCACGGGCCCCCGCCTCACTCCTCGGGGAGGGACACCTCGATGAGCTCGTCCTCGAACCGGACCACCCGGACCTGGATGGCCTTGGGGGGGTTCTGGATGCCGCGCCGCCAGATGGCCTGGCTGACCCCCTCGTCGATCCACACGTCCTCCTCGTCCGCCCGCATGTGGCGGACCACGTAGTCCCGGATCTCCTTGATGGCTCGGGGCGCCCGCCGGGTGCGGGGCACGTGCTGGCTCGCCGTCAGGGGGATGGTGAACACCCGCTCTTCCTCCTCGGCCATCCCCTCACCTCTTCAGCTTCCCGCGACGCCAGTGGCGGCGCTTCGGGTGGCGCACGAACTTCCGGTTCGTCCGCTGCATCACCCACGCGGGGACCCTGCGGTTTCGCTTCCCGGCCTTCCGCAGGCGCAGCTTCCGGGCCAGGTGCTTGTTCCGAGCCACGTCACCGCCTCTCGATCTTGATGTCCCGCTTCTGGGGGACGAGCTTCCGGAGGATCTGCCGGAGGGCCGCGTCGTCGATGACGCCGTTCACCCGCCCGGACTGGGCCAACGCGATGAGCTGGTTCTCCACGCCGACGGCGACCTCCGGGTAGGCGAGCTCCACCCGCGCGAGCCGCTCCCGCGCCTCCGGGGAGAGGATCTGTCGGAGGATGGCCTGGCGCTGGGCCTCGGCCGCCGCCCGCTGCTCCTGGGCCATGGCCTGCTCGGCCTGTTGCCGCTGGAGCTCCTGCATGCGGCGTCGGCGGATCGCCTCCAGCTCGTCCTCCCCGTTCGTCATGACCGTCACACGTACTTCGTGAGCTCGGGCTCCTCCTTCGCCAGGTCCATGAGGACCGCGTACGCGGCGTCGTCCAGGAGCTTCTGCCCCTCGGGAGAGATGACCCGCCCCTTCCCGTCGGTGCCCGTGAGGAGGCCCATGGCCTCCAGCTTCTTCAGGGCGGCCCTCGCGATGGCCCGGGAGCCCCGGGCGGCGTGGTAGGGCTTGGAGCCCCGGTCCGCCTTGCCCCCGAACTCCGCGGCGAGGCGGGTGGAGCCGATGGGGCCGTGGACGTACACCTTGCGGAGGACGGCGGCGAGCCGCCCGTACCACCAGTCCCGGTCCACGGGGGCCTTCTCCACGTGGGTCCCAGTCTTCGCCATGGCGACCCACTCCGGCGGCTCCGCTCGGGCGTCGTCCTTCAGCTGGACCGCAAGGCGGTCGAGGAGCGGCTGCGCAGGCACGTCGTGTACGGTGGCCATGGGTCGCCCTCTCCAGAGGGAGGCTCGAATAGAGGCCACAGGGGTATAAGTAGGTTATCAGCCGACCCCCCTGGCGGCCCCTCCCTTTCAACGACGCATCCCGCGGACAAAGCTTGATAAATCGCCAGCTTGATGGACGCCGGGGCTATCCATGGCAGGCCAGCGCATCCAGACCCACATCGGGAACCTCGACGAACGGATGGAGGGGGGCGTCCCCGAGAAGTTCCTCACCCTGATCTGCGGGCGGGCGGGGACCATGAAGTCGTCCATCGCGTACGGGGTGATGTACCAGAACGCCGTCCAGGACGGGCGGCGGGGCGTGTACCTCACCCTGGAGCAGAGCCACCCGAGCCTCCTGGACCACATGACGAAGCTGGGGATGGACCCTCGGGCCATCAAGGGCCAGGGAGGCATCGCCATCGTGGACCTGGCGAAGCTCCGGAAGGAGCAGTTGGAGAAGGACGAGGGCGGCCGGATCAACTGGCCGAAGAGCATCACGAAGACTGTGGGGAACTACGTGAAGCAGCACGGGTGCACCCTCTTCGTCCTCGACTCCCTCGCGGCCCTCTACTCCCTGACGGACTTCCCGAACCCCCGGAGCGACGTGTTCCACCTGTTCGACGCCATCCGCGAGCTGGACGTGACCACGTTCCTCGTCTCGGAGATGCTGGAGCCCGACAAGCTGTACTACGGGCAGTACGGGGTGGAGGACTTCCTGGCGGACGGCATCTTCCACATGGAGATGGAGCGGGACGAGCGGAACGTGAACCTCTTCATGGCGGTGGTGAAGATGCGGATGACGGAGCACGACCGGGCCTACTACCCGGTGATCGTGGAGAAGGGCGGGAAGTTCGAGCTCGTGACGGACTGACGGGGCCCGCCTAGGACGCGTAGCTCCCCACCCGGTCGAACTCCTTCCGCAGCATGGAGATTTCGTCCCCGCCCAGGGACGTGGGCGTGATGGGCACGAAGAGGGTGCAGTCGTTCACCGACGCCAGGTCGTTGATCTTCTTCACGAACTTCAGCACCCGGTCGAAGCCGTTCTCCACCACCAGGTACTCCAGGCCGTCCAGCATCACCGTGGAGCCGGGGTAGTTCTTCACGAAGTTCCCGAACGCCCGCATGAGCTCGAAGTCGAGCCGCTTGGGGTCCACCGCCCGCTGATCACTGCTCGTGTCGGAAATCCAGTAGAGCTCCGCCCCCTCCAGGCCGTATTCGCGGGAGAGCTTCTCGGGGAACACCGTGGAGAAGCAGAGCCCGGGGATGTTCCGGCTGAGGACGGACTTGAACTGCTCGTAGGCGATGGCGGGGTGGTCGTCGATGATGAGGTAGTTGTACCCCGTCTCCACCTCCTGCAGGATGATGCCGCACGCCTCGCACTTCGTCCGGGCCAAGTCCGCGTCCTCTTCCACGAGGCCCAGCTCCCCGCACGCGGGGCACTTGACGGAGATCATCTTTTTCGGCTTCCCCACGCCCTCGGGCAGCTCGCGCCCGCAGTTGGGGCAGGTCTCCGCCTCAGAGGCGCACAAAGGATGGAAGGAGTTCCCGCAGGCGCAGCGCACCGACTCCTCCTCGTCGTCGATGTCCTGGTTGCACACGCTGCAGGTGAAGGTCCCCACGGGCGGCGGCGGGGGCGGCAGGGCGACGCCCGGGGGCAGGCCGGCACCCACCGCGGCGGGGGCACGCGGGGCGGCCTCCGCCGGGGGCGGCGGGATGCGGTCGATGGCCCGGTCGTAAAGGAGCTTCGAGGCGATGGAGAGGCCGACGGTAGTGGCGATGGCGAACACCCACAGCACCGCGCCCGTGATGTAGGCCTTCGCCCCCGCGAAG
>CAYFXO010000006.1:0-8897 GCA_964347125.1 uncultured Methanomassiliicoccales archaeon | reverse complement strand
CGAGCACGTGGTCCGCCTCCGCGATGTTGTTGGCCTCCGACCCGTTCTCGAACACCACGCCCTCGATGTCGCTGATGACGAAGAGGCTGGGGAAGAAGTAGAAAAGGATGTAGAGGATGATCATGAGGAGCCCCAGCAGGTGGAGCCAGCGGATCTTCACGGCCCGCCCGCGGTACCGGCTCGGGTGGGAGGCGCGGTAGTAGGAGTAGAACCGGTTCTGCATCGCGGAGAGGACGTAGGCGCACACCACGATGAGGATGAAGAGGACCTGGGGGTTCTCGACGAAGTCGAAGGACGAGAACGTCATGCGGTCCGAAGGCGGACTGGTGGCCGAGTAGTCGACGGTCTGGGTGAGGATGACCCCGCCGGGGGTCCGGATGTAGTGGGCGCTCCCCGCCCCCATCTCGAACCCGCTGAAGCTCATCACGCCGACCAGGTAGTCCGTGTGGCCCTGGCTCACCGCCCCCGCATAGGCGGCGGAGCCCACAACCCGGAAGTCGTCGATGAAGTAGCCGGAGGCCTCGTTCGTCGCGTCGGAGGTGAAGTTGAACCGAACGCGGACCCGCTCGCCGAGGTACGCGGAGAGGTCGTATTCCTGGTAGTCCCAGGTGTTCTCCTGGCCCATGAAGACGTCCAGGAGGTCCCAGCTGCCGCCCTGGGGGCGCACCTCGACCTCCAGCCGGTCCCCCGAGGCCACCTGCCCCTTGATCCAGAACGACAGGTTCGCGGACTCCACGGTGCTCAGGTCCAAGTCCGCGTAGGTCACGTTCGTGGAGTCGGGGAGGTACATCCCCGTCGCGGGGTCCCCGCCCACCCAGAACGACTGGGAGGAGCTGGGGCCCGGCTCCAGGTTCGTGACGACCCACGACCCCTGGGTGACGAAGTCCTCCGGGACGAGGGACAGGAAGATGTCCGCGGGCCCCTCGAAGGACTTGGCGATCTCCAGGCCGAAGGGATAGTACAGGGCCTCCACGAAGACGGGGTCCGCCAGGTCGTAGGTCCGGAGCCGCGCGCGGGAGCTGGACTCGAAGATGAACTTCATCACGACGTTCTGGAGGGAGTTCACGGGGACTCCGATGAGGCCCTCCGTGCTGAGCTGGATGCCCTGGATCGTGTCGTCCTCCAGGACGTCCATCCTCCGGAGGCGGGCGTACTGGAAGGTCTGCTCCCCCGCGGGCGTCACCCCCTCCACGTAGTTCTCCACGTGGTTGGCGAACGTGAGGACCTCCGCCGCGTCGATGTCCCCCTCCTGGTCGCCTTGCGTGAGCTGGCCGTCGAAGGGGAAGCCAGGCGGGATCTGGGTGTTCGCGTCGTAGAGCGCGAGGAGCCGCTCCCGCAGCTGGATGGCCACGTCCCCCGTCAGGGTGTACGTCACGTGACCGCCCCCCGTCAGGTCGGAGACCCCGAACATCTCGATGTCCGAGTCCACGCGGACCCTCCCCGGGGGCTGGGCGGAGGCCGTCATGGCCTGCAGGGCCACAGAGGCCAGGAGGACGCTCGCGAAAAGAATCGCCCCCCTCTTCCCTCCGTTCTCCATGCGACCGGATGGATAGAGGGGCCCGTCTTTAATCTTTTCCGGGAGATGTTCCGCGGTGAGATTCAGGGCCCCCAGGCGTCTACGAGAAAGGCTTAAGGCGGCCCGCCCCCTCCGACAGAACGATGGACGCGCTGACCCTCGGGTCCCTCGACATCGACCTCCGGAAGGAGTACGAGCGCATCGCGGGCACCCTGGAGTCCTTGGGCCTCAGCACCTACGAGGCGAAGGCCTACATCGCCCTCGTGGCCCACGGGTACGGGTCCGCTGAGACCATCGCCCAGACCGCGTCCATCCCCCGCACGTCGGCCTACAAGGTCCTCCAGAGCCTCTGCGACAAGGGCTACGCCATCTCCACCCGCGGACGGCCCCAGATGTTCCGGCCGGAGCCGCCCAGCAGCGTGAAGCGGCGGGCCGTGGAGGCGATCTCGGACACCTTCGACAAGCTGGAGATGGTCCACGAGGTCCTCCGGGACCGGGGAGAGCCCCAGCTCGTGTACACCATCGCGGGGAGGGAGCGCGTCCTGAAGAAGATCGGGGAACTTCTGGACCAGTCCACCCTGAGCTTCATGATCGCCACCCCCACACTCTCGGCAATCCGGACGAAGCTGAAGAAGCGGTTGGAGAGCGCCCTGGACCGGGGCATCCCCGTCACGATTATCACGGACCAGACCCAGAAGGTCCCCGAGGGCGCGAGGGTCATCCGCCGCCAGGGCCTCGTGGCCACGGACGTCATCAGCGACGGGAAGGTCGCCCTCATCGCGTCCCCCGACCTGGACGCCTGCGGCTACACGAGCAACGAGTCCCTCGCCCAGCACCTGGAGAACTTCTTGAACATCCTGGCGGAGGAGCGCTAGAGGCCTCAAAGCCTTATAGCACACGTTCCTACCGGAGCGCGGATGGAATACGACGTCGTCGTGGTGGGCGGGGGCCCCGTGGGCGGCTCCACCGCCGCGCAGATTGCGCGGGCGGGCCACTCCGTCGCCCTCCTCGAGGAGCACCGGGAGATCGGGGAGCCCGTGCAGTGCGCGGGCATCTTCACCCCGCGGGTCCTGGACCTCGTGGAGGCGGACGCCGCCGTTTTGAACAGGGTGCGGGGGGCGCAGATCTACTCCCCCTCCGGCCACCGCATCGACGTGGACGGCGGGCGCACGCGCGCGGTGGTCGTGGACCGCCACCTCTTCGACCGGGAGATCGTGAAGAAGGCCATCCAGAGCGGGGCGGACTCCTACCTGGGGACGCTGGCCGTCGGCGCCGAGCGGCAGAACGGCCGGATGCGCCTGACGGCGATGCGGGGGGACGAGGAGCTGCACTTCGACGCCAAGATCGTCGTGGGCGCGGACGGGGTGAAGTCCTCCGTGGCCCGGTGGGTCGGCCTCCCGCGGGCGCCCCGCATGCTCCTGGGGTTCGAGGCGGAGATGGAGAACGTGGAGTGCCGACCCGACTTCGTGAAGCTCTTCTTCGGGAACGAGGTCGCCCCGGGCTACTTCGCCTGGATCATCCCCACCGGGGAGGGGGGCCGCGTGGGCCTGTGCGTCACCGAGGGGCAGGCGTACGCCCACTTCAAACGGCTCTTCGAGAGGGGCCCCTCCGCCGAGTTCCTCCGCGACGCCGTCCCCATCTGCTACTACACGAGCGGCATCCCCATCGGGGTGCTGAAGCGCACCAGCGCGGCGAACGTCATGATCGTCGGCGATGCGGCCTGCCACGTGAAGGCCACGAGCGGAGGCGGAATCTACATGGGCCTCATGGCCGCGAAGGAGTGCGCGAAGACCGCGGTGCGGGCGCTGAAGGAGGACGACGTCTCCGAGAATTCCCTTCGCCGTTACGACGACGCCTGGCGGCAGTCCATCGGGAAGGAGCTGAAGCGGGACTGGGTCATCCACCGCACGATCTCGAAGTTCACCGACACGCAGTACGAGGCCCTCTTCGACCTCATCGACAACCAGAAGATCCTCGACCTAGTTCGGGACAAGGGGGACATCGACTACCCCTCGAAGATCGGCCTGCCGCTGGTGAAGGCCGAGCCACGGTTCCTGAAGTACATGGGCTCGGCGCTGCGGTCCGTCCTCACCTGATGAAAGCCGTCGCCGGGGTGGAGGCGCCCTAGACGGTGACGCTCTGCCCCTCCTGCGGGGTCAGGACCTCCCGCCCTTCCAGCGCGTCCGCGAGCGCCTCCCGGTTGTCCCCGTGGCACAGGACGACCTTCTCCGGGTCGCACGCCTCCACGAACTCCACCAGCTCGTCGTGCCCCGCGTGGGCGGAGAAGTCGTAGTAGTCCACCTCGCAGTCCACGCGGACCGTGGCCCCGTAGATGTCCATCAGTCCTTCATCCAGCAGCCGCCGCCCATTCGTGCCGGGGACCTGGAACCCCGTGAGGAGGATGGCGCTGCGCTTGTCCTCCGCGATGGACTGCACGTAGTGCAGGGCGGGGCCCCCGTCCAGCATCCCGCTCGTGGTGACGACGACCTGCCCCTTCTTCGCCTGCTCCCGGTGCCGCCGCCCCTTCACCACCCTCGTCTTCCCCATAGCCCACCGCAGCTCGTCCGCGGACCGGACGTAGGACGGCCACGCGAGGCAGAGGCCGTTGATGCGCTTCCCCATCCCGTCCAGCCAGACCTCGTGGTTCGCCTCGGCAAGAGTCATGAGGATCTCCTGGGTGCGCCCGACGGCGAAGCACGGGACGAGGGCGAGGCCCCCCCGGGCGACCACCTCGTGCACGCGGTCCAGGAACGCCCGCTTCAGCGTCGCCCGGTCCGGGTGCTGCCGCCCCGCGTAGGTGGACTCGAGCACGAGGACGTCGCAGGACACCGCCTCCCCACCACGGACGAGGTCCGTCGTGCGGGTGTTCAGGTCCCCCGTGAACAGGACCGTCTCGTGCCCGTTCACCTCGTACATGGTGGCCCCGGGGATGTGGCCCGCGGAGTGGGCGACGATCTCCGTCCCGCCCACGTCGAGGGTGTCCCCGAACTCCAGGAGGCGGAAGGCCTTGAGGGCGTGGTCGACGTCCGCGATGTCGTAGGGCTGGGGGTAGCCCTCCGCGTTGGCCACCTTGATGGAGTCCTCCATGAGGACGGTCCCGATGCCCACAGTGGGCGGGGTCGCCAGGACCTCCGTGCGCTGCCGCATGCAGAGCCAGGGGATCATCCCGGAGTGGTCCACGTGGGCGTGGGAAAGGAGGGCGAGGTCCACGGGCGGCGGCTCCGCCGGGTACGCGGGCGGGTCCGTGGGCTGGAGCCCGTAGTCGAAGAGGAACGTCTGACCGTCTTGGCGGAGCACCATGGCCATGGCGCCCACCTGGCTCGCGCCGCCGAGGAATTCGATTTCCATTGGGCGCCGCCAGCGGCCGGGCCGCTAATAACCTTTCAGGATGCGGTCGGGGCGGCCCCCAAGCGGGTCGCCAAGAGACCGAGGAGCGCGAAGGAGACCAGGCACGACCCCGCGGCGAGGGCGTACACGGCCCCCACGCCTCCCGCCTCGAAGACGGGGGTGAGGAGCGGTACCGCCAGGGCGAACCCCAGGAACCGGAACCCGTTGAAGACGGAGGAGACGGTACCCTTCCTCTCCGGGACGAGCTCCACGGTGATGGTGTTCAGGGACGCCCACACGAGGGCGGCGCCGATGCCCAGGACGAACAGGATCAGGGCGAACTGCGGGAGGCCGGAGGCCGCCCCCAGCGGGAGGATGGCGGCGCCCGTCAGCGCGAAGCCCGTGAGGCCCGTGCGGGCCCGCCCCATCCGGTCCACGAGGGCCCCCGCGGCGGGGGAGGCGAAGATTCCCGCGACCCCCGCGGTGGTGAGGATGAGGCCCACTTCGATGGGGGAGAAGGAGTGCGGCGGCTCGTCCACCACGGCGGCGGTGAAGGAGATGGCTCCCACGAAGGCGAAGAACGCCAGGAAGGCGGCGGCGGAGAGGAGGGCCACCCCGAGGACGTCTATGCGTCCCGCCTCCTTCGCGCCATCCCGACGCCCCGAGGCTTCCTTGAAGTTCGTCTCGAAGAGCAACGCGATGAGGAGGGAGAGGGCGGCGAGGAGGTAGAACGCGTACCGCCAGTCGGCGTCGGCGGCCGCGCCACCGAGGAGGGGTCCCATGGCGGTCCCCGCGGTGATGGACGCCCCGAAGAACCCCATGGCGAGCCCCCTCCGTGCCTCCGTCGTGTAGTCCCCCAGGAGCGCCAGGAGGACGGGGCTGATGAAGGCGAACCCCACCCCCTGGGCGAACCGCGCCGCGAGGAAGGTCCCTAGGTCCACGGCCAGGGTGGACGCCAGGGAGGCGAGGCCGTACACGGCGAACCCCCCCACGATGAGCCGCCGGCGGTCGTAGCGGTCCGACACCGGCCCCGAGAAGAACTGGAGCAGGGCGAAGGGGAACATGAAGAACGGGATCGAGAGGAGGATCTCCGTGTTCGTGACCTGGAACTCCACCTCCAGGGCGTTGAGCATGGCGAGGACGGCGTTCCCGCCCAGGGGGCCCACGAAGCCTGCGACGTAGATGAGGAGGACCCGGCGGTCGGGCATCCCCGGGCCCAACCCCGGGCCTCCCTTAAGCGTTTGCGCGGGGCGGGGGCAGGAAGAGGGGCTGGCACCGGATCGCCCGCTCCATCCGCTTCCGTCCCAGGAACCGCATGGCGAACTCCAATCGCCGGTCCCCGCCGAAGAACCGGTCCGCCAGGCGGCGAATGCGGGCCGCGGTCTCCAACGGTCCCCCGACGGCCTCCCGCCACCGGCGGTCGTAGGCCTCCAGGGGCCTCCCCTCCAGGAGGTGGTCCGCGATGCTGAGCCCCGCGATGCGCCCGCAGATTATGGCGAGGTTGATGCCGCCGCCGTTCGTGGCCATGACGTGCCCCGCCGCGTCCCCCACGAGGAGGACGTTCCCCCGCACCGTGCGGTCCAAGGGGCCGTAGGCGGGGACCCACCCCCCCGTGACCCGGTCCGCCTCGAGCCCCAGGTCCCGCATGAACGCGTCCATCAGGTCCGAGATCTTCCCCGGGTACTTCTTCCACGTGCCCAGGCCCACGTTCGCCGCCCCGTCCTTCGGGATGATCCACGCGTATCCCCCGGGCGCGATGCTGCCGAAGAAGAGGTCCACCCGCGGGGGGAAGTCCCCCTCCGCCTCCGCGGAGACCGCGGGAGCGAGCTCCGACGGCGCGGGCAGGCCCGCCGCCTTCGCCACGCGGGACATCCCGCCGTCGGCGCCCACCACGACCCGGCCCTCGAACTCCCCCTTGTCCGTGACGACCCGGCTCCCCTTGACGGTGCGGACGGAGGTCTCCTTCCGCATCTCCGCCCCCTCGCGCTCCGCCAGGGTCACCAGGTGCTGGTCGAAGGCGTCCCGGTTGACCGTGTACCCGTCGAAGGGGATGTCGAGCCGCCTGCCGCCGGGAGTGAAGACGGCGATGGTATCGAAGGTCCGGGTCCGCAGCCGGTCCGGGATCTCCATGAGGGACTCCATGTCGTCGAGGCCGGGGAAGGTGACGAGGATCTCGTGGTTCTCCGCGACGAACTCCCCGCACTGCACGGGGAACCCGATGATGCGCCGGCGGTCGAGGAGGAGGACCTTCAACCCCCTCGCAGCCGCGTAGCGCGCCGTGGTGCTCCCCGCGGGGCCCGCCCCCACGACGACTACGTCGTACGCGGGCTCACCCCCTTCAGGTGGAACACCGCCTCCGCACCCAGGTATTCCCAGGCCACGTCCTGGAAGCCCGCACGCGCCATCTTCGCGGCCTCGTCCTCGGGGGCGTCCATGGCCCGGTAGGTCTCCGTGAAGTGCCAGTAGGGGTTGCCCCGCCATCGGGAGCGTACCCCGGGCGGGGCCAAGACCCGGGCGAGGACGGGGACCCCCTTCTCGATCCACGTGCCGAGGAGTTGGCGCCGCCAACCCGGCGGGGGCGGGGCGATCTCCAGGATGTGAGTCTCCCCCCCCGGCCGGAGCACCCGCCGCATCTCCCGCAACGCCTGGCGCTTATCCAGGAAGTCCCGGAAGGCGAAGGCGCAGAAGACGCCGTCGAAGCTCCCGTCCCGGAATGGAAGGGCCTCCGCCATGCCCCCCGCGAAGCGGTGGCGCCCGCCGTCCACGCGGCCCCGCGCATACGAGAGAATCGGCAGGGAAGGGTCCACGCAGGTGACCTCGCCGCCCAGGAGGGCGGAGAAGCTCCCCGGTCCCGGCCCGATCTCCAGCACCGCCTCCATGCCCCGGGAGTGGGCCGCCACCCGCTCCCGCCAGAGGGGCAGGAGGTAGAACGTGGCGGCGCGGTTGATGCGCTCGTAGGTCGGCAGGATCGCCTCGATGGCCCGGATGACCCCCGCCCACTCGGCCGGACGGGGGCCGCCGTCCCCCCGCCCCATCAGTGGTCCCTCGTCAGCACGAACGTGACGAGCTCCCGGAGGTCCTCGATGTACAGCAGGTCGTCCCTGGCCTCCACGGCGGACAGCGCCCGGCTCCCGAAGCGCCGCGCTTCCTCGGCGACCGCCTGGATGGCCCCCGAGTCTGCGATGATCCCCGACGCCCGCTCCACGTCCTCCGGGGACTTGTGGGTGGATTGGAGGATCCGCGCCAGCTCCACCCGCTCCGCCGGCGGGGCGTCGTTGAGCGCGTGGATCGTCAGGAGGGTGAGGTTCCCCTCGCGGATGTCGGAGCCCTTCCCCTTGCCGAGGACCCGCGGGTTGCCCGTGACGTCCAGGATGTCGTCCATCATCTGGAACGCGATGCCCAGGTTCAGGCCGCACACCCCGAGGGCCTCCACTTGCCCGGAGGAGCCCCCGCCCACGAGGGCGCCGATGCGACCGCCCGCGGCGATGGGGCCCGCCGTCTTCCGCTTGACGATGGCCAGGTACTCTTCCCGCGTGAGGCCGACGTTCCCGATGTTGCGCTTCTGGCGGATCTCCCCCTCCGCGAGGCCGGAGCACGTGTCCACGGTGATGGCCACGACCTTCTTCCCGAAGCGCCCGCCGATGCCGAAGGCGCGGGTGAACAGGAAGTCACCGGTGACCAGGGCGTTCAGAATCCCGTACTGCTTGTAGGCGGCGGGGCGGCCGCGCCGCATCGTCCCGCCGTCGTTGATGTCGTCGTGGATGAGGGTGGCGCTGTGAATGAGCTCGAAGGCGGCGGCGAGTTCCACCGCGGGCCGCATCTCCGTGGCCCCGACGGACTTGTACGCGAGGAGGATCATCGCGGGGCGGAGCCGCTTCCCGCCGGACTCGATGACGTACGTGGCAATCTCCGTGAGGAGCCGCTCGTCGCTCTGGATGTTCTCCTCGATGCACTCCTCCACGCGACGGATGTCCGCCTCCAGTCCGAGGTCGGGGACCTTCTGCATCACCCCATTGATGCCGGGGGGTTTATAAAATCCTTCCCACCCAGGAGG
>CAYFXO010000005.1:0-41656 GCA_964347125.1 uncultured Methanomassiliicoccales archaeon | reverse complement strand
TGGAGGGCCCCCGGGGCGACGACGAAGAGGGGCTTGAACATCGCGGAGAGACCGTAGCCCAGGCGGATGAGGGGCGTCCGCCGGCCCGTCCGGTCGCTCACCCGCCCCCAGGCGATCTGGGACGCGGAGGCCAGCGCCTCCGCCACCCCCTCCATGACGCCCAGCAGCGCGAAGCTCGCCGCCAGCTCGAGGGTGAGGAAGAACGGGAGCAGGGGGAAGAGGATCTCCGAGCTGAAGTCCGTGAGGAGGCTCACCACCCCCAGGAGGACGACGTTCGCGGTGAGGGCCTTCCGCATGACGCATCACGGGTGGAAGTAGAATCCGATGGCGATGACCGCGTACAGCATCAAGAGGAGCACCCCCTCGAACCAGTTCGACTCCCCGTCCCCCGCCACCATGGCGACCACGGCCACGGCCAGGGCCATGGAGAGGATCTCGAAGGTCTCGAAGGCCAGGTCCATGGCCTGTCCCATGAGGACTCCCGCGAACACCAGGATGGGGGCGGCGAACAGGGCAATCTGGGTGCTGGAGGCGGTGGCGATGCCCACCGCCAGGTCCATCTCGTTCCGCCACGCGGTGAGGATGGCGGACCCGTGCTCCGCGGCGTTCCCCACGACCGCGATGATGATGACCCCCATGAAGAGGTCGTTCACGCCGAGGGCGTCCTTCGCGCTTTCCAGGGAGGACACGAGGAGTTCGCTCTCCAGGGAGACCAAGGCCGTCGCCCCCACGAGCACCCCGAAGGCCATCCGGCGGCTCCAGATACGCGGCGCGTGCTCCCCCGCGGGATTGAAGAGGTGGCGGTGGGTGTGGAGGGAGAACAGGAGGCCCAGGAAGTAGGTCGCCAGCAGCACGAGGGCGATCCACACGCTCAGGTCCCCCAGGATCCCCTGGAGGCGCGCCTCCTCCGCCGGGTCCAGCCCGCCCACGCTGAACGCCAGGAGGGCGGCCGTGGGCATGAGGAGGCCCGCGACGGCGAGGGTGAGCATCGTGGAGCGGGTGGCCGCCGCGCGCCGCTCGAAGGTCTGCCGCTTGTGCCGCGCGCCCCCCAGGAGGAGGCTCAGGCCCAGCACCAGGAGGATGTTCCCCACGATGGACCCCGTGAGGCTCGCCTTCACCACCGTGATGAGGCCCGCGTTCAGCGCGAACAACGCGATGATGATCTCCGTGGCGTTCCCGAAGGTCGCGTTGAGGAGGCCGCCGATGCCCGCCCCCATGTCCTTCCCCAGCTCCTCCGTGGCCACCCCCATGAGGTACGCGAGAGGGATGATGGCGATCCCCGCCACGGCGAAGAGGGCCGCGGGCGGGCCCCCCGCGAACCGGAGGATGAGGCTGATGGGGACCGGGACGAGAGCGATGGCCACGAGCATCCGGGAGTCCAGGCGGGCCACGGTCCCCGAAGCAAAGAGCGGGTCTTAACGGTGTCGAGCCCGCAACGTTAATAGGCCGACCTCCGAATCCGGCGCCGTGCTCCCCTTTCCCGAAATCCGCGTCCTCGACCGGAACGCCGAGGCCCTGGGCGTCCCCACCTCCGAGCTCATGGAGAACGCGGGGCGGGCCGTGGCCGCCGTCGCGACCCGGGAGTTCGAGACGGAGGGGAAGACGGTCACCCTCGTCTGCGGCTCCGGCAACAACGCGGGGGACGGCCTCGTCGCCGCGCGGTACCTCGCGGAGAAGAGCCAGGTCCGGGTCATCCTCCTCCGCGGGCGGGAGGGCCTCCGGACGGAGCTCTCCCAGAGCAATTTGGAGGCCCTGCCGGAGACCGTGGAGGTCTTCGAGGCCCCCGAGGATCTCGCGGCGGCCCTGAAGGGGTCGGACGTCCTCATCGACGCCCTCCTCGGCGTCGGCCTCACGGGGGAGGTGCGGGAGCCCTACGCGTCCGCCATCGCCGCCCTCAACGCCGTCGAGGTGCCCGTGGTCTCCATCGACGTCCCCAGCGGCCTCGGGACCCGCACCGCGGTGAAGCCCACGGCCACCGTGACCCTCCACGACGTCAAGGAAGGCATGAACGAGCGCAACTCCGGGGAGATCATCGTGATGTCCATCGGGATCCCCGAGGAGGCGGAGACCTTCACGGGCCCGGGGGAGATGACCCTCTACCCCGCGTCCCGCCCGGACTCCCACAAGGGGGACAACGGGCGGCTCCTCGTGGTGGGCGGCGGCCCCTTCACCGGCGCCCCCGCCCTGTCCGCCTTCGGCGCCTACGCCGCCGGGGTGGACCTCGTGGACCTCGCCGTGCCCTCCTCCATCCGGACCGTCGTCGCCTCCTACTCCCCGAACTTCCTCGTGGACGCCGTGGGCGAGGAGTGGCTCCGGCCGGACGACGTGAAGGACATCCAATGGTTGGCGGAGGCCGCCGACGTCCTCCTCGTTGGTCCAGGGGCGGGCCTGAACCCGGAGACCCTCGAGGCCCTGCGCCAGGTCATCCGGGCCGCCGACGTGCCCGTGGTCGTCGACGCCGACGGCCTGAAGGCCGTGGCCGAGGATCCGACCTGCCTGGAGAACGCCGACGCCGTCCTCACCCCCCACGCGGGGGAGTTCGACATCCTCCGCGGGAAGCCCGTTCGGGGCGGCGTCGACCAACGCCTGAACGCCGCGGAGACGTTCGCCCAACAGTGGGACGTCTGCCTCCTGGTCAAGGGGCGGGTGGACATCATCACCGACGGGGTGCGGACGAAGCGCAACCGGACCGGGTGCGCCGCGATGACCGTGGGGGGCACGGGGGACGTCCTGGCGGGAGTCGCCGGCGGCCTCATGGGCCGGGGGATGGCCCCCTTCGACGCCGCCCGCCTGGCAGCTTGGATGACGGGGTTGGCGGGGGAATGGGCCTTCGCCCGTCGAAGCTACGGGATGACGGCCTCCGACGTCGCGGCGATGGTCCCCGAGATCCTGAAGGCCCACCTCTAGGGCCAACGTTTTTCTATCGACCCCTTCGTGGCCCTCCCGTGCCGCCCGAGCCCATCTTCGGGGAGCCCGTCCTGCAGGTCGACGACGCCCTGGCCATCGCCGATGTCCACATCGGCGTGGAGAAGGAGTTCATCCACGCGGGGGCCGCCGTCCCCAGCGTGGTGGACGAGTTCCTGGAGCGACTGACGTCCCTGGCGAGCGCCCGCGGCGCGACGACCCTCCTCATCCTCGGCGACCTGAAGCACACCATCGGCTACTCCACGCGGTGGGAGCGGCGGGAGGTCCCCCGGTTCCTGGAGGGCCTTCAGGGCATCTTCGCGGAAGTGCACGTCGTCCCCGGGAACCACGACGCCGGCCTGCGGGACCTCGTCCCGGATGGCGTGGACCTCCATCCCGCCACGGGCGCCGTCCACGGGGACTGCGGCTTCGCCCACGGACACCGGTGGCCTTCGGAGGAGGTGATGGCGGCGGAAGTCCTGGCCGTGGGTCACAACCACCCCGTCGTCGCCTTCGAGGACGCCCTGGGCAAGGTCACCCACCAACGGTGCTGGATCCGGACCGCCTTCCGGGAGGAGCACCCCCGGTACCCCCGCCTCCCCGAGGAGCTCATCAAGCTCCCCGCCTTCAACCCTCTCCTCGGCGGCGCCCCCGTCAACTCCAGGAGCCGGCGCCTCCGCGGCCCCCTGATGCGCCCCGACGTGGCGGACCTCGACGGGGCCCGGGTGTTCCTGGAGGACGGGACCTTCATGGGCCAGGTGGCGGACCTGCCCCGGGTCCCCTCCCGCCGAAGCCGCCGGCGAGGGAAGTCTGAAAAGCGGCGCCGAAGATGAGGGACGCCGGGCCGATGGTCTAGGGGCCATGACGCCGCCCTTACAAGGCGGAGATCGGCGGTTCGATTCCGCCTCGGCCCACTCGCCCCCCTACTCCTCCTCGTCCCGGGGCCGGCCCCGCTTCCCGGGGGGCGTGCCCCGGAGGAGGGCGTGCCACTCCCGCGTCTCCCGCAGGATCAGGCGCCGACGCTCCACCTCTTCGTCGGAGGGCAGGGCCATCTCCCCGAAGGCCTTCCCGAGGATGGTCCCCATGATGGTCAGGGGGATGAGGAAGACGCTGGACAGGATGATCGCCTGGCGCTCGAAGTCTGTCATGGGGAGCTGGAGCATGTTCGTCGCGGTCCCCGTAATCATGGGGATGAACATCATGACGTAGATGAGGGCCATGGACAGGATCGCGGTGAGGATGGCCGCGTAGGCGATGCCGCGGATGTCCGCCTCCGTCAGGAGCGCCCCCACCACGAAGCCGACGAAGAGGGGGCCGATGACGACGGCGTTGAAGGCGTCCATGGGAATCGGGGTGAAGGTCCGCATGAACGCGGACGTGAACACGAAGGCGATGACCACCGCCCCCACCCCCGCCCAGAGCAGGCCGCCCAGGTAGAGCTTCCAGGACTCACCCCTCATACGGCGGCACCCCCTCCGGCCCCGAGACGTACAGGATGCCCTCGATGTCCCGCTTGATGCCGGTGTCGGCGAGCTCCGCGAGCATGGAGGCCGTGATGAACGGGTGGTAGTTCCCGTCTGGGTCCGTGACGTTCAGCACGTCGATGTGCCCCACGATGCCCCCCACGAGGACCGTCCCCTCCATGGTGACGGAGATCCCGGGCTCCAGCCGGTAGGGCGCCTCGGGAGCCGTGGCGATCCCCAGGTTCACGAGCCGGTCCTGGAGTTTGTGGAGGAAGGGCCGCTGGTCCGTCACGTCGTCGTTGTACAGCTTGAAGGAGATGGGCCACACGAGGATGGCCTGGCGGGTGGGGTTCGTCACGTTGAACGCCACCTCCACGGAGATGGTCTCCTGCATCGACGTGATGGGCGGGATCCGCACCTCCTCCACCTGGACCATGCTCGGGCTGAGGGTGAGGATGGCCTCGGTGGCGGCGTCGTAGTTGGTGGCCGTGCGGTACATGAAGAAGCCCGCGGTGACGCCCACGACGAGGAACGTGACGGCCAGGGCAGCGGCCCGCTTGTTCATCCCATCACCTAGAACGTCTTCTGGCAGATGGGGCACTGGGCCAGCTCGATGGCGCACTCCTCATGGTAGATCTTGTTGGGGCACTCACACACTTCGGAGAGCATGCTCTTCAGCACCGGCTCCCGACACTTCTCGCAGAACCCGATCTCCCGGACGTCCACGTCGTCGGGGCTCTGGAGGTCCAGGTCTTCGGCGAAGTGGCACTGGACCCAGTGGCCGGGTTCCACCTCCCTCAGCTCGGGCTTCACGACCTCGCAGATCTCCCGCCTGTAGAGGCAGCGGGGGTGGAACGCGCACCCGGTGGGGAGGTGGATGGGGCTCGGCAGCTCCCCGCGGATTTGGACACGCCCGTGTTTCGCCGTGGGGTCGGGCACGGGCACCGCGGAGAGGAGGGCCTCCGTGTAGGGGTGCTTCGGGTCCTTGATGACCTTCTCCGAGGGCGCAAGCTCCACGATGTTCCCCAGGTACATCACCGCGATCCGGTGGCTCATGTACCGGGTCACGGAGACGTCGTGGGAGATGAACATGAAGGGGATCTCGTACTGCTGCCGCAGGAGGAGCATGAGGTTCATGATCCCCGCCCGGATGGAGACGTCCAGCATGGACACCGGCTCGTCGGCCACGATGAACTTGGGTCGGAGGACCAGGGCGCGGGCCACGGCGACGCGCTGCCGTTGGCCCCCGCTGAGTTCGTGGGGGTAGCGGTACATGAAGTCGTCCGCCGGCTTCAGCTCCGCGTTCTCCAGGGCCTGGATGACCATCTCCTCCTGCTCCTCGATGGTCTCCCCCACATGGTGGACGACGAGGGGCTCCGCCACCGTGTTGTACACGTTGAACCGCGGGTTCAGGCTCTCGTAGGGGTCCTGGAACACCATCTGGACGTTCCGTCGGAAGTCCTTCAGGGCCCGTCCCTTCAGGCCGCCGATGTCCTCCCCGTCGAAGACCATCTTCCCCGAGGTGGGGGTCTCCAGCCGGACCAGGAGCCGACCCGTGGTGGTCTTCCCGCACCCGGACTCCCCCACGACGCCCAGGATCTCCCCCTTGTGGATGTCGAAGCTCACCCCGTCCACGGCGTGGACAAACAGCTCCTTCCCCATGATGGCGCTGAGGAACCCCGCCCTCACGGAGAACCACTTCACTAGGTTGTCGACCTCCCAGACGACCTCCGCGGAGGGAGGCTCGATCTCGCCCAGGGCCTGCAGCTCGGCTTCCAACTACGTCTCCCCCAGTTCCCCCGCAAAGATCTCCTTGGCGAAGTGGCACGCGGCCAGGTGGTTCTCCCGCACCTCCAGAAGGTCGGGTTCCTCCACCTTGCAGATGTCCTTGGCGTAGCGGCAGCGGGGGTGAAACCGGCACCCGGACGGCGGGTTCGCCAGGTCCGGCGGGGAGCCGGGGATGGCCTGGAGGCGCTCCCGCTCCCCCTTGATGCTGGGGAAGGCGGCCATGAGGCCGATGGTGTAGGGGTTCGCGGGACGGCCGAACACCTCCTCAATGCCGCCGATCTCCACGAGTTTCCCGGCGTACATGATGGCGATCTTCTCCGCCACCTCCGCCACGACGGAGATGTCATGGGTGATGATCATCATGGCCATCCCCATCCGCCGCTGGATGTCCCGGATCTCCGCGAGGATGCGGTCCTGCATGATCACGTCCAGGGCGGTGGTGGGCTCGTCCGCGATGATGAGCTGGGGCGTCAGGGCCAGGGACATCGCGATGATGGCGCGCTGCCGCATGCCCCCGCTGAACTCGTGGGGGTACCCCTCGATGCGGGCCTCGTCCAGCCCCACGAGGTCGAAGAGCTCCGCGACCCGCTTCCGGGCGTCCTCCTTCGAGATGTCCTCGTGGGTGAGGAGCGCCTCCATGATCTGGTCCCCCACCTTGTAGACGGGATTGAAGGCGTTCATGGCGCCCTGGAAGATCATGGAGATCTCGTCCCAGCGGATGTTCGTCATTCGGTCCTCGATCTCCCGCTCCATCCGCTTCTTGCGGCGGCGGCCCGACCACGACCGGATCTCCTTGTCCACCAGGCGCTGGAGCCGGAGGCGCAGGGACTCCCCATCCTCCTCCGTCGCCGTCGCCATGGCCTCCATCAGGAGCCCCAGGACCCGGGCCTCCCGCTCCCGGACGTCCTCGGTGTCCATCACCTCCGCCTCGACGTCCTCCTCCTCGTCCAGGGCCTGCATCGCCTCGAGGCGGGCCTGGCTCCGGGCGAGGGCCTTCTGCACCTGCCGCTGCCAGTCCCCCTGCTTGAGGATCTCGTTGACCTCCGTGGCCAGGTCCGCCCGGCCGATGACGACGTCGTTGAAGCGGATCTCCCCGCCGACGATGTCCCCATTCGAGGGCAGGAGGCGGGTGATGGCGAACGCCGTCGTCGTCTTCCCGCACCCCGACTCGCCCACGAGGCCCATGGTCTCCCCCCGGTCCAGGGTGAAGGTCACCCCGTCCACGGCCTTCACGCTCCCCTTGAGGATGCGGAAGTACGTCTTCAGGTTCCTCACATCCAGCATGGCCACGGGACTCACCGTGCCCTCAGCCGCGGGTTGACGATCTGCTCGTAGCCGCGCCCGACGAGGTAGAAGGCCAGGGACAGGAACGTGATGCCCAGCCCCGGTGGAAGGAGCCACCACCACGACCCCAACACATTGGCCCGCTGGATGGCCTCCAGCATCTGGCCCCAGGAGGGGGTGTTCACGTCCCCGAGCCCGATGAAGCTCAGGGCCGCCTCCGTGAGGATGGCCCCGCTCACCGCGAAGGTCATGTACAGGAACGCGAGGGGGAGGATGTTCGGGGCCACGTGCCGGAACATGATCCGGATGTTGCTCGCGCCCGTGACCCGGGCGGAATCGATGAAGGGCCGCTCCTTGAGGGAGAGGACCTCGGCGCGGATGACGCGGGCGACCCCGGGCCACCCGACGATGGCGATGACGAAGATGATGTTCCAGATGTTCGCGCCGAGGACGGCGGCCAGGATGATGACCAACGGGAGGCCGGGCAGGACGAGGATGACGTCGGTGAACCGCATGAGGATGGACTCCACCCGCCCGCCGGAGTAGCCGGCCACGAGGCCGATGATGACGCCGATGGAGATCGAGAAGAAGGCCGCCAGGAAGCCGACGATGAGGGCGATCTGCGCGCCGTACATGAGCTGGCTGAACAGGTCCCGCCCCCGATCGTCCGTCCCGAGCCAGTAGACGTTGCCACTCTGCACCGGGCGGAGCCAGGTGGGCGGAAGTGGTGCGATGACCTTCCCCGCCGCGGAGTACGCGTATACGATGCCGTGGTCCGTCCCGAACCAGACGGCGGGCTGGAGCTGCCCCTGGGTGCCCGACACGGGCTCCTCAGAGCGCCAGACGATGACAGGCCCGGCGACGTGGCCCTCGAAGTTCTGTTTCCACGAGATTTCGCCGTCCAAGGCGATGCTGTACACCGCGGACCGGTCGTCCGTGGGGTCGTTCTCGGTCCCGTTGTCGTGGTTCGCGACGAAGAAGACCAAGTCTAGCGGGTTCCAGTTCGTGGGACGGATGGCGAACGTGGCGTTCTTGTCCCGGAGGGCCTCGTCTCCGAATTCCCATTTCGTGTCTCCCGCCTTGATGGTGAGGCCCACATTGTCACGGTAGAGGGCGTAGGCTCGCCCCGTGGACGACCCTACGTAGAGGGTGGTCCCGCGCACGGATGGGGCGGACAGGTTCCCCAAGTCGAGGTCCCCTCCCGCATCCCGGACGGGGATGCCGATCTCTCGCTCCCACCCCGATGCGGAGTCCTTCCAATGGGGGATCAGCTGCCCGTCCTTGACGAAGACCGCGTATAGCCATCCATCGCTGGAAGCTGCGTACGCCACGTCGGTGAAGTCTGTCCCGTTCGCGATGGGTATGGCGGACTGCTCCGCTACGACAGGGGGCGTCCACCAGGTCCCTCCTTCGGGCAGGCCCAGGTGGAAGGGGTCCTCCCAGGCGAGCACGCCGTCCCTCGTCCGGAGCCCATGAATCTCCCCGTCTTGGGTCCCCACCACGACGATGGCGCCGTCCCGGTCGAAGGCCGAGGAGTAGGTGGGGTCATTCGCGGGGATGAGGGGGGTGCCGGACACCCGGGTGGGTAGGTCGCTGATCTTCCGTTGCCACAGGAGTTGGTTGTCTACCGCGGAGAATGCATACACCCAGCCCGCTTGCGTGGTCGCCACGTAGAGGTCCTTGTGCTCGCGAATCCACATGAGACCGTCTGGGGAGGTCTGGGTCACGATGGCGGCCATGTCCTCTCCCCCTGCCCGCTGCTCGAAGTAGGGGGAGACGTAGTACATGCGGAAACTCCCGTCCTCCAGGGGAAGCACCATCGGGCTCTGGGCCCCTTGAGAGATCTGGGCCTCCAGACTGAGGGGGTCGAAGATTGGGTGACCCGTGTCCACGAGGCGAAGGGCGTCTCCCGGACCCACGATCTCGACGCCGGGAGACCAAACCCCCGGGTCCATCGAGGTGGTCTCGAAGAGGCGGGGCGCGCCGGAGACGTTGGCCGTATAGACCATTGTGTAGTTCCCAGAACCCGGTTCCGGTTCGTAGACCGTCGGGTGGCGGGCGTCATCCAGGACGACCGAGGGGCCGGACCAATTCGCCCCGTCATCCGTTGATGTCGCGCTAAGGAGTCTCCACATCGTCCCGTCATATCCGGCATACAGCAGGGTCCAGAGCCCGGGCTCGCGGACGAGCCAGGGGCGGCGCATGCCTGCGGCGTCCTCGGGCCGTGAGGACGATAGGACGGGGGTAGCGGCTTTCGTCCAGTCGAGCCTATCCGGGGATGTGGCCCGGAGAATGCGGTACGCCGAACCATCGAATCCAACGTAGTACATCAGCCAGCTACCGAGCGAATCCTGGAAGACGTACGGATCCATCTCCCCCTCCCCATCCCAGAGGCTCGGGGTACTGAACACATCGTTTGCTCCCTTCGAGCCGCCACGCACGAATCTCAACCCGTCCCGGGAACTCAGGCTCAGAATGCCCCACCTGTCCTCCTCCGAGTTGTTGCCGGAATAGTAGATCTGGAAGGACCCGCCTAGGTCGACAGCAAAGGGAGTGTCGACGCCATCCAAGTCAGGAGTGTTGTCCTGTTCGATGCGGACGCTCCCCCGCCGCCCCGCCTCAATGTCCAAGGAGTAGGCCGCCACAGACTCCACGGGGCTCCCGTCCAAGGCGACGGAGAAGGCGTTCTGCCCCACGGGGACGTTCCCGATCTGGGTGTTCGAGTCGTTCAGGGCGTAGAGGGTGCCCTGTTCCGTGCCGAAGTACAGGACGAAGTCGGCCTTGTCCGGCTCCGTGTGGTGGCCGAAGTTGATCACCACGACGGGGGTCGTGATCGTCCCGTCGGCGGTGAAATTACCGGGGAAGAGCCAGTTCTGGATGCCCGTGATGGGACGGATGGCGTAGATGTGGTCGTCCGTGGTGACATAGACACGGTCCGTACGAGGCTCCTCCGACTTCGGTCGGAGGCGGAAGGTGATCTCTTCGGTGATAGGGGTGGTGCGGACGTTGTAGGGGGGCACTCCCGTATCGATGCCTGGGGGGTGGTACTGGTCCACCGCGATAATGTCCTCGTCGGGGGCGAACCACCCAATGGGGTCACGCAAGCCTAGGTACGGGGCAGAGAGGGCCATGAGGAGGAAGAAGATGATGATGGCGATGCCCACGAGCCCGATGCGGCTCGCTTTGTAGAGCTCCCAGTTCTGCTTGAAGACCTTCGCGTACGCCCGGTAGCGCTCCTTCCACTTGCTGCGCCCCGCCATCCTACAACCTCACCCGGGGGTCCAGCACGGCGTACAGCATGTCGGCGACCCAGTTCGCGATGATGGTCAGGATGGCCAGGATGTAGAAGGTGGCCTGGATGGCGGGGTAGTCCTGGCGCAGGGTGCGGTTGACCAGGTAGAAGCCCATCCCGGGCCAGGAGAAGATCGTCTCCGTGAGGACGCCCCCGCTGATGACCCCTCCGGCGGCGATGGCCACCGCCGTCGTGACGGGGAGGAGGGCGTTTCGCGCCGCGTGGCGGTACATGACCTGCCGCTCCGAGAGCCCTTTCGCCTTCGCGGTGGTGATGTAGTCCTCCCCCAGGACCTCTAGCATGGAGTTCCGCATGAGGAGGATCGTCCCCGCGAGCCCCAGGATCATCAGGGTGGCGAGGGGCAGCACCAGGTGGCGGCCGATGTCGAGGATCTGGGTGCCGATGTCCGGGGGGCCCCCTTCCCATAGCCCCGGCGTGATCATGCCGCCGAGGGGGAACCAGCCCAGGCGGAAGCCGAAGGCCCACAGCAGGATGAGGCCGAACCAGAACAGGGGCATGGAGTAGAAGAAGAGGGACACCACGATGGCGCTCATCTCAAACTTCGTCCCCCGGTACCACGCCAGGAGGACGCCCAGGGCGACCCCGATGAAGGTGGAGAGGATGAGGGCGCTGCCGAACAACAGGAGGGTCGGGGGGATCCGCTGGGAGATTTCGTCGATGACCGGCTGCCGGCTGAAGAAGGAGTTCCCGAAGTCGAACGTCAGCATGGACTGCAAGTAGGGGACGAACTGCTCCCACGCCGTCGTACGCACGACCTCGTCCACGTGAATCAAGGGGAGGTTCTCGACGACCACGGAGAACGCCCCGTAGGCCCCCTGTCCCCCGTCCCCCTGGGTGTCCCACGTGTGGGACGTGATGGTCGCCGTGACGTTCTGGATGGAGCCGAGGCCGCCCCCCGCCGCGGTGGAGACGACGCTCACATGGACCCGGTTCCGGAACGGGTCCACGACCTGCGTCCCCGTCAGAACCCGCTCGATGTAGACGTGGTCGTCCTGAAGGAGGAATGGGTCCAAGTCCGCCGGGAGGTCGTTGGCCGCGACGGTGAAGGGGGCGCGTTCGATGGAGCCGGCGGCCTGGATGCCCAACGTGATGCGGTAGACCCCCGCCTGGTCGGGGGTGAAGGTGGCCTGGTAGTATACCGAGCCAGTGGGGGCGAGGGTGACGTTGTCCATCGAGCTGTCGGGATACTCGATCACCGCCCACAGGTTGAACGGTCCGCCGCCCGGCACCCGGGGCTCCGCGTTCAGCACCACCGCGTCCGTGACGTTGACGATGTGGTACGGGGAGGCGGAGATGTTGACGATGCCCAGGGCGCCCGGGGGGAAGCCGGGCTCCCGCGTATGGGCGGCGTAGAACGTCCCCACGTTGTCCCTCCTGTCCCTCACGGTGATGACGATCTCGTAGGCCCCCAGGTCGTTCGTGTTGAACGCCGACTCGTAGTCCGTGCCCTGCGCGGGGACGGCCTTGCAGAGCCCGAACTGGATGCAGAGGCGGTCGATGTTCTCCTGGGTCTGCCCGGGCTGGATGAAGAACCGCGTCGGGTCGCCGGGCATCAGGCGGAAGATGACGAAGAGCAGGATGACGACCACGATCAGGGTGATGACGGTTTGGATGGCACGCCTGGCCAGGTACCTCCAAATCCTCATGGGGCCCGCCTCCCCGTTCTCATAATCCCTGCCCTATTTAACGTCATTTGTACACCCGATTGTCGTTTTTCTCCATGGGTTCGGCCTCTGCTTCGACCTCTCCGGCGGGGCGTCTCGGCGCCGCTGCCCGGTCGCGGGCGCGGCCGGCCTACCAGCGCTGCCGCCAACGCACGATGACCGCCACCGCGAGGATGGCCATGACCACGACGGCGATCTCCAGGGCGGGGATGCCGTCCGGCGGGGGCGGCGTCTCCTCCAGCTCAAGGACGTTCACCTCCAGGATGCGGCCCGGCGCCTCCGCGTAGCCCGCCTTCGTGGCGTTGAAGGTGAGTTCGAAGGCCTTGGACGGGACGCCGCCGATGTCATCCACCTGGAAGGTCACCTGGATCAGCCCCGAGGCGTCCGTCGGCCCCGTCGTGGGGCTGGCGCCCGGGCTGGCCGTGGGCTGCACCGTCACGGCGACGTCGGAAGCGCCCACGGGGATCTGGTCCTGGTCCCGCACGGTGACCGTGATGAGGACGGGGTCCCCTTCCACGGTCAGGTCGCTCGTGGGGTCCACGCTCACCGAGAGGAAGTCCACCCCCGCGGGGAATACGGTGAGGATGAGGGAGGTCTCGAGGGATTCGCCGAAGATCCCGTTCGGGTCCTTCGCCTGGACGGTGATGGGGACCTTCTGCTTCGTCGTCACCGTGGGCGCGATGTAGTTCGTGGTGAACTTCCCAGTCACCAGGGTGGTCCCCTTCGTCGTCAGGCCGTTGGGGTCGTTCGGGTCCGGGTTCTGCCACGTGCCTCCCGTGGCCCGGAGGGTCACATCCATCCCCGCCACCGGGTCGTTGTCCGGGTTGCGGACCGTCGCCGAGACGGACACGCTCCCCCCGGAGGCGACGGCGGAGGCCGTCGTCAGGGTCGCCCGCAGCGATCCCGGCTTCGGCGGCTCCACGCCGATCCAGGACCAGTACGAACCGCCGAAGATGGAACCCGCCGCCCCCACGGTCCAGTTGCTCGTCCGGTCGTTCCGGTACGCCTCGATGTTCGTCCGGTAGTACAGGACGTCGTACGGGAGCTCCGTGGAGATGATGCCCTGGGCGTACTTCACTTGGTCCGCCTGGCTGTCGGGGTCCAGGTTCGCGCGGATGTCCGTCACCAGCTGGTCGAACACGGGGTTGGCGTAGCCGGGGTAGTTCTGCCCGTCGGGGTAGTTCCCCGAGTAGAAGAACGCGTGGAGGTAGTCCGGCGGGTCGCTGCCGATGCGCCACCCGAGGATCCACATGCGCATGTCCCGGTTGTCCAGGTTCTGGGTGATCTGGGAGAAGGCCAGGTGCGTCGCCTTCACGTTCATCCCGACCGCCCGCATCTGGGTCTCGATCATGCTGCACGCCGCGGCCCGGATGGGGTCGTAGTCGGCCTGGGGGCACTGGATGTCGAAGAGGGACGACCCGATGCCCACGAAGCTCCGGCACCCGGTCCCGTCCTGCTGACAGGTGCCTCCCGGGTCCGTCGAGAACGTGTCCAGGATGGCCGCCGCCTGCGCCAGGTCGAAGTCGTACTGGGGCAGGGACGAGTTGTACCACCGCGTCGACACGGGCGACACGACGCCGTCCGCGATGACGCCGAAGTTCTGCAACAGCGAGGTGACGATCTGCCGCTTGTCGATGGTGTGGGCCACCGCCTGGCGGAAGGGGATGCCGATGTCCGCCTTCGTCGGATCGCCGTCCTCATAGGCCCACGGCGCGCCGCCGGCGATCTGCATGTGGTACGCCAGGTAGAAGAAGCCCTTCTCCGCGTTGCTGCTCACGGTGATGTCCGGGTTGTTCTGCAGGTCCGCCACTTGGTCGGGTGGGATGGACCACGAGATCACATCGATCTCGTTCGCCTGGAGGGCGAACACCGCGGCCTGGACCGTCTTGTAGATCTGGAACCGCATCCCGTCCAGGAAGGGCGGGTGGATGTACTCGTAGCCGCTCGCGTCCACCGTGGTGAAGAACTGGGGGTTCCGGTTCAGCTTCGCGAAGCTCCCCGGGACCCACTGGTCCCACACGTACGGGCCCGTCCCGATCATGCAGCCGTCGGGGACGGTCCACTCCGCAGCCCCGTTCAGGTCCCAGGCGTTCGGGGCGGTCTCCGGCACGCCGTTCCAGATCGAGGTGTCGAGGACCTGACCCCAGTCCGCGTGGGTGCAGTCCACCGTCTGTCCGTTGAACCGCGAGCCGGGGTTGTTCCAGATGATGCTCGCCCCCGTCCCTTCCCAGAGGGCCCGCGGCAGGAGACCGACGGAGATCGTGCTCCGGTAGAAGTCGTAGTAGTCGCCCTGCAACTGGAACTGGAGGGCCACGCGGTAGGGGTCGCCCGACGGGGAGCCCGTCCCCTCATCCTCCCACACGTTCAGCGGGTCCAACTTGTAGATGTGGAGCCACCGGGTCGTGGAGTAGTTCGACCCCGCGAGGCCCGCCTGGTCCTTGATCACGTCGTTGCTGATGACCGTGGGGATCTTCGTCGTGGCGTGGTACGAGAACATCAGGTCCTCCACCGTCGCCTGCGTCCCGTCGTGGAACTCCGCCCCGTTCAGGTCGTAGTAGACCGTGACGACCCGCTGGTTCGTCCCCGCCTGCTTCCCGAACACCCCGACCTCGTCCCGCTCGAAGGTGCCGTCCTCGTCGAAGTCCACGCCCCGGGCGACGTAGGGCAGCTGTTGGTCCGTGTCCGGGTCCGCCTGCAGGACCCCGTCCGTGAGGGGCCCCAGGACGTTCGCCGTCCACACGTCCGGCGACAGCGCGTTCCCGAAGAAGTTCTTGGTCTCGATGTCGTCCTGGGCGCCGATGCGCAGGACGAACTCCTGACGTGTCCCGTTCCTATCGTAGGCCGCGGCGGCGGTCGCGAAGACCGTCCCGGCCAGCAGCGCGGCGGCTATGGCTAGGACGAGGGCTACGCTTCGCCTCGCGGGGCTTCTGGGTTCCATGTCCACTCCTCCCTTTCCCCTGGATGACCGAAAGAGGGGAAAAAGGTTGAGAGGGGGAGAGGGAGCCTACTCCCTCTTCCCTCGTTCTCGGACGTAGCCGTAGGCCACCGCCAGGGTGCCGACCACCGCGAGGACGGCCAGCATGTCAAGGGCGGGGACCACCGGTCCGCCGTCGCCTCCCGTTCCACCAGGAGTTTCTGGTTCGAAGATGGTCAGGTCCAGGACCCGTCCCGGCGCAGGTTCGAAGCCGGCCTTCGTGGCGTTGAAGGTCAACTGGTAGTCCTTCGACTCCACGCCGCCGATGTCATCGACCTGGAAGGAGATCTGAATCCTCCCGGCCGAGTCCGTCTGCCCGCTGGTGGGCGTCGCTCCCGGGCTCGCCGTCGGCTGTACCGCCACGGCGACGTCGGCCGTATCGACGGTGACCCGCGCCTCGTCGCGCACCGTCACGTCGATCAGGATGGCGTCCCCGACCTCGGCGACGGTGCTCGTCGCGTCGGCCGTAATCGAGAGGAAGCTCACCCCGGGCGGGAACACCGTGACCACGACGGAGGTCTCCAGGGAGTCCCCGAACACGCCGCCGGGGTCACTCGCCGAGACGCTGATGAAGACCTTCTGCTTCGTCGTCACCGTGGGCGCGATGTAGTTGCCCGTGAACTTGCCCGTGGAGAGGGTCGTTCCGGAGGTGGTCAGGGGGTCGGCTCCCGGGTTGGCCCAGGTGCCGCCCGTGGCCCGGAGGGTCACGTCGGCGTTGGCGAAGGGGCTGTTGTCCGGGTCCCGCACGGTGGCCGTCACGGGGATCGTGCCGCCCGAAGCGACGGCGGTCTCCGTGGTGACCGTGGCCCGCAGCGATCCCGGCTTCGGCGGCTCCACGCCGATCCAGGACCAGTACGAACCGCCGAAGATGGAACCCGCCGCCCCCACGGTCCAGTTGCTCGTCCGGTCGTTCCGGTACGCCTCGATGTTCGTCCGGTAGTACAGGACGTCGTACGGGAGCTCCGTGGAGATGATGCCCTGGGCGTACTTCACTTGGTCCGCCTGGCTGTCGGGGTCCAGGTTCGCGCGGATGTCCGTCACCAGCTGGTCGAACACGGGGTTGGCGTAGCCGGGGTAGTTCTGCCCGTCGGGGTAGTTCCCCGAGTAGAAGAACGCGTGGAGGTAGTCCGGCGGGTCGCTGCCGATGCGCCACCCGAGGATCCACATGCGCATGTCCCGGTTGTCCAGGTTCTGGGTGATCTGGGAGAAGGCCAGGTGCGTCGCCTTCACGTTCATCCCGACCGCCCGCATCTGGGTCTCGATCATGCTGCACGCCGCGGCCCGGATGGGGTCGTAGTCGGCCTGGGGGCACTGGATGTCGAAGAGGGACGACCCGATGCCCACGAAGCTCCGGCACCCGGTCCCGTCCTGCTGACAGGTGCCTCCCGGGTCCGTCGAGAACGTGTCCAGGATGGCCGCCGCCTGCGCCAGGTCGAAGTCGTACTGGGGCAGGGACGAGTTGTACCACCGCGTCGACACGGGCGACACGACGCCGTCCGCGATGACGCCGAAGTTCTGCAACAGCGAGGTGACGATCTGCCGCTTGTCGATGGTGTGGGCCACCGCCTGGCGGAAGGGGATGCCGATGTCCGCCTTCGTCGGATCGCCGTCCTCATAGGCCCACGGCGCGCCGCCGGCGATCTGCATGTGGTACGCCAGGTAGAAGAAGCCCTTCTCCGCGTTGCTGCTCACGGTGATGTCCGGGTTGTTCTGCAGGTCCGCCACTTGGTCGGGTGGGATGGACCACGAGATCACATCGATCTCGTTCGCCTGGAGGGCGAACACCGCGGCCTGGACCGTCTTGTAGATCTGGTAGCGCATCCCGTCCAGGAACGGCGCGTGGATGTACTCGTATCCCGCCCCGTCCACCGTCGAGAAGAACTGGGGGTTCCGGTTCAGCTTCGCGAAGCTGCCCGGGATCCACTGGTCCCACACGTACGGGCCCGTCCCGATCATGCAGCCGTCGGGCACGGTCCACTGGGAGGCGCTGTCCAAGTCCCACGCCGCGGGGTCCGCTTCCGGCACACCGTTCCAGGTGGAGGTGTCCAGCGCGTTGCCCCAGTCCGCGTGGGTGCAGTCCACGACCTGACCGTGGAACCGGGAGCCGGGGTTGTCCCACGTAATCGAGGAGCCGGTCCCTTCCCACAGGTAGCGCGGATACAGGGTGACGCTCGTGGACGCCCGGTAGAAGTTGTAGAAGTCGCCCTGGAGCTTGAACTGCAGGGCCACCCGGGCGGGATTCGTGGAGGGATTGCCCGTCCCTTCATCCTCCCAGATGTTCATGTTGTCCATCCGGTACAGGTGGAGCCATCGGGTCGTGGAGTAGTTCGAACCCGCCAGCCCCATCTGGTCCTTGATCACGTCCTTGCTAATGGATGTGGGGATCTTCACTTCCGCGTGGAAGGAGAACAGGAGGTCCTCCACGGTGGCCGGGGTCCCGTCGTCGAACTGGACGCCGCTCAGGTCGTAGTAGATCGTGACCGTTCTCTGGTCCGATCCCGCCTGCTTCGCGAAGACGCCGACTTCGTCCCGCTCGAGCGTGCCGCTCTCGTCGAAGTCCACGCCCCGCGCGATGTAGGGAAGCAGCTGGTCCGTGTCCGGGTCCGCCTGCAGGAACCCGTCGTACAGGGGGTCCAGCACGTTCGCCGTCCACACATCAGGCGAGAGGTAGTGACCAAAGATGTTCTTCGTCTCGATGTCGTCCTGGGCGCCGATGCGCAAGACGAACTCTTGACGTGTCCCGCTCACATTGTGCGCGCCCGCGTAGGCCAGGAAAAGGCTGCTACCCACGAGGGCGAGCGCCACGGTCACGGAGACCATGGCAATCGCACCGAATCGTCTCGATTCCATTCCATTCCTCCTAGTCCCACGGCGCCGCGGACCGCGGACGGCCCAGGGCACCGACGCTCGGTCGCTCTGGGAGCGCTTCTAGGGGATACCCGAGCATCGAGCCCCGGCTAACTGGATGATGCTATAAAAAGAAATTTGTACGCCCGTTTGTGGGACTATAAGGCGGTTGCGGTGAGCCCCGGGGAGGCCAGGGCCCTACGAGGGGTAGTAGCGCTTCTTCCGCCCCTCTCGCTCGACCCGCACCTTCTCCTCTTGGAGGAGGGCCCGCAGGTTGTAGCTCACGGACTGCTGGCTCGTCCCCACGGCGTCCGCGATGTCCTTCTGCGTCGGCCCGTCGCCGCCGTCGATCCGCTCCAGCATCTCCAGCTGCAGGTCGCTCAGGCGGATCCCCCGGTCCCGGGGGAGGACCATGTTCACGGAGTAGAACCGCTTCCGGGTCCCCTCCCGGCGGGACTGGATGAAGCCTTGGACCTCCAGCGTGCGGAGGTGGTGGGAGAGGGTGCCGTTCGTGACCTTGAGGCGCTCCCGGATCGCGGTGTAGTGCTCCCCGGGGTTCGAGAGAATGTGGCCGTAGATCTGGCCCCGGACGAAGTGGTCCAGGACCTCCTCACGCTTCAGGCGGGTGTAGAGGGGGAAGACCAGGGCGTTGAAGAGCCCGTACCGCCCCGCCTCGGAGCCGGCCAGGGCCGCCAGGCCGAGAATCGCGAGGCCCGCGGAGACCACCTGGACGTCCTGGGAGACCGGCGTCGGGGCGGGCGGGGTGAAGATGAGGAATTCCATGGTCGCGGCGTCGGGGATGGCCTCCGGGTATTCCACCTCGAACTGGAGGAGGAACTGCCCCTCCGTGCCGTCGGGGCTCGTGAGGTGGAACCGGGCCCGTCCTTGCGAGTCCGTCGCCGCCTCCGTGGGGGACACCGCCAGGGCGCCCTCCCACCACACTCGGACGTGGGCGCCGGGGACGGGGTTCGCGTGCTGGTCCTCAACGAGGACGTCGAAGGGGAGGGTGTCCCCGCTCTCCACGACGTCCACGGGGACCTGGAGGCGCAGGAAGAGCTGGAGCTGGTTGTCCATGCCGATGTCCGCCACCGGCCGGCTCTCCCGGTAGGCCGCGGCCGCGCCAAGGAGTAGCACGCCCGCTACGACGAAAAGGGATGCGACCGCGGCGACCTGGGTATACCTCGTGGGCCTACCCCCTCGGCACTTCTCGTTAGTGGCGCCTACTATTTAATCTGATTTGTACACGCCTTGTGGAATATAAAAGACTGGAGGGGCTAGGACTGCCCCTTGGCCACCTCGGCCAGGATCGTCTTGGACAGGTTCGCCACATCGTCCGGGACGACGTCTCCGGGCACGACGACCACGAGGATGCTGCGGCGGCTGGCATTGAAGATGATCGTCCGGGAGCTGTCGCTCTCGATGACCACTCGGCTGGGGGCGGGGTTCTTGATCTCCGAAGACGCGGTGATGCTGGCGCCCAGGATCGTGGCCGTCATGATCCCGAAGGTCTCCGGCGCGATGTCGTCGGGCATGGAGGACGCGAGCACAAGCCCGTCCTTGCTCACCACCGCCGAGGCCGTGGCCCCACATTCGTCGTTCAGCGTGCCCAACATCTCTTCGAGTGTCGCCATGGGTCATCCCTCAGGCTCGATTCGGAACTGGCAGTGGTCGGCGCCGAGGCTCTCGCACTCCTCCTCGACGCATCGCATGCGCTCGCCGCGGTTCGCCTCGTAGACCGTCGCGAGGATCCCCCGGAGGCGGTGGCAGGTCTCGCTCTCGCTCCCCGGGAAGGTCTCGATGGACCCCTTCGCTCGGACGCCGGTCTCATTGAACGTCATCTCCTCCACCCAGCCCCGGCCCACGAGGACCTTCCGGATCGTGTCGAAGTACTGCTCCGGGGTCTTCAGCGCGATGTCCGCCACGCCCCGCCCCACGGCGTTCCCCTCGCGCTGGAGGAGCCCGTGGCACGCGTAGGACATGACGCTCTCGTAGAGCTTCCGGGTGGCCACGATCTCCTCTTGGGAGACCTTGACGAAGCGCATGCCGGTCCCCGCGTAGTCTAGGTTCCCTATTAAGCGTTACGTCGCCGCTATCCTTCGCGGCACTCTCGGCAAAGGGCCTGGCCGTCCTCCAGCGCGAGGGTCTCAGAGAAGACGCCGCACACCTCGCAGTACCCCAACGTCGCCCCGGAGGGCTCGCCGGCGCCGATGGCGGCGGCCTCCCGGGTGATCTCGATGAGGCGGGGCCACACCTGGAGGATGTCGTTCTCCGTGACGATGCCCACCAGCTTGTCCCCGTCCATGACCGCCAGGCGGCGGATGCGGTTGTCCGCCATCGTCCGCGCGGCCTGGACGACCTCCTTGTGGGGGTGGATGGAGATGACGGGGTGGGACATGATCTGGGACACGGGGAAGTCGGAGGGGAGGCCGTTCTCCGCCACCACCTTCGACACCACGTCCCGCTCGGTGATGATGCCCACGGGGGCGCCGCCGGAGACCACGAGGAGGCTGCCCACGCCGTGGTCCCGCATGGCCGCCGCCGCGTCGAGGACGGTGCTCTCCGGCGGGATGCTGTGGGGCGTCTTGGACATGATTTCCATGACGGGCATCCGGATGTTCAGGAGGTCCACGTGCCTCGATGCTCGGGACGTTACAAAAGGGTTTCTGAGGGGCTGCCAGCGCCCCGCGGGAAGCCTTTTAGGCCAACCCGCCCTTCCGACGCCCCGATGTACTCCCTCGATGAGGGGAGGGCTGCGGTGCGGGCCGCCCGGGCGGCCATCGAGGCGCGATTAGGCAGCGGCGCCCAGGATGTTCCCCTGCCGGAGTCGTTCGATCGGAAGGCGGGGGTGTTCGTCAGCCTGAACGTGGACGCGACGGGGGATCTGAGGGGGTGCATCGGCTACCACGAGGCGTATTTCCCCCTCCGCGACGCCCTCCAGCGGGCGGCGGGGGCGGCGGCCACGGAGGACCCCCGTTTCCTCCCGGTCACACCCGAGGAACTCCACAAGCTCCGGGTCGAGGTGAGCCTCCTCACGCCCCCGGAGGTTTTGGAGGCCAAGGACCGGGACGGGCTCCCGGACCTGGTGCGGGTCGGGGAGGACGGCCTCATCGTGTCCACGGACCGGGCCCGGGGCCTCCTCCTGCCCCAGGTCCCCGTGGAGTGGGGGTGGGACTCGAGGGAGTTCCTGTCCCAGACGTGCCTGAAGGCGGGGCTGCCCCCGGATGCGTGGCTCCGGGCGGAGACCATCGTGGAGCGCTTCCAGGCCGAGATCTTCGCCGAGGCGGCCCCCGGCGGCGCGGTGGTCCGGCGAGACCTGGAGGCCCCCCATGCACGTGATTGAGGGGCGCGCCTTCGTCCAGGGCCAGCTGATCGAGTGCGGCATCGGCGTCGAGGGCGGCGTCGTGACGCGGGTCGCGAAGGTCCTCAAGGGGGACGAGCGCACCCGCTTCCCCGGCGCCCTCATCCTCCCCGGGGCGGCGGACCTGCACGTCCACTTCCGGGACCCGGGGGCCCCGCAGAAGGAGGACTTCGCCTCGGGGACCACGGCGGCGGCCTGCGGCGGGGTGACCACCGTGGCGGACATGCCCAACACGGACCCGCCCACGGACTCCCCCGAGCGGGCGAAGGAGAAGTTGGAGGGTATCCGGCGGAAGGCCCATGTGGACCACGTGCTGTACGGCGGCCTCCGGGAGGGGGTCGACGCGGCGGGGATGGCGCCCCACGTCGCCGCGTTCAAGCTCTACATGGCCCCCAGCACCGGGGAGCTGCAGATCCAGGACTACGGGGCGCTCCCTGATCTGTTGCAGGCGGCCTCGGAGGCGGGACGGCCCGTCAGCGTCCACGGCGAGCATGTGGGGCGGTTCCATCGCCGGAGAGGGACGGACCTGGAGACGTACGGAGAGAGCCGCCCGCCGGAGGCGGAGAAGGCGGCCATCGAGCTCCTCCGGAAGGTGCGGGGCGACGCCCGGGTCCACGTGGCCCACCTCTCCTCCCGCCTCTCCCTCCCCCACGTGGGCGGGGGTCTCACGAGCGAGGTGACCCCCCACCACCTCCTCCTCACCGCCAAGGACGCCCTGGGCGCCCTGGGGAAGGTGAACCCGCCGCTGCGGGGCGACTCGGACCGGGCGGCCCTGTGGAAGGCCCTGCGGGCGGGGGGCATCGACGTCGTCGCGTCCGACCACGCCCCCCACACCCGGGAAGAGAAGGAAGACTTCGCCTCGGCCCCGCCGGGGATGCCCGGGGTGGAGACGATGCTCCCCCTACTCTTCGCCGCCGTCCGCAGGCGGCGGCTGAGCCTGCGGCGGATGGTGAGCGCCCTGTGCGAGCGCCCCGCGGAGATCCTAGGGCTGGAGAAGGGCCGGATCGCCGTCGGCCGGGACGCAGACCTCGTCGTCCTCCATCCCCACGAGGAGAGCCGCATCCGGGAGGACGACCTCCATAGCCGGAGCGGGTGGTCCGCCTTCGAGGGCCGGATCGCGTTCTTCCCCCAGGCGGTGTTCCTCCGCGGGGAGCGCGTCGTGGAGGGCCGGGAGCTGAAGATCGAGCGGCGGGGGCGCCACCTCCCGCCCGAGTCGTAGGCGATCCCGCGGGGACCGTCCGGCAAAACGCTTAACGTCCCCGGCCCATGACCGCGGGACCCCATGGCCTCCCTCCTGGCCGGCCTCACCGCCGCCGTCACCGGCTTCATCGAGTGGATCGGCTACCCCGGCCTCTTCCTCATGATGTTCGTCGAGGGCGTCGTCACCCCGATCCCCAGCGAGATCATCATGCCGTTCGCCGGCTACCTGGCGAGCGTCGGGCGGTTCGACCTCCTCCTCGTGATCCTGGTGGGCACCCTGGGGGCCACGGCGGGGTCCACGGTGGCCTACCACATCGGCTCCCTCGTGGGCCGCCCCTTCATCTTCCGCTACGGACGCTACTTCCGAATCACCGAGGACCACTTGGCCCGGGCGGAGGAATGGTTCGAGCGGTACGGGAGCGCATCCATCTTCATCGGCCACTCCCTCCCCGGGACCCGCTCCTTCATCTCGTTCCCCGCGGGCATCGCGAAGATGCGGCTCTCCGCCTTCGTCCTCTTCACCTTCCTCGGCGCGGCGGTGTGGAACACCATCCTGGCCGTCGCCGGGTACCTCCTCGGGGCCGCGTGGGTGAACCTGGTGGAGACCTTCGAGTTCGTGGACATCCTGGCCCTCGCGGCCGTGGCTGGCGTCCTCGTCCTCTACTTCTTCTGGTGGCGGCGCCGGCGCGGGGGGCCCTTCCGGGAGCGCCCCTAGGCCAGGGCGTAGTAGAACTCCCCCGCCGCCCGCTGCTCGCGGTCGAGGCGGGAGTCGGGTTTGTTGATTCGCGGCCGCCGGGTCTCCGCGTCCCGCCGGAAGGTGACATCCGCGTCGCGGAGGAACTGGTTCATCCCGGCCCGCATCGACAGCGGCCCCTCGCCCACGCCGCGGACCGCGGGCTCCCCCCCGAACACCATGAGGGAGTCGGCGACGAGGTCGATGAAGTAGACGTCGTGGTCCACGATCATCCCGCTCGTCCCCCGGTTCTCCATGACCCGCCGGAGGGTCCGGGCCGCCTCCATGCGCTGGTTGGAGTCCAGGTACGCGGAGGGCTCGTCCAGGAGGTAGATGTCCGCCTCCCGGCCCAGGCACAGGGCCACCGCCACCCGCTGCAGCTCCCCGCCGGACAGGGCGTCCACGGCCTGCTCCAGCAGGTTCACCACCCCCAGCGGCTCCAGCACCTCGGACCGGAAGTAGCCCGAGTCCCAGCCCTCCCCCAGCTCCGTGCGGTACAGCTCCTCCACGCTCCCGCCGAAGTCGGACTCGATGTACTGGGGCTTGTAGGAGACGCGGGCGGTGGCCTCCAGGGTCCCCGAGTCCGGCTCCAGCACCCCCGCGAGGACCTTCACGAAGGTCGTCTTCCCCGTGGCGTTCGGCCCCACGATGCCCACCACCTCCCCCTGGTGGATGGTTCCCCCCTTCACCTCCAGGGCGAAGGTCTCGAACCGCACCTCCAGGGTGCCGTAGGCGATGAGGGGGATCTGCCGCCACCCCTTCCGGGGAGGGTGGGCCTCGAAGGCGATGGCCCGGTCCCGGAACCGCACGTTTTCCTCCTTGAGGAACCCGCTGAGGTAGGTGTTCACCGCCACCCGGACCTTCCGCGGCTGGGTGAGGATGCCATAGGCCCCCTCCGTGCCGTAGAGGATGTGGACGTTGTCCGCCAGGAAGTCCAGGACCGCAAGGTCGTGCTCGATGACCAGGACCTGCTTGCCCTCCGAGAGTTCGCGGATCACCTGCGCAACCCGCAGGCGCTCCCGGATGTCCAGGTACGAGGAGGGCTCGTCGAAGAAGTACACGTCCGCGTCCCGGAGGACCGTGGCGGCGATGGCCACCCGCTGCAGCTCGCCCCCGGAGAGGGTGGCGATGTCCCGGTCCAGGGTGTGGGCGATGCCCAGCCGCCCCACCAGCGCCTCCGCCCGCCCCGCGGCGTCCACCCGGTCCAGGAGGGTCCTCACCGCCCCCTTGTAGTGGCGGGGGATCTGGTCCACGTACTGGGGCTTGATGGAGGACCGGACGGCGCCGTCGGCGACCCGCTCCAGGTAGTCGTGGAGCTCCGTGCCCGCGTAGGCATCCAGGACGGCGTCCCAGGTCGCCTCGCCCTCGTAGTCCCCCAGGTTCGGGACGATCTCCCCGCTGAGGATCCGGAGGGTGGTGGTCTTCCCGATTCCGTTGGGGCCCAGGAGCCCCGTGACCTGCCCCTCCTTGGGGACGGGGAGGCGGAACAGCCGGAACGCGTTCCGGTCAAACTGGTGGACCAGATCCTCCTCCAGCTCGTCGGCGAGGTTGATGATCCGCAGGGCGTCGAAGGGGCACTTCTGGACGCAGATGCCGCACCCGATACACGTCACCTCGGAGATGACGGGCTTGCCGCTCTCCCCGATCCAGATGACCTCCTGGCCCGTCCGCTGGGGCGGGCAGAACGCGATGCACTCCTTGTTGCACCGGTCCGGGTGGCACCGCTCCTCGAGGAGCACGGCGACGCGCATGCGCCCCCTCCGAGAGCGGGTGGCCTATAAAACCTTGGCCGGCCCCCTCCGGGGATGTTATCAGCTTCGAGAACGAGGCGGGAGCGCACTTATACGCCCAGCTCCAGGGGGCGCCGGAGGCCTGGGCCATGGCTCCCGACCTGACGACCACCGTCTTCGAGACCACCGTCTTCGTACTGAGCATCGCCTGCGGCGTGGTGGGGTTCTTCCTCCTCTACCAGCGGGGGGTCCGGATGATGAAGGGCGGCATCCTGTACACGATCTCCGTGGGGATGGCCCTCATCGGCGTCCTCCTGGCCGTCGGCGCCGTGGGCGGCATCGCTGGGGAGGCCGTCTTCCCCGCGTTCTGGAGCGCCCTCTTCAACATCATCGTCCTCGGGACACTGTTCTACATCGGGTACTCCGCCTGGGCGAACGCCCTGAAGCTCGAAGCGGAACTCGGGGAAGGCATCTAGATGGACGTCCGGACCGTCTACGAGAGCATCCTCGACGACATGCGAGGCATCTGGGGGGAGCTCGCGGTCTTCATGCTCCGGAAGCGGGTGCAGGACGTGGACGCCGACCCGGACGCGCTGACCCGGGACGACCTGTTGAAGATCATCAAGCTCCTCCAGGACAAGACCCTCCCGTCCACCCTGGGGCCGGAGGGGGCGAACCGGAAGGCGGCCCTCTACCGCTCGTGGGTCCAGCGGGACGACGGGGCCGCGCCTGCCTAGGATCCTCGGGGCGGGAGGAAGGTTTTTCCGAGGCCCCCCCCATCGGTGGCGAGGGAGGCTCATGATCCCTGGCGGGCGGATGGATCCGCGGCAGCTGAAGCGGATGATGAAGCAACTCGGCGTGGAGGCGGAGGAGCTGAAGGACGTCCGGGAGGTCATCATCCGGACCGGGGAGAAGGAGTACGTGATCCCGGGGGCCTCCGTCACGGAGATGACGGTCCAGGGGCAGAAGACGTTCCAGGTCGTCGGGCAGGCCACGGTGCGGGAGGCCTCCGAAGCTGCCGAGGAAGTGCCCGGCCTCAGCATCCCCGAGGAGGATGTGGAGCTCGTCGCGGAGAAGGCGGGGGTGTCCCTCGAGGAGGCCCGGAAGGCCCTGGAGGAGTGCGACGGGGAGCCCGCGGAGGCCATCATCCGGCTCATGAGCGGGTAACGTCCCTCCCGCCCCCCGGTGGCGGCCCGTCCCTATACCATTATATAGCGTGTCCCCAATCGAAAGGTGCTAGGCTTGACCGGGGGGCTTGGCGTCCCCTGTCACCCGAAATCGCCAATACGCGGGGGTGACAGCTGGGGGCGGCGTATCCGGCACGGCGAACGGGCCGGGGATCGACCGTGAGACCTTGTCCCGCGGGGCAGGTGGCGACGACGGGTGCGACCGGAGGGTCGTATCCCCCGTTCCAGTCGCGGGGACTGGGCCAGGCACGGAAGTGAGCAGCCTCACCGCGGACTACCGGCGCTCGCGGGGTCACGGGGTCGAGAAGGTCTCTGATCACCCTTCATCGGAGTCGGGCGTCAACCCCAGTGGCCTAGCACCGGTCCCGTCGTTGTCGCCTCGGACGGCGCCCGGTTCTCACCCTCAGACGCCCTGGAGCCGGAGCTGGACCGTGTCCAGGACGAGGTGCTGCGCCCGGAACTTGCCCAGGAGCACGTGGGCGAGGATCTCCTGCACTTCCTCCGTGTCCGGGTCCCCCACCACGTAGGCGGGGTCGTTGGCGGGGACCTTCACCCCGTTCTTGAAGAGGGACTTCCTGGCTTCCGTCCGCTCGTCCCCGGTCACCCGCGAGGCCACCACGATCTCCCCCAGGCCGCACTCGTTGAGCTCCCGCAGGAACACGGGCCGCCGGAAGAGGTGTTGGAGCACCGCCACGGCGAGGCGGCTCCGCTCCTTGTCATCGTCCGTCATGGCACGCACGGCATCCCCCACGGCCTCGTACAGGTTCTTCTCCTTGTAGACGGAGGTCGTGTAGACCTTCGAGGGGGGAATCTGCTTCTCCCGCACGATGCCCAGGTCCGCGAGGGCCCGCAGGTACCCGGTGAGGAAGAGGCGGTGCATCCGCAGGCCGTCCCGCTCCAGCTCACGGGCCAGGGCGGAGATGGAGCGTTCTTCTTGCTTCACGTAAGAGATGATGAGGTTCTTGAGTTCCTTCTCGGGCACGAACACGAGCCAGGCCCCCCGCCTGGTAACACATCTGATAACATATAACCGTTTCCGCCCCCCTCCCTGGTAACAGAGGCCGTTCAAAAATCGTTTTATGGCCCGGGGGATTTCCCCGGCGCGGCTACGTGACTGGTTGCAGAAGGGGGTGTATCCTAGCCATCCCGCTTACTCCCCCTTTCTTTTTCTCCTTCTTTGGTTCGGATCGCACCGGCGTCCTTATGCATCCCAGGGATGGCTGCCCCCTCCCGCTAAACCTTTAATACGCCAGGCCGCATACGAACGACCCAGAGCGTGGTGATAGTGGGCATCATCACGACACCATGCTTGTAACGCCACGAATGGAGGAGGCTTCGGCATGCGGCAGCGCCTAGGGGCAGGTATCGTCAGGTTTTCGACCGTCACCGTCGCGATCGTCCTCGTTCTCTCCGCCCTCGCGATTCACGCGGGTCGGGCGGGCAGCGAGGAGGACCCGGTGCAGACCGCCCTCGTCTTCGCTCCCGACCTCGCGGCGCAGGCGGACCTCCGCGCCCTGGTCCCGGACCCCCTGGTGGAGTACCACGCCTTCCTCCTCGCCGAAGTCACAGAGAGCCAGGTGGCGAGCCTGGAGCGGCTGGGGGCTTTCGTCCAGCCGTTCCCCGCGGGACGTATCGGCATCGACGGCTACGAGTTCGACACCCAAGGGGGGGAGCCGGACCTTCCCTCCGACCTCCGCGTCCCCGCGGCCCTGGAGCGGGAGTGGGGCTACCACCTGGTGCAGTTCATCGGACCCGTGAAGGACTCGTGGGTCCACGCCGTGGAGCGCCTCGGCGGGCGCGTCCTCGACTACGTGCCCACCAGCGCATTCATCGTGGACTTCCGGGGGCCCGTCCCCGCGGCCTTGGACGACCTCCCCTTCGTGGGGTGGCACGGTCCCTACCAGCCCGCCTACAAGATCCAGCCGCGCCTCCGGGAGGCGGCGGGCCTCGTTGAAGTCAAGGTCATCACGTTCGGCGGCGAGTCCCTCGGCCCCGTCCTGGCCGCCCTGGGGAAGGCCGGTATGGGCTGGGTAGACTACGACGACCTCGCGAACCCCGGCATCGTCCGCTCCACCGTCGCGGCCAGCTTCGGGGTCGTGAAGGCCCGCCTCCCGGCGGACCTCCTCCCGATGATCGCCAACCTTCGGGTCGTCCAGTACGTCGAGCCCTGGGAGGAGATGCGCCTCACGAACTACGAGACCCAGGCCGTCATGCAGACGAACCTCTCGGGGAACACGATTCCCATCGGCGACCCCTCGGCGAGGAAGCTCTGGAACAGCTACGGCATCGACGGCACAGGCCAGCTCATCGCCGTCGCCGACACGGGACTGGACTACGACCACAACCAGTTCCGGCAGAGCCCCGCCCAGATCGGGAGTGTGGACAATGTCACCAACCCGACCCACCGGAAGGTCATCCGCTACATGCCCATGAGCTGGTCCCAGGGCGTCGACCCGTCGAAGGACATCTACGCGACCCGCGACAGCGATTGGAAGAGCGGCTTCGACTGTTTCTTCCTCAACAACTGCACCACCGGCCACGGCACCCTCGTCTCCAGCGTCGCCGCGGGGAATGACGACCCCGTCGCCGGCAGCAACAACGACGGCGTCGCGAAGGGGGCCAAGATCTGGGTCCAGGACATCGGCACCGTGGGGCAGAACCCCCGCCTGGGGAACGCCTGGGACGACATCCTCCGGTACATCCCCGACGACTACGAGCTCCTCTTCAGCTTCCCCTACAACGACGGGGTGCGGATTCACACCAACAGCTGGGGCTCCCAGAACTCCGACTACGACCTGGAGGCGATGATGGTGGACAAGTTCATGTGGGAGAACCAGGACATGCTCATCATCTTCTCCAACGGGAACGGCGGGCCCACGTCCTCCGACCCCCACGACGCTGGGAGCCCCGCGACGGCGAAGAGCGCCGTCTCTGTGGGCGGCACCGTGGCCTACGCGAGCCAGAACGCCGTCCACGGCAGCAGCAGTCGCGGCCCCACGGTGGATGGCCGGACGAAGCCGACGGTCATGGCCCCCTTCTCGGGGACCTCTGCGGAGTCCGACGGCGACCCGGGCTCCAACGGCAACACGGGCGGGGAGCAGGGCTGGACGGGGACGAGCTACTCCGCCCCCGCCATCGCCGGCTCCGCCGCGATGATCCGCCAGTACTTCGCGGACGGCTACTACCCCAACGGCGTCGCCCTCCCCGGGAACACCCTCCTCCCGTCCGCCGCCCTCGTGAAGGCCATGCTCGTGGCCTCCGCGGAGCAGATGACGGGCCAGTACTCGGACAGCAAGAACCAGTTCAAGTGGCCCAACTGGTCCCAGGGCTGGGGCCGCCCCGTCCTGGACAACGCCCTCTATTTCAGCGGGGAGAGCCGGAAGCTGGGCGTCGTGGAGCACAAGGAGGGTCTGAACACGGGCCAATCCGTCACCTACAGCTTCTGGGCGGCTTCACCGTTGGCGGGCTTCAAGGCCGCCCTGGTGTGGTCCGACTACCCCGCATCCGTCGGGACGGACTCTGCCCTTGTGAACAACCTAGACCTCTTGGTGACATCCCCTCTGAGCACGAGCTACAAGGGGAACTTCTTCGGGAACTTCCAGCAGGGATACTCCGTTACTGGCGGGGGCTTCGACGCGACCCACCCGGTCGAAACTGTCTACCTCCCCGCGCCTCTGGCGTCCGCGGGCCAGTGGACAGTCACCATTACCGGCGCGAACGTCCCCGCGGGCCCACAGCCCTTCGCCCTCGTGGTCCTCGCGGACCTCGACCTCGGCTGGGGGCAAGTCTTCATGGACCGGGAGGTGTACAGCGAATCCGACACCATCACGATCCGCGTGCAGGATACCAACGCCGCCTCCGTGCAGGTCAGTATGACGAGCACGACGGAGACGACCCCGGAGGTCGTCAGCCTCGCCGAGACTGTCGGTGGCTCCGGCCTCTGGCAGGGCACAATCACCACCGCCTTCGGGGCGGTGGCCGCGGACGGCGTCCTGCAGGTGCACCACGGTGATACGGTCACTGCGTCCTACTCGGATGTCAGCCCCGTCCACACCGCCACCGCCGACGCGATCATCGACGCCGCAGGCCCCCGGGTCACGGGCGTCCAGGTCATCGACATCACGAACGCCGCCGCCACCGTCACCTGGGACACGGACGAGCCCTCGGACTCCGTCGTGTACTACGGGAAGACCACGGGGCTGGAGCTGGGGAGCGTCTCCCTCGCCGCCCTTCAGGTGGACCACGCCGTGGACCTCATCAGCCTCGAGACAGGAACCCAATACTTCTTCGATGTCGAGTCGACAGACTGGTTCGGCCACAGCACCCGGGACGACAACGGCGGCGCCCACTACTCCTTCACCACGACGGAGAAGGGCGAGATTCTCTTGGTCATTGGCGACAGCACGATTCTCCCCGACCGCATCGGGCACTACGGGGACGCCTTCGATGCCTATGCCTGGTCCTACAATCTCTGGCACGTGGAGCGGAGCGGCGACCCGCCCCTGAGCGTCCTCCAGGAGTACAAGGTTGTAGCATGGCAGGTGGGCCTGGAGCAATACCCGCCCTTCGAGCCGTCCTCGCGGCAACTCCTCACGGACTACCTGGACAACGGCGGCCGTCTCTACGTCTCCTCTCACGACGTGGCCTGGGGCTTCGACACGGACGCGCCGAATAACGAAGAGTATTCCGACGCCAGCACGGACGCCTGGCTGCATTCCACCATGAAGGCCGATTGGCTCCAAGATCCCCAGCGCTGGCTAGAGATGCAGGGCGTCTCCGGCCGCTTCATCAGCGGCGCCTACCTCGGCGTGAACCGCATCCCCTACGAGCCCCATCGGGACGGCGGGTCCGGGGACGAGGTGGCCATGCTCGCCGCCGGGGGCACGACGGAGGACATCTGGGAGGACTTCGGGGATACGGAGGACGGCATTCCCGGAACCGTGGGGCTCCAGTGGACCTCTTCCCTTCCCAACGGCACGTTCGGCATCGGCGTGTGGGGTGGGATGCTCTCGAAGCTCGTGGTGAACTTCTTCGAGTTCTCTGGGATGAACTACCAGACGGACAACGATGCGACCCGGAACGAGGTCATGGACAAGACGATCCAGTGGCTACTTGACCAGCGGGACCACCCCGACTTGACGGTGTCTTACCCGAATGGAGGTGAGACCTTCTCCGGCAATGTGGCGAACATCTACTGGAACGTGACCACCTACGGCGGGACGAACGTAAACACCCAGGGGGTGTACTACAGCCCCAACTCCGGCCAGTCCTGGTTCTTCATCGCGCCCCTCGGCGCTGCCCCGCGGAGCTACGCGTGGGACATCTCAAGCCTCCCCAACGGGTGTGGCTACCAGGTGAGGGTCGTCGCCCAGGACAACGGGATCCCCTCCCTGAACGGCACGGACGCCTCCAACGGGGACTTCTGCATCACCCGCCCCGGCGGGGATGCCCAGGGGCCCGTCGTCGTGCCCGGGAGCGTCACCCTTTCCCCGAACCCGGCGACCCAGGGCGCCGCCCTCACCTTCGCGGCCACCGTGGACGACTCCCTGAAGGGCGCATCCGACGTGCACGCCATCACCCCGGCGGAGTTCTTCATCGACGCCACGGGGGCGGACGGCACCGGCACCCCCATGAGCCTGGTCAACCCGCCCACCTCCTCGGCGGAAGACGTGGAGTGGTCCACCCCCGCCGCCCCCTGGTCGGGCGGGACCCACACCCTCTACGTCCACGGCCAGGACGAGTGGGGGAACTGGGGGCCCTTCCAGAGCCTCTCCTTCGAGGTCCTCGGCACCGGCCCCGTGCCGCCCCAGGCGCCCACGAACGTCCGGGCGTCCCTCGTCGGAGTGGCCTCCGGGGACGTCCTGATCCAGTGGGACCTGTCCATCTCCGAGCCGGACGTACTGAACTACGAAGTGTGGTTTGGGACGACCTACGACGCCTCCACGGCGACCTACGTCTTCCTGGGATCCGTGGCGGGCGGCGTGGCGTCCTTCACCCACAGCGGCGCCGGGGACGGGGACCCGAACAGCTACTTCTACTGCGTCCTGGCCACCAACGCGGCGGGCGACAGCGCGTGCGCCGGCCAGGCGGCGAAGTACACCCGGATGCTCCAAGCGGGCCCGCAGCTCGTCTCCGTACCCATCCAGCCCGCGGACCCCTCGGTGACCGCCGTCTTCGGGACCGCGGAGTACCGCTGGGTGAAGGCCTTCGACGCCTGCGGCAGCCAGGAGTGGGTTTCCTACGACGTGGGGAAGCAGACGAACACCCTCGCCACCGTATCCCGGGACGCGGGGTACTGGGTGGACAGCCTCTCCGCGGGCCTCTGGACCGTGGCGGGCACCGTGCCCACCTCCACCCAGGTGAGCCTGTGCGACGGATGGAACCTCATCGGGTACGCGTCCATGACGGACGACGCGGTGGGGAGCGTCCTCGGGGCCGTCTCGTGGGAGCGGGTGGAGGGCTACGACACGGGCACCGCGCCCTACTACCTCCAGCAGCTCGGGGCGGCGGACCTGATGACGAACGGCTTCGGGTACTGGGTGCTCGTGACGGGCGACCAGCCGCCCTTCACTATCACGTTCTAGGCGGGCTTCTCGATCACGTGGAACAGCTCGCCCGTCGGGCGGTCGTAGAGGCGCGCCGCCAGGTCCTCCTCCGTGTCCGAGGTCATCTCGTCCTCGATGGCCCGCCACATGGCCGGGAGGAGGCGGATCTCCAGACGGGTGCTGTCATTCCGGAAGATCGCCTCGGGCCGCCGTTCGTTCCAGATGGCCAAGTTCCCCCGCCCCACGGTGCAGGGGGAGCCCCACTGGATGCCGTCGATGATGCAGGACATGGGCGGGTCCGTGCCCGTGCGCACCGCGCCCTTGAAGTCGTCTCCGAGGCGCTCCACGGCGAGCTTCGCCATCCGCCAGCCCACCACGACGTAGGGCCCCAGGTGGCCGTGGAACTCCTTGAGCCCCTGGAGGTCTTCGTTCACCGCAGATGTCCCCACCGCGGGAAGGGCGGCGCGGATTTAAAGCTGCGCGGCTAGGGGGCGCGGGAGATGACCACGTAGATCTGGCCCCCCGGGCCCCGCACCGTCTCCAGCAGGAAGTCGTAGACGCCGGGGCCCACGGTGAACGTGACCCCGCCGGGGGATGTGACGGGCACCTCCCGAGGGATTATGACGGTGCGCTCCGCCTGGGCGCCGAGCTTGAACCGGATGAGGGCCGCCGCGCTCTTCGCCGGGTCGTCGCCGATGCGCACGTACTCCACGGGGGAGAAGGTGCCGGAGGAGAAGTCAACCCGGTTCACCCGAAGCCCCGTCCCCGGGCCGTAGGCGTAGGCCTGCTCCACCTCCGCGGCGAGGCGCTCCACCTCTGCCTGGACCCGCCCTTCCGTGGAGGCCGCGTCCACGTTCATCCACGTGGCGAAGATGACCGGCAGCGAGATTCCGAGGATGACAAGGATGATGAGGAGCTGCAGGGGAAGGCCCTCGAGCCCCCGACGGTCGCGAGGGAACCGCATGGCGTCGCGGCCCCCGCCTCAGGAGCGGGCGACGGTGATGCTCGCGGTCTTCGTCACCGCGACGTTCCCCGTGTAGGTCCCCGTCACGGTAATCGTGCAGAAGTTGCTCCCGCCCGGGATCTGGATGTTGAGGCCCGAGGCGGTGTACGCCCCGTCGCCTCCCGTCGTCCCCGCCTTCACGACGTTGCACCCCTCCATGGTGACGGTGACGCCGCTCAACGGGTTCCCGTTCGTGTCCCACGCCTTGACCGTGATGCTGGTCGTCGCATCCGTCACGTCCGTCGGGGAGGTCTTCTCCAGGCGCGCCAGGTCCGCCGCGCTGAAGATCGTGAGCCACGCCACGATGATCGCGATGGCGATGCCCGCGATGACGACGAGGATGATGAGCTGGAGGGGCATCCCCTCCAACGCCCCCGCTCGGTCTCCCCCCAGACGCCTGAACGGACCCTGTGGAACGCCCACTGGACCACCCCGGCCGCGCATTCGGGTGACGCTATATAACCGTTTGTCGGGCCCCCCCGCAATGTATTTAGTGGAGGCTCGGATTGACGGGCAATGGGAGGGTGGAACCGCGTGGGCATCGCGGGGTTCTTCGAGGACCTGCCCGCGCTCCTCGTCGTGCTGGTGGGCGTCGTCGTCTTCTTGCTGAGCATCGCCGGGGCCTACGCGGCGTACGGCGAGTACCTCGCCCAGCTCCGGTTCCACGAGAACGCCGTGGAGTTCTCGGAGAGCGTGCGCACGTACGGGCCGCTCACGGTGAACGGGGAGGAGGGGAAGTTCTCCGCGGGGGCGCTGAACGACTCCACCGCGGCCCAGATGGCCATCGATTTCCACCCGGACATGGTGGGCCTGCACTGGAACCTGCGGGTCGTGGACGTGAGCACCTACCCGGGGAAGTACGAGTGGAGCGCCGGGGAGGCCCTCCCCGAGGGCGCCTCCCGCGTGGCGGTGACGTCCCCCGTCACGATCCGGAACAACAGCGACCAGGTCCACGCGGGCCGCCTCATCGTGACCGTGTGGAGGTAGGGAATGAACCGCCAGGCCCAGCTGTCCGTCTTCGACGCCGTGATGTTCCTGGTCATCATGCTCGTGGCGGCCACCCTGATCTTCACCTACACCCTCCTGGCCCTCAACATCGGCGAGGTCGTGCGGAACGAGGACGACTTCCGGTACTCCCGGGAGGTCTTCGACACCCTCCTCGAGGCCTCCGTGCGCGAGGCGAGCTACGTGGACTTGGCGGGGAACGTGGTGACGAAGCGGGACCGGTCCGTGGAGGACCTCCTCCTGGACGAGCTGCGCCTCCTCGACGACGGCGTGCCCGCCGCGAGCTTCGACGGCGCCGGGCGGTACGAGGACGCCCTCCTCGCGGAGGTGTCCGCCGCCGTGGACACGGCCCGGTACCACTACGCCCTCTTCGCGGCCTACGAGGGCCCCGGCGGGAGCCACCTCGTCGCGGTCTCCGACGTCGGCCTCCAGACGTCGGACTCCCTCCCCGCGGAGCGGTTCGCCGCGAGCCTCACCGCCTCCATGCTCAGCGTCGGGAAGCCCGGGGAGGCCACCCTGGAGTTCTACCTCTGGAGGGTCCGCTGATGCCCGGGCGGGCCCGCCTGGCCGACGACACCCGGGGGCGCGTCCCCTTCGCCCTCATCGCCGCCATCATCCTGCTCCTCGCGGGCGTCTCCGCGGTGTTCATCACCACGGCGAACCGCGACGCCCTCATCTCCCAGCGGGAGCGCCTCGGGGTGGAGGCCCTGGATCGCGCCGCCGAGACCCTCCGGGACGAGGTGGAGAGCCAGGCCTACTTCGGCGCCATGCGCGCCGTCGCCCTCGCCCTCATGAACGGCACGGGCCCCGGGGAGGAGGACGACGAGGCCCTCATCAACGAGACCTTCCAGTCGTTCTTCTCCCAGTACGCCGCGACCCGCTTCCCCTTCACGGAGGGGGACCTCACCGTCCGGCTCGACGGCTGGCTCGCGGACGTCTTCTACGACCAGAAGCTGAGCCACGACCTGGTGCCGCCCAGCGGGGTGACCCAAGCCTACGAGAACGTGGAGTCCTCCGAGGCCTACCACAGCCAGGTGAAGGGCGACCCGGACAAGCTCAGCAACAAGATCGGCGGCGTCCTGCGGGAAGTGAACACCACCGCGTACTACCGCGTCACGGGCCACCTTGACGTCACCCTGACCGACGCGGAGCGGGGCCTGACCCTCTCGAAGACCCTCGGGTTCGACCGCCTCGTGGACAACCCCTACCCCCTGCTGAAGACGAAGTTCGCGAACTTCGAGACCGCGGCGGAGGGCACCAACTCCGAGGTCGCCCGGATGACGAAGTTCATCCTCACGACCGTCGCCCAGTACCGCGTCCTCCAGGGCTACGGGATGATGGGCATCCCCGAGATGCGGGACAACCAGACGGGCGCCATCAAGGTGGACACGACCCTGGACAACCTCACGGCCGACCCCATCCGCTGGGGGAACACCGCCGCCCTCCTCACCCTCAAGGACGTGGAGCTGGCGGTGAACCTCGCCCTCCTGCTGTCCGTGGCGAAGCACTACCGCACCTACGACGCGGACGTCCCCGGGGCCATCGACGCGGGGTACGACGCCGGGGCGGCGGAGTTCCCGCGCCTCCCCGGCGTGGGCATCCAGGACCTCCTGGATACCTACGTGGACCGGGGCACCCTGGACGCCGCGGACATCGTCGCCCTCTACACGGGGATGGGGGCGAACGACACCTTCCAGATTAACCTGGAGGCCATGGTCGCCCAGGGCTTCTACGTGATCATCGACCAGTTCCTGCTGAAGTTCTTCGACTACTTCTTCGCGATGCCCATCCTGGACGCCATCTGGAAGGGGCTCCAGCTCCTCTGGAACACCATCAACGATGTCGTGGACTGGGTGAAGTGCCAGTTCACGGACTGCGACCCGGACTGGTACCACGACCTCCTCCGGCCGTTCCTCAAGGACACGGCGAAGAAGGCGGGCCTGGGCTCCAACGGCCTCTTCCAGCTCATGGTGCGCGACCGGTCGGGCTCGAAGTGGGACTCCTACCGCGGGGGGGTCATCGACGCATACCCGCGGGCCAACGTCTCCGAGGGCCCCTACTTCCTCGAGTGGGTCGTTCGCCAGACCGCGGACAACCACACGTGGTACACGAACGGCAGCGAGCCCGCCCACCGCGGCCTCAACGCGTCCCACGGGGCGGAGGCGATCGTGGGCTACGACTACGTCCACTTCAACGTCACCGCGACGGTGTCGGGCGCGGACCGGGAGGTCCCCTTCTCCCCCGTGTGGACGGACTCGAAGTCGCCCCTGTGGAAGCTGTTCTACGACACCTACTACGACACTCCCGGGAAGAGCCGCATCGAGGGCATCCGGGAGACCGCCGTCCGCGTCGTGACCGCCGTCGCCAACCACATGGTCGGCCTCGTGAAGGACCTCGTCTGGGACCACCGATTCCTCCTGGAGAGCGCCCTGCCGCTCCAGAAGGGGCGCATCCCCATCAACCCGGAGGACACCACCTCCTTCCTCCGCGAGATCACGCGGGAGGTGGAGCGGGCCCTCAACGACATCTTCACCTACTACCGGGAGCACAAGGGCCTCGTCAAGCAGCTCATCAAGGAGCTGATTGAGAAGAGCATCGATCTGTTCCGCGACCTGCGGGACTACCTCCGGTCGGGGTACGACCTCTTCACGGGGTGGCCCGCCCAGCGCACCGCGGTCATCCGGGCCTTCGCGGACGCCTTGGCGGGGGACGCCGTCGCGGCCACGAACGTGGTCCAGTCGGAGTTCGTCGCCAACACCTCGGCCTACGACGCCTCCCTGGCCTGGGCCTCCCCCATCGTCATCACCCCCCCGGTGCTCGCGGGCCTCTTCCGGGATGGGAACGTGAACGGGACCGGGCAGTACGTCCCTGACCTGCGGGGCCGCCTCGGGGAGGAAGTGGACGCCGCCTACGCGGTCCTACGCGCCCGCGAAGTGGGCGACGCGGACCCCATGCAGACGGAGGTGAACCCGAACGACGGCGTCCTGGTCCAGGCCATGGACTACCTCATGTTCGACGACGTGGACGGCCTCGCGGGGATGATCGTCAACGCCATCGCCGACGTCGCCGCCAACGTGATGCACGGCACGGGCCTCATCGACCTCCTCCGGGACTTCCTCGTCCGCGTCGCCCGGGACACCCTTTACAACGCGGAGGCGGCGAACTCGGAGTACTTCCAGCCCACGGAGATGGAGGTGCCCTTCGACTTCTACGTGGGGAGCCACCCCCAGGCCCTCGCGCAGCACACGATCCGCTACGAGCGCCTCCACCTGGAGCAGGACGATGAATTCCTGGAGGCCGTGGCCGGCCCCATCACCCCGGCGACCCCCGCGCCCCACGGGGCGGTCCGCGTCCAAATCGGCCCGCCCGTGGGCGTGCACTACACCGCCGTCAACGAAATCAGCACCCGCCCCTACGAGACCACGTGGAACGTCTCCGTCCTGGGGGAGGTGGACTTCCACACCCGCCCGGAGAGCCGAGCCATCCTTGACCGGGGCACGGACGGCCACCAGTGGTACAACGACACCGTCACCCTCGCGTTCTCCGTGAATGTCGCCGTCTTCTCCGGATGGCCCCTGGCCACCGTGGAGTACCGCCTCTCGAACACGGTGTGGTCGGACTTCACGGACCTCATCCTCCGGCTCCTCCGGGAGGTCTGGGAGGTCATCGGCGACCCCATCATGGACATCATCGACTTCTTCGCGAAGATCGTCGCCTTCTTCCAGGACGTCATCGGGACCCTGATCAAGTTCGCGATGCAGATCGTGAAGCTGATCGTCGAGGCCATCGACTTCGTCGTCTCCATGGTCCAGAAGTTCATCAAGTACGTCCTCAACAGCGTCCTGGGCTGGATCGTCGACCTCGTCTCGAAGCTCATCGACTGGATCGGCGACCTAGCGGACGCGCTCGTCGGCGACGCCCTCGTCATCCCGATCTTCGGCCTCTACCTCCGCTTCGAGGCCCCGGAGGACCCGGGGGACACGAACCCCCGGGAGCTCATCATCAGCCTCGAGGGCGAGGCCTTCGGCGCCGACGTGGACTTCGAGGTCGCCTTCTACCGCTTCCCCGCCCCCATCCGCGACTCCGAGTGGGACGTCCTGGGCGTGGGGAACATCACCATTGGGGACGGCACCTTCGTCACCCTCCGCATCGACCCGCTGATGCTCGTCTTCCCCCACCTCGGCGAGCTCCACATCACCTCCATGGACGCCAAGGGGAACGGCTGGGGCTTCGACTGGTACATGCCCTATCTGGAGGAATACAAGGAGGTGGGCTGGGCCCTCAGTGACGTCCTGGGCTGGAAGCCCACCATCCCCATCCCGCCCCTGGGCGTGGAGGCCTCGGTGGACCTGGGGGTGAAGATCAAGTACCACTCCCCCGTCGTCACCGCCCTCGCCATCAACGAGTTCGAGATGACCCCCGCGGCGGGGTCCCAGTGGGTCGAGCTCCTCAATCCGGAGTGGTGGGACGGCAACCCCGCCACCTTCGGCGGGAAGCCCCTCGTGGGGTACGCCCTCCGCACCGCGAACGGCGACCTCCTCCATTCGTTCTCAACAGGCGACACCGTCCCCTGGCGCACCCAGGCGGGGCCGGGCTACCTCCACGTGAACGTCACCGGCCTCCCCACGCCGCCGTCCTGGACGTGGACCATCGACCCCGGGGGCATCCTCAACCAGCTGGACACCATGATGGACTACTACCTGGACCCGGGGGACGGGATCTTCCTCTACGACCCGGGCGGGGAGCTCCTGGACCGCACGCCCTTGAGGAAGGACGACCGGGTCTTCGCGTACGTCTTCGAGGGCTTCGAGTGGAACGCCTGGGATTCCGCCCTCACGTACCAGCGGGAGTACGACGGGGGCCCCCGGTGGATCCTCGGGGCCGCGACCCCGGGGGAGGCGAACCCGGGCCAGAAGACCCTGGACATCAAGGCCCTCATCATCGGAGCCCTCAAGGACGCCTTCCTGGAGACCTGGTTCGAGCTCCAGGACCGGATGGCCTTCTCCCTGGAGTTCGTCGGGGAGTTCCTCCGATCCGTCATCGAGAAGTTCATCGATAAGGTCCTGGACCTCATCGAGAAGATCGTCATCGAGGTCCTCTTCTACGTGGACGTGGCCATCTCCCCCTTCGGCACCCAGGGCGCCGCGGGGGGCGGCTTCCGCCTCTCCTTCGTCATCGACGGCGTCGGCCTCGCGGACCTCCTCCGCTGGCTCGTGGACGTCCTCAAGACCTTCCTCCACAATCTCACGACCCCCAACAACCCCCAGGCCTTCCCGACCATCCCCCGGAGCGTCCCGGAGCACATGTTCATCCGGTTGGAGGGTTACCTCATCGTCGGGGTCCCCGCCTCCGTCCGGGGCGCCGTCCCCGAATCCATGGCGGGGGAGGTCCCCACCCAGGTCACGTTCGTCGTCCTGATCCAGGCGAACCTCCCCCTCTTCGCCGCCCTCATCGGGAAGGACTGGGGGCGCTGGCGCCTGGACTTCGGCGTGTACATCGAGGGCTTCCCCGCGTCCATCGCGGACACCCTGTTCGGCTACAAGGCGGAGGAGGGGGCGCAGATCAGCCTGTGGCTCATCAAGGTCTCCCTCTATGAGATCCGCGGGGGCCTCTAGGCGTACAGGAAGTACTCCAACACGTGCTCGTACTCCGGCGGGTCCTTGGGAGGGTTCGTCAGGGGCCGGTCCGTGAGCTCCAGCTCCTTCCGCTCCAGGCTGTAGGCCGCCCCCGGGCCCAGCGTCACGGGGATGGGCGTGGCGTTGTCCACGGCGTTCAGCTCCGCGGCGGTGGTGCGCCAGTGGCCCGCGCCGGGAATCTCGGCCGCCGGGTCCCAGATGTGGCGGACCTCCATGAAGTGGACGACCCGCAGTCCGTCCCGCTCGAGGAGGAACATCGTTGGGTAGAGGTGCATGGCGTCCACCCCCGCTGGGGCGGCCCGCGGCGCCGTCTCGTTCCAGTCCTCCGTGACCCCGTCGAACGCGTAGGCGGTGAAGGCGTCGATCTCCGCGGCGTGGGCGTTCGCCAGGGCCTGGAGGTCCTCCGTGGCGGGGTTGTACACGAAGGTCTGGTACCCCGCCGGGACCATGTCCCGCCGCACGATGTCGAAGGCCGTCCCCGCGGGGAGGCGGAAGCTTACGAACTGGGCATCGGCGAGGGCGAGCTGCGCCGCCGAGGCCCGGTGCATGTCCCCGGGGTTCCAGATGTGGATGGCGTGGCTCAGGTGCGCCCGGACTGTCACCCCCCCGCGATGGACGAACACGAGGGTCGGGGAGAACTCAATGGCGTAGTCCTCGCCGCCCACCGTCCGCGGGAGGACGTACTGGGCCGCCGGGTCGTCCGGGTCGAAGCCCACCCGCACCGTCGTGACCGCGGCGAGACCCCCCACATCGTTGACAGCCGCCGCTACCCGGTCCGCGGCGTTCTGCAGCTCCACGATCTTGAAGTTCTCGTTGGTGAGGACGAAGAACCCGATGACGGACGCCAGGATGATGACCGCCGCCACCATCATGGCGAGCTTCGAGGAGAGCCACTCCAGCATGCCCCGCCTCCGGCCCGTGCATGGAGCCTCCGCTAGAAAGACCTACCGAAGGTTGCGGGAGAGCGTGAAGCGGGCTACCACCCGACGAAGGAGTACCGCCCCGACCCGGGGGAGACGGTG
>CAYFXO010000004.1:31829-41958 GCA_964347125.1 uncultured Methanomassiliicoccales archaeon | reverse complement strand
CGGTCCAGGATGAGCCTCAGCTTGTTCGCCACGGGCGGCGAGAAGGCCTCGCCCAGCCACTCCGCCTCGTGGCGGAGGAGTCCCTCGTAGTCGTAGGGACCGGGGACGGGAACGGCGTTCGGACCCACCTCCCGCCGGCCGTCCGCCCGCACGACCCAGTGGGGTTCCAGGAACGGGAGGTGGGGACGCCGGGGGACGGTGTAGACGTTGCGGCCCGCGAGGCCCGCCGCGCCGGCGGACACGTGCCAGTACTCCCCCCGGAAGTGGAGGTCCGCGTACTCGAGGGCGAGGCCCATGGCGTGGGCCAGGTCCAGGGCGCTCCCCCCCGCGCAGTTGATGAGGAGGTCTGCCTCCAGCCGATCCATAGGCCCCCTCGTATGAAGCGTGAGGCCGTCGTCCACCTCCACCCGCAGCACCTCGGTGCCGGTGAGGAACCGGACGCCCACGGCCTCCGCGTCATCCCGGATGGCGCGGGTGAAGGCGCCGAAGTCCGCGGCGGTGTCCGTGTGGACGAGGAGCGCCCCCGCACAAGAGACTTCGGGCTCGAGGCGGCGGACCTGACCGGGGTCCAAGAGCTCCAATTCCTCCGGTTCCATCCCGTTCTCGCGGGCGTACCGCAGGTTCTCCTCCAGGACCCCCATCTCCTCCTCCGTGGCCGCCACCTTGAGGGTGCCGACCTCCGCCCACGGGAGGCCCCGCGCGGCCGCGTAGGCCTTCCAGAGGGGGAAGGACGCCTGGGCGGACCGGGCGAAGACCCGGCGCTTCCGCGGGTGCAGGTAGAACGGCCGGTGCACGACCCCCGTGTTGCGCCCGCTGGCGTGGGCCCCCACGTCCCGCTCCTTCTCCAGGACCGCGATGCGGCCGTCGTAGCGGAGGCCGAGCCAATACGCGAGGGAGGCGCCGAGGATGCCCCCTCCGACGACGGCCACGTCCCACCGACCCATCCACGTCACCGGCTCCAGGGAGTCCAAGGCCGATAACCGAGGCGGGGTGTTAAGCTCTCCCTCGTGGCTCCCCCCACAGTTTCACCCCACCCCTCCCCCCACCCTTATATCCCCGCCTGGGATGTAATCCGTGAGTGACATGACGCTAGAGGAGATCGAGGAACTCCCCGGCGTGGGACCCGCCACCGCGGAGAAGCTGGCGGAGGCGGGCTTCACGGACCTCATGGCCATCGCCGTCACGTCCCCCGCGAAGCTCGCGGAGTCCGCCGAAATCGGGACCGCCATGGCGGAGAAGATCGTGAACGCCGCGAAGCAGGCGGCGGAGGTGGGGGAGTTCGAGACGGGGGACGTCCTGCTGGAGCGACGGAAGCTCGTGGGGAAGCTCACCACCTCCTCGGAGGCCTTGGACCAGCTCCTGGGGGGCGGGGTGGAGACCCAGGCCATCACGGAGTTCCACGGGGAGTTCGGGAGCGGGAAGACCCAGGTCGCCCACCAGCTCGCCGTGAACGTCACCCGGCCGGTGGAGGAAGGGGGCCTCGGCGGAGAGTGCGGGTGGATCGACAGCGAGAACACCTTCCGCCCCGAGCGGATCCAGCAGATGGCCCTCGCCTTGGACCTGGACGTGGAGGACGTCCTCAAGAAGATCCACATGGCCCGGGCCTTCAACTCCCACCACCAGATGCTCCTGGTGGACAAGGTCCTGGAGGTGGCGAAGAGCACGCCGCTGCGCCTCCTGGTCGTCGACTCGCTGACGTCCCACTTCCGGGCGGAGTACGTGGGCCGGAGCACCCTGGCGGAGCGGCAGCAGCTCCTGAACAAGCACATGCACGACCTCCTGCGGTTCGCCGACCTCCACAACGCCACCGTGTTCGTGACGAACCAGGTCCACGCGAAGCCCGACGCCTTCTTCGGCGACCCCACGAAGCCCATCGGCGGGCACATCGTGGGCCACACGGCCACGTTCCGGGTCTACCTGAGGAAGAGCAAGGGCGGGAAGCGCATCGCCCGCCTGGTGGACTCGCCGAACCTCCCCGAGGCGGAGGCGGTGTTCACGGTCTCGGAGGAAGGCGTGCGGGACTGACCCCGCGCGGGCATCGCCCAACCCCTTTATAGCCCAGCGGAACTCCAGCCCCCGTGGACGTTCACCAGATCAAGGACCCCACCTTCGACGTGAACCTGTACGTCCTCGAGGGCGAGCCCTCCACCCTCGTGGACACGGGCACGGGCCTCGACGGTCCCTTCGACGTGAACCTGTACCGCCTCGAGGGGGAGAGCGCCACCCGCGTGGACACGGGGACGGGCCTCGACGTCCCCGGGATCCTGGCGATCGCCGGCCGCTACGTCGACCCGCGGGAAATCGCCCAGATCGTCCTCACCCACCGCCACATCGACCACGTGGGCGGGGCCAATGAGATCGCCCGCGAGACGGGCGCCGTGGTGCGCGCGTCGGAGGAAGAGGCGGCCCCCCTCATCGCGGGCGACGACACCACCATCGGCGGATCCTGGATCGGCCGCCCCCTCGCGCCCCTGGAAGTGGAGCCCCTCGCCTACGACACCCGCCTGGAAGCCGGCGCGGCCCCCTGGAAGGTCCTCCACACCCCCGGCCACACCATCGGCAGCCTCTCCCTCTTCCACGAGGACTCCGGCGCCCTCATCTCCGGGGACACGGTGTTCACCAACGGGAGCGTCGGCCGCTGGGACCTCCCCACCGGGGACTTCGACGCCCTCGTGGCGTCCATCAAGGCCCTGGAGAAGCTCTCCCCCGCGCATCTCTACCCCGGCCACGGCCCCTACTCCGTGGGCGACGCGGCGGAGCACATCCGCATGGCCCTGGAGCTCATCGACGTGGCCGCCGTGACGGAGGGCTACGGATGAGGCTCCTGAAGGCGCGGGGCCGCGGCGCCGACCAGACCCTCCCGCCCGCCGACCTCCGCGACGTGGCGGACGCCCTCAGCCGGGGGAAGCTCGCCGTCTACCCGACGGACACCCTCTACGCCCTGGGGGCGGACCCCTACGATCGCGGGGCGGTGAAGGCCCTGTACGCCCTGAAGGGCAAGCCCCTCGAGGAGCCCGTGGCCCTCATGGTCCACGACGCCGCCTCCTTGGCGGGGATTGCGACGGTCCCGGACGCGGCCCGGGCCCTCCTCGAGCGCACCCTCCCTGGTCCCGTCACCCTCATCCTCCCTCCCGGGCCCCAGGCGCCCCCGCCGCCCATCGCCGGCCCCTCCGGCATCGGCCTCCGGGTCCCCGACCACCCCGTGGCCCGGGCCATCGCCGCTCGGTACGGCCCGGTGACGTGCACCAGTGCGAACCTCCACGGGAAGCCCCCGCCCCGGGAGGTCCACGAAGCCATGGGGTCGCTGGGCGACGCCGTGGACGTGTACGTGGACGGCGGGCCCTGCCCCCTCGGCGTCCCCTCCACCGTCGTGGACTTCACGGGGGAACGCGGAAGGGTTTTGAGGGAAGGCGCACTGACAGCGACGGAGCTCGGACTGGATGAACCCTGACGTCCGGGAGAAGATGCGCCGGGCGGGCCGGATCGCCCGGGAGGCCCTCGCCTACGGGACGGAGCGCATGGAGGAGGGCGGCTCCATCCTGGAGCTGGTGGAAGACACGGAGGCCTTCATCCGGAAGCAGGGGGCGAGGCCCGCGTTCCCCGCGACGGTGAGCGTGGACAACGTGGCGGCCCACCACACCCCCCGCCACAACGACAAAGAGGTGTTCCGCCGCGGGAACCTGGTGAAGCTGGACGTGGGGGCCCACATCGAGGGATACACCGCGGACACCGCGGGGAGCGTGGAGATCGGGACCCGGAACTGGGGCCGCCTCATCGAGGCCTCCCGCCTCGCCCTGGAGGCAGCCGTGGACGCCGTGGCGGCGGACGTCCCCATCAAGGTCGTGGGCGCCGTCGTGGAGCGCACCATCGAGGCCCACGGCTTCAAGCCCGTCTCGAACCTCACGGGCCACTCCATCGACCGCTATCTCCTCCACGCGGGGAAGAGCATCCCCAACATCCAGGACGACACGAAGGAGCGCCTCCTGGAGGGCGAGACCATCGCCATCGAGCCCTTCGCCACGAACGGGCGCGGGCGGGTGGAGGGGCGGAAGTCCGGGAACATCTACCGCCTCGTGCGGGTGAAGGAGGTGAAGCCGGAGCGGGCCAACGCCCTCCTCCAGTACATCGCGGAGGAGTTCAAGACCCTACCCTTCGCGGAGCGGTGGTGCCACGACTACGACGGGAAGGCCCCCGGGGACCTCCACCGCCTTCTCCGCCTGGGCGTCGTGGCGACCTACCCGGCCCTCAAGGAGGCCCGGGGGACCATGGTCTCCCAGTCGGAGCACTCCCTCATCGTGACCCGGAACGGGGCGGAGGTCATCACCTAGTCCCGGGGTCGGATCCCGATAAGGTAAACTTTATTATCGGCAGGTTTCATGGTCGCGCCTGGCGGCAGGGAAATCCGTTGAACGGCATCAATCGACTTGTCCTCGATGTACTGAAGCCGCACAATCCCAGTATTGTGGAGTTGTCTCGACGACTCACCGCGCTGAACGGCGTGGAGGGCGTCAACTGTTCCCTGGACGAGGTCGACCAGGACACGGAGAGCATCAAGATCACCATCGAAGGTTCCGCGATCTCCTACGAGAAGGTCCAGGAGGCCATCCGGGAGTTCGGGGCGGTGATCCACTCCGTGGACAGCGTGTCCGCGGGGAAGAAGCTCGTCGAAGAGGTCCAGACCCCTCAGGACCGCTGAGCCTTGATGGCCTGGGCCACCGCCCGCAGCAGCGCCTCCTTCTCCCCCTGCTGGTCCACGAGGATCCTCCCCGATTTGCGCCCCGGCGCCCCCGGGTACCGCCGGTCCTCCTGGATCTCGTAGCCCACGCCCAGGCCGTCCAGGGCCGCGGCGATCTCCTGCAGGGAGGGCTCCGCCATGCTCAGCCCGCGGGGCACCCGCCGCCCCTCCTTCCGGCTGCGCTTCGAGGAGAAGTAGACGGGCCAGATGACGATGCGGCCCCCTTGGCGGGCCATGGGCTGCGCAAGGGCGGTGACGGATAAAGCCTTATCCGACGGCCGCTTTCGAGCGGGAGAATTCCACTCGCGGGGGAGGTCGCATGGACGAGGCATTGGCAGAACGGGCCCTGGAGCGAGCCGCGGGGGGCGGGGCGTCCTTCACGGAGGTCACCTTGGAGGACGGCGCCTACCGCAGCCTCACCCTGAAGAACGGGACGGTGACGGCCCTCGGGTCCGCCCGGCGCAAGGGCGCCAGCGTGAAGGTGCTCATGGAAGGGGGCGCGGGCTTCGGCTCCGTGAACGTCCTCTCCCGCCAAGGGGTGGACGACGCCGTGGAGGAGGCCCTGGCCGCCGCCCGGGCCGCGGGGCGGGCGGAGCCCATCGTCCTCGCCGACGCGGACGTGGAGGAGGACGCCTGGACCGTGGCGGAGAAGGTCCCCCTGGCGGACGTGGGCCCCGAGGACCGGATCGATGGGGTGACCCGCCTGGACGAGGCCGCCCTCGGCTGCGGCGTGGAGCTGGCCGCCCGCCTCTTCGTCCTCACCGACAAGATCGTGGACCGGTACTTCGCGAACTCCGAGGGCACCCGGATCGCGTCCCACAGCCCCCGGGTGGGGATGTACTACTTCCTCACCGTCAAGGCGGACGGGGAGACGGAGCAGGCCACCCGGAACCTCGGCGCGTCCGGCGGATGGGAGGTCTTCGACGCCTGGAACCAGGAGGAGCGCATCCCGAGGGCCCTCACCGCCCTGGACCGGGCCATCCGGGAGGGCGTCCAGGGCCCCGCGGGGAAGACCGCCGTCCTCTGCGGCCCCCAGGTCTCCGGCATCGCGTCCCACGAGAGCTGCGGCCACCCCATCGAGGCGGATCGCATCCTGGGACGGGAGGCGGCCCAGGCGGGGAAGTCCTTCATGACCCCCGATTCCCTCGGCAAGGTCGTCGGCAGCGAGGCCGTCAACATCGTGGACGACCCCACTCTCGAAGGCGCCTTCGGCCACTACCGCTACGACGACGAGGGGGTGCGGGCCCGGAAGCGCTACCTCTACAAGGCGGGGCGCATCGACGAGTTCCTCCATAACCGTGAGAGCGCCGCCCGGATGGGCACGACGAGCAACGCCGCGGGCCGCCGCAACCGCTTCGACCGGGAGGCCATCCCCCGGATGGCGAACACCTATGTGGAGCCCGGGGAGTGGACCCGGGACGAGCTCATCGCGGACACGAAGCGGGGGATCCTCATGGAGACCTTCTCCGAGTGGAACATCGACGACCAGCGGAAGAACCAGAAGTACGTGGGGCAGGAGGCGTACCTCATCGAGGACGGGGAGATCGGCCCCCCCATCCGGAAGCCCGTCCTGGAGCTGAGCACCGTCGGGTTCTGGAGCGCCGTGGACGCCGTGGCGAACGACATGGACTACGAGGCGGGGCTGTGCGGGAAGGGCGACCCCATGCAGGGCCTGGACGTCTACTTCGGCGGGCCCTCCATCCGCCTCCAGGGAGTCCCCATGAGGTGAGGCCATGCAGGACATCGCGCAGGAGATGATGCAGTTCGCCCGGGACGAGGGCGCCGACGACGCCGTGGTCCACCTGGTGGACGTGCGGAAGACCCAGATCCGCTTCAGCCAGAGCCTCGTGGACATCTCCAAGCGGTGGCGGGAGCGGACCGCGGAGGTCTTCCTGGCGGTGGACGGCAAGGTGACCTGGGGTCTCGTCGGGGACCTGGACGCCTGGAAGGACGAGGTCCGGGAGCTCCTCGCCGGGGTGCGGGCCTCCCAGCCCAACCCCACCTACGCGGGCCTCGCCGAGGGGCCCTTCACGTACGCCCACGCCGCCCCCGACCCCGCGCTGCGCCGCGTGGACGCCCCCGAGTCCCTCGTGAAGCGGACCGTGCAGGCCGCCCAGGCGGCGGGCGCGGAGGAGTGCGCGGGCACCCTCTACACCTCCTGGGACGAGCGGAGCTTCGCCTCCTCGGCGGGCCCCGCGGGCGCGGACACATCCGCGTGGATCCACCTGTCCATCCGGGCCTTCCGCGATCCGGGGGGCTCCGGGCACGACGTACAGGCGGCGACCCGCCTCGCGGAGCTGGACCCGGAGGCCGTGGGCCGGCGCGCGGGGGAGTTCGCCTCCCTGGCGGTCTCCCCGAAGCAGGGGAAGGCCGGGACCTACGACGTCGTCCTTGGCCCGATGATCTTCGGCTCCCTGGTGAGCGACTACGCCCGCCGCACCTCCGCCTACATGGTGGAGGCCGGCCTCTCGTTCTTCCAGGACAAGGTCGGCGAGCCCGTCGCCTCCCCCGCGTTCACCCTGGTGGACGACGCCACCCTGGACACGAAGGGGCGGCAAGCCTTCGACGAGGAGGGGGTCGCGACGCGCCCCACGGAAATCGTCGCCGAGGGGGAGCTGCAGACGTACCTCCACAGCACGAGCACCGCCGCCGCCCACGGCGTGGAGACCACCGGCAACGCCCACCGCCTCGAGAGCCTGGGGAACGTGGGTTTCATCAACCCCGCCCCCTTCGCCCTCTCCATCGCCCCCGGGGACTACGCCCTCGAGGAGATGCTCGAGGACCTCGGGAGCGGCCTCTACCTCACGAACACGTGGTACCACCGCTACCGCAGCTACATGGACGGGGAGTTCTCCACCCTCCCGCGGGACGCCATGTACGTGGTGGAGGACGGCGCCATCACCGGCGCGGTGAAGGAGCTACGCCTCAGCGACAACATGATCCGCCTGTTCCGCAGCATCGAGGGCCTCACGAAGGAGCGGCGGCAGGTGGAGTGGTGGCTGGAAATCCTGTTCCCGACCCTGGCCCCCTCCGCCATGGTCCGCGACGTGCCGTTGACGGCGTCCCGCCTCTAGGGCGCGGGAGAATCACTCGACGAGGACCGCGTTGATCACGCCGTCCTGCCCGGGGCGGGAGATCACCCGGGCCTCCCCCAGCTCCGTCTGCAGGGTGGCCCCCTTCGTGATGATGTTCCGCTGGACGTAGTTGGGATTGGAGGGGTTGGTCTTCACGGTGAGAATCCGGACCCGCTGGGCCTTCCCCGTCTTCTTGTCCACCACGTTCGCGAACTCCGCCTCCATGAGGCGGGCCTTGGAGTTCCGCCCCCGGGTCCGGTAGCGCTTCACCTTCTGCTCTCCCAGGCGGGTGAACTGCTGCTCCCGGCCGATCTCGAAGCGACGCTTCTTCCGATCGTACCGGCGACGGCCGCCGGAGGGCTTCCGGCGGGACTTCCCTTGCCAGAGGGCCATGGCGCCCCTCTCAAGAGCCCTCGCCCCTTAAACCTTCCCACGCCCCCGGAAGCACCGCGTATGGTGGGAACCGTTATAGGTGCCATCCCCGCTACCGCTTCGCCCCCCCGCGGGGCAGGTGAGGAGAATGGCCAGCGAGAAGCTCCGGAAGATGCTGAACGAGGCGGTGGCGTTGGAGCTGCAAGTGTGCATCCAGTACATGTGGCAGCACGTGCAGTGGCAGGGCATCAAGGCCTACACCGTCATGCCCACGTTGAAGGAGGTCGCCATCGACGAGATGAAGCACGCGGAGGCCATCTCGGAGCGCCTGTTCTACTTGGGCGACAAGCCGACCACGGTCCCGGCCCCGATTCTCGTGGGGGACTCCCTCGAGGAGATGCTGAAGCAGAACGTGAAGGACGAGGAGATGGCCATCGCCCACTACAAGGAGATCGTGCAGCAGGCCGACTCCGAGGGGGACGTGGTGACGGCCCACCTGTTCCGGGAGATCCTCACCGACGAGGAAGATCACCACGACACCTTCACGGGCCTCCTGGAGTGAGGGCCCCGGGCCTCAGAAGGGGAGGGCCATCCCGAGGCTCAGGTCCTGGTACACCAGGAGGTAGCCCGACACGTAGCCCAGCATGGCCCCGCCGTTCAGGAGCGGCAGCCCCGCTTGGGGGTTCCCCTTCAGCACGTACCGCATCAGGATGACGAAGCCCACGAGGGCTCCCGCCAAGGTCACCAGGGCCACCAAGAGGTTCGCGTAGGTCCCCAGGAGGGGCTCCGGGTCCAGGAAGGAGAAGGCGGAGACCACCAGGACACCGGGGATGATCACGTCCCCGAGCCCCATGAACATCGCCTCCCGCTCCGTCCCCTTCTTCATTTGCTTCTTCAGCGGGGGCTGCTTCAGGAACGAGTACTTCAGGGTCTTCGGAATCACCAGGAGGATCGGCAATCGCTCCCCCGCCACCGCGTCCGCGAGGACAACCATGTGCTTCGTCTTGTAGACGGAGATGGCGTCGTAGACGGCGAGGGCGATGAGGAGGAGGAAGGCGGGGAGGATGGCGAAGGAGATCCCGATGACGGCGGTGACCCCCGCCGCCACCGCGATCCCGGTGGTGTCCACGAGCCACCACTCCGGGTGGAAGTAGAGGCCCGCCGTGAGGGCCAGGGACAGCCCGAGGCTGCTCAGGTTCACCGCCAGCTCGTAGGCCCCCTGGGGCATGTCGGGGAAGAGGTAGTAGTAGAGGTAGGCGAAGGGCAGGAAGAAGACGAACCACAGGGCGATGGCCACCACGATCAAGATGAGGTACCGGATGATGTTCCGCCGTCCGTACTTCACGATGACCAGGATGAGGGCGGTGAACCCCAGGATCAGCAGGATGTAGATGAGGGGGTTGACGGGGTCCTCCGGGTTCTCGAACGCCTGGAGCTGGCTCGCCTGGAACGGCCCCGCGAGGACGAGGGCCAGCATCAGGGACAGGACGAGGAGGCACCCCATGGCCGCGATGGACGGCAGCTCGCGGCGCATCTCACTCCCTGACGACGTGTCCGAAGGCCAGGTTCCCGGTGACCTTCTCGATCTCGACCTTCACGATGGAGCCCTTGGCGGTCCCGGGAACGTAGATGATGTACTTGTCCATCTTCGCGATGCCGTCGCCCTTCCGGCCGATGTCTTGGATCATCATCTCGTAGACGCCGCCCTCCTTCAGGGCGACCTCCTCCACCGCCTTCGCGGGCTTCCGGATCTTCACCGGGCGGTGGGCGCCGCAGGCGTCGCACTCCAGGATGGTGATCCGCCCCTCCTTCACGAGGCGGGTGTCCGGGCGGTTGCACTCGTGGCACAGGACGAAGCCCTGCACGTAGCCGCCGAGGCGCTTCTTGATCTGCTCCGCCTTCACCTTCCCCTGGAGGACCACCCGACGGCCGTCCTGCGTCCCCGCCG
>CAYFXO010000004.1:19515-31819 GCA_964347125.1 uncultured Methanomassiliicoccales archaeon | reverse complement strand
ATGGTCGGCGGGGTGGGGATTCGGGTCGCCCCCATCTCCCGGAGGAGGTAGACGAGGACCTGCCCCGGGTCCCGGTGGATGGCGCTGCACGTCTCCTCGAAGTTCCTCCACACGGTGGTCTTCCCCTCCTCGAAGACCTCCGGCTCGGGGATCGAGAAGCGCTCTCCCGTGGACTGGGTCTCCGGGAGCTCGTCCCGCGCCCGTTGGAGCAGGGACGCGTAGTCGTACTCGGCCATGAGCCGTTCTCATACCGTGGGCCCCGTAAAAAGGCTTCCCTCAGGAGGCGCGCTCGGCGGCGGCCTGGACCAGGCCCCGGTGGAGGATCCCCGCCCGCAGGGGCCGGGACTTGAACTCCGGGTGGAACTGGGACGCGATGAAGAACGGGTGGTCCGGGAGCTCCAGGACCTCCATTCGCCGCCCGTCCAGGGATCGGCCGCTGTACACCAGGCCCGCCGACTCCAGCTTGTCCACGTAGTCCGGCCCGATCTCGTACCGGTGCCGGTGCCGCTCCCGCACCTCCCGGGCCCCGTAGAGCTTGTGGGCCAGGGTCCCCTCCTTCAGGAGGATCTTGTGGGCCCCCAGGCGCATCGTGGCCCCCATCTGGTCCACCCCGATCTGCTCGGGGAGGAGGTCCACCACGGGGTGGGGAGTCTTCGGGTCGAACTCGGCGCTGTTCGCCCCCTCGAAGGCCGCCGCGTTCCGGGCGAACTCCACGGTGGCCAGCTGGAAGCCCAGGCACGTACCCAGGAACGGGACCTCGTTCTCCCGGGCGAACTGGATGGCGAGGACCTTCCCCTCCGTGCCCCGGTGGCCGAACCCGCCGGGGACCAGGATGCCGTCGCACCCCTCCAGCATCTCCGTCGACCCACTCTTCTCCATGTCCAGGCTCTCCACCCAGCGGATACTCACCCGGGCGCGGGCATCCGCCGCGGCGTGGTTGAAAGCCTCCGCGTGGCTGATGTAGGAGTCCATGAGGTGGGTGTACTTCCCCACAATCGCGATGGTCACGTCCGTCTCCGGGTTCTCGAGGCGGTGGAGGTAGTCCCGCCACTCCGTGAGGTCCTCCCCTTTCCCCTCCCAGCCCAGGCGCTTCAGGATGATGTCCGTGAGGCCCTGCTCCTCGAGGATGATGGGGACGCGGTAGATGGACTTCGCGTCGGGGGCGCTGATCACCGCGTCCTCCCGCACGTCGCAGAAGAGGGCGATTTTCTCCTTGATGGAGGGGTCCAGGTAGTCCTCCGCCCGGCAGATCACGATGTCGGGGTGGATGCCCACCGCCCGGAGCTCCTTCACGGAGTGTTGCGTGGGCTTCGTCTTCTGCTCCCCCACGACCCCCAGGACGGGCACGAGGGTGGTGTGGACGAAGAGGAGGTTCTCCCGCCCCACGTCCCGGGCGAGCTGGCGGACGGCCTCGAGGAACGGCATGCTCTCAATGTCTCCCACGGTCCCGCCGAGCTCGATGAGGGTCACGTCGGGCTCGTCCTGCTCCGCCACGAGGAGGATCTCCCGCTTGATCTCGTCCGTGATGTGGGGGATGATCTGGACCGTCTGCCCCAGGTAGTCCCCGCCCCGCTCCTTCTCGATGACGTTCCGGTAGACCTTCCCCGTGGTGATGTTGTGGTCCGTGGTGAGGTTCCGGTCGAGGAAGCGCTCGTAGTTGCCCAGGTCCAGGTCCACCTCGCTCCCGTCGTCCAGGACGAAGACCTCCCCGTGCTGGTAGGGGTTCATGGTCCCCGCGTCGCAGTTCAGGTACGGGTCGATCTTGATGGCGGTGACCTGGAAGCCCCGGGACTGGAGCAGCATCCCGATGGAGGATGTGGTGATGCCTTTCCCTAGCCCGGACAGAACGCCCCCCGTGACGACGACAAACCTCATGCCATCACGGGAGTGGGACAAGGCCGCGAACCGATTTAAGCCTTTTCGGGCCCCCGGCCTGGCCGGCCGACGGGAGGGCGTCCTGGGAGGGGAAGTAGCGACCCATGGGAGCGGGCTGCCGGACTAGTAGGCCGTCTCGCCCCCTCCGCCGCCGCCACCCGTGCGGGTGACGACCTCCTTGGCCACCTGGCTGTGGGGGATGGTGATTTCCTTCCCCGAGGCGTCCTGGATGACGAGGGCGTAGCGGGTGATCTCCTTCACGGTCCCGCTGTGCCCCATGACCTCGATCTTGTCGCCCTCCGAGAACGACTCGTTGGCCTGGAGGTACCCGCTCATGTTGGCGGAGACGTCCCGCATGCCCCAGCCGAAGCTGATGGCCAGAGCGAGGAAGAGGGCGCCGATGGCCGCCAGGAACGTCCAGGTGAGGATCGTGGTGTCGAAGCCCAGGATGTCCAGGGCCATGACGCCGACGATGTAGATGATGATGTACTTCACTGCCGTCGAGGCCATCTCGATGGGGAAGGGGAGCTCCGATTCCGCGGCGGTGGCCTTCACCCGGTCACCGATCCACGTCGCGCCCCAGATCCCCACTATGAGGACCACGGCGGCCGCCACGAGGGCCGGGATGAATCGGATGATCGACCCGACCGTGTCCGCCAGCACCGTGGGCGCCGGGAACAGGGTCAGCGCCAGGAGCACGAACATCAGGAAGATGAACCAGAACACGAGGGCCGCGATGATGTCGGAGACCCCTCGGAATCCGACGGAACGCAACGCCTGTCCGATGCCGGCGCGCTCCATGTATTGGTCGATGCGCACCCGCCACAGCACCTTCCGTGTGATGCTCCGGCAGATTCGGGCCACGATGTACCCGACGATCAGCACGATGATGGCGACCAGTATGAAGGGCAGAATCTCGTTGAAGAATTGGTCGACACCGCTCACCAGCCACTCCCACAAATCTACCACGCGCTACCCTCCTCACCGTCCGTCGTGCGGACGGGATGGTCGCACCGTATTAGGCGGCTGCGATATATTTCTTTGGGGTTGATGGAGACCCCCCGAAACCTATTACTAGGCCGCGGGGTCTACGCTCCACCAGACCGGGAGGCATGGACTTGCCAGACGTCCGCCGGGATCGACTCATGCGACTCGCTCGGGCCATTTTGGAGAACATGGAGGACCACCAGCTATTCGGCTTCATCCTCACCCACGCGGGGCGGAAAGCGGTCCCAGAGATCGTGCGGATTTGGGGCGGCGAGGAGGGGGCCCCGCAAGAGGACTTGGTGGAGCTCGTCCTAGAGAAGTAGCCCTTCCCCGAGCCTCCGTCCGATGTGCTCCATGGCCTGCTGGAGGTTCGCCCTGTTGTCGAAGGCTTCGATGACTCCCCGCGGGTCGTGCCCCTCTTCCCGCATGACTTCGATGTGATGATGGATGCGCGCCAGCGCCCGCTCCACGTCGTCGGGGACGCTCACCGTGGACCGTCGGGACGTGCGGGACAGGGGATTCAGGTCGATGGCCAGGACGGCCTTCCCCATGGCGACGAGGGCCTCCGCCCGGTCCCCGTCCTCTAAGGGGACCAGGACCACGTCGGCGGCAAAGATCCCGTCCTCGCAGCACGCGGCCCGGGGCTGCTCGAGGCCGGGGATGCGGGCCTCCGCCCGGGTCCCCAGCACCGACTCCGCCCCCGCGGCTCCCATGAAATCCACGAGCCGCTGCACCCGCTCGTCCGTCCGGTGGAAGAGGTTCACCTCCACCCGCGCCGGCACCAGCCGGGCGAGGGCCGCCACCTGGGACGAGGCCAGGACCGCGGTGTTGCCGTTGACGGAGATGACGGGACGCTCCGCCGCGAGAAGGTGGGCGGCCGCCGCCCGCTCCGCCACGTTCGCCGGGGGGATGGTCTGCTCGCCCATGAGGTAGTCGAACGCCTCCCCCCGCCCGTGGGCGATGAGCCCCTCCGGGGCCACCAGTCCCTTCACCCATCCCTCCACCAGGGCCTCCCGCCGCATGAGGGAGAGGTAGCGGGGATGCGATTCGGGGACGCTCAGGTCAACCCCTCCATGACGGCGTCCGCCAGGTCCCCCACCCCGTCCACCAGCGGGTCGCAGGCGGGAATCCCGAATCGCTCCCGGTAGGCCACCGCGGCGGCCTCCACCTCGTCCCGCGACATCCCCTCGTGGTTCAACCCAATCCCGATGACCTTCGCGTTCGAGAAAGCCTCGAGGAGGCGGATGTCCTCCGCCAGGTGGGGCATGGGGAGCTTCAGTTCGTGCTTCCGGTAGTTTCGATGCGCGCGGCCGGGAGCGTGCTGGAGGAGGATGCCCGTGGGCTGGGATGCCGTAATCACCGCCCGGGTCCCGCACACGTAGGCGGGGTGGCTGATGCTCCCCTGCCCCTCGATGACGATGACGCGGGGCCGGACCTCCTCGTACGCCCGGAGGATCTCACCCTCGAGCTCCCCCACCATGAAGTCCCCGCGGATGGCGTCTAGGGGGACCCCGAAGCGGGCGCCCTGCAGGAGCCCCGTCTGCCCCGTGGCGACGAAGGCCGTGCGAACGCCCCGTTCCTCCAGGACCCGCCAGAGCAGGATCGCGGCGGTCCGCTTCCCGATGGATCCGTCGGTCCCCAGGAAAGGGATGCGGAGGGCGGGGAGCCCCGCGCAGCCGCTGCTGAAGAACCGCAACTCGTGGAGGGGCTTCGGCTTCCGGATGTCCACGAGGGCCGCCCCCGTCTCCGCCGCCAGCGCCGCAATCTCTTCATCGTCCCCGAGGAACTCGTGGAGGCCCGAGACGACGGAGGTCCCCGACCGGACCGCTTCCAGCACCGCGGGCCGCACCGCCTCCGGCAGGTAGCCGCCCGGGGGGGCCACCCCCACGATCGCCCATCCCGGGGGTCTCGGCAGCGAGCCCAGCGCGTCCTCCACGGAGGCGAAGATCGGGATGTCCGCGGGGCGGCCGTCCAGGACCTCCCCCGCGTCGCGTCCCGCGCGGGTGCTGTCCACGACGCCCACGATGCGGTAGCGGGTCGAGTATCGCACGAGGCCGTTCGCCGTCTTCCCCGGGCTCTCCCCAAAGGCGCCCTCGCAGAGGATGAGGGCCTCGTCCATGGCCGCGGGAAGGACGGGTGCGTATATGAAGGGGGCCTCACGCTCCGTGCCGTCAACGCGGGAGGGACGTTGACATGGCCAGGTGGACGACTTTGCGACGCCCCTGTCGTACGGGGACCCGAAGGTCCTGATGGCGGTGCTGTGGAACCGCGAATGGCGTCTGGGGCGGGTCCTCGACGTGCGAGAAACCCCTAGGCTTCGGACTGCGCCCGGAAGCCTGAAATAGAGTGCTCCGGGATAACCGCAGCGCTGTGGGGGGGAGGCCGTGGAGGCCATGCAGCCGCCGAAGATGGTCGGTCGGGAGCGCAAGCTCGCGACGCTGACTGCATACCTGGACGACGCAATCAAGCGACAGGGGCGCTGCGTCTTCATCTCCGGGGAGGCGGGCATCGGGAAGACACGGCTCGTGGAGGAGGTGAAGAAGGTCGCCTCGTCCAAGGGGTTCCGCATCCTCTACGCGTCATGCTTCTTCGAGTCGTTGACGCCGTACCTGCCTTTCTTTGAGGCTCTTGGGTCAGGGGGAATGGAACACCTGTTCGCGGAGGAGGCGCCCCGTGTGGAGGGCGTGTACCTCCTCACAGATGCGGGACTCCCTATCAAGGGCATTCGGCGGGAAGAGACGGGCCTCGATCCGGACAGCTTCCCCTCGCTGCTCACCACCGCGGGCAACTTCGTACGGAATTCCCTGTCAACGCGCACCGGCGTGGGACCGGAGGGGACGCTGAACATCCTGGGACATGGGGAGTATCGGATTCTCATCGAGAGCGGGGCGGACGCCAACCTCGTGGTGATCCTCAAGGGGAGGGAGAACGAGTTCTTGATCAACGACATGAGGGAGGTCCTCCGACGGGTGGACGAAACGTATGGCGGCGTGCTGAAGGAGTGGGATGGGAGGGAAGCACGCGTGAGTGGAATTGAGGACAGTCTCGGGCCGCTGATTACGTCGGGGAGGTATGATGGCATCGATCGCGGGAAGGAGGACCCGAGGGCGAGGAGGAGTCTGCTGTTCGAGAACGTCTCCCTGGGATTGACGAGAGGGGCTCGAACGACCCCGGTCCTCCTGTGCATCGAGGACCTGCAGTGGGCAGACCCATCCACTCTCGCGCTGTTGCACTATGTGGCCCGAAGCGCGAGGGGCTGTCGCCTGCTCATTCTGGGCACGTACCGACCCGAGGACGTCGCCACGGGGCCCGGCAGGGGTCATCCCTTCAGCGAACGGAAGCGCCTGATGAGCCGCGAGGACCTGTGTGAGGAGATGCCGGTGCAGAGACTATCGGACGAGAGCATCCCCGAGCTCGTGACATCCCTCCTCGGGGACGTCGACCTCAGCACGGACTTCAGCGACCGAATGAGCCGGGAGACGGAGGGGAATCCGCTGTTCATCATCGAGCTCGTGAAACTGATGATCGATGAAGGGGTTCTCATGGAGGACAACGGAATTTGGACGTTGGCCAAGGGCCTCGAAGAGGGGTACATCCCCCCCAAGATCTACGACGTCATCGTCCGAAGACTGGATCGGTTGCCGAACGAGGAGCGGGAAGTCCTCGACTATGCGGCGGTGATCGGGGAGGAGTTCACTTCGGACGTACTGTCTCGTGCCACCGACGTCGACAGGGTTCGGCTATTGAAGCACTTGAGGGAATTGGAGCAGACCCACAAGCTCATCCACTCCTTCGACGCCCGATACAAGTTCGACCACACAATGACCAAAGAAGTCCTGTACGGCGAGATGCCAACGGAGCTCAGAAGGGAGTATCACTCGATCGTCGCACGCTCGATTGAAGGAGTGCACGAAGGGAAGCTGGACGATGTATTGGGTGACCTGGCGTTCCACTACCATCGCAGCAGAGATTTGGAGAAGGCCGTTCCATACCTGCGGAGAGCGGCGGAGAAAGCGAGGGAGACGTTCGCGAGCAGAGAGGCGATACGGTTCCACAGCGAGGCGCTGGACCTCATCGGCCAGGAGGGAGATTGGCTGGATCAGAGACTGGAATCGCTGGAAGATTTGGGCGATGTGTATGAGCTGACCGGCGAGTACGACAATGCGATACGGGCGTTTGAGGAGATACGAGGACTCTCGAGAGAGAAGGAAGCGACGGCAAGAATCCATCGAAAGGTCGCGAGCGTGCTTGAGAAGAGGGGCGAATACGACCGGGCACTCGAGGAACTATCGAAGGGCGCCCACATCCTCGCGCAAGAGGAGACGGTGGAACTCGGGAGAATCGTCGCTCTGGAAGGAGGCGTGCACATGCGGAAGGCCGACTACGACGACGCACTCGAGCACTGCCGGCGTGCGCTCGACATCTTCGAGGAACACAAAGGCGAGGCAGAGGATGTCGCGGACGTGTCGAAGTCCATCGGTACGGTCCACTGGTACAGAGGCGACTATGACAAGGCGCTCGAGTACTACGAAAGGAGCCTAGCACTACGGGAGAAGATCGGCGACAAGAGGGGCATCGCGATGTTGCTGAGCAACATCGGCAACGTGCATGCCCACGGAGGAGAATACGACCAGGCCCTCCAGCACTATGCGAAGAGCCTGGAGGCGGCGGAGACGATTGGCGATCAGAGACTCATCGCAGTGTTGTTCAACAACATCGGCAACGTGCATGCTCAGAGAAGAGAAGACGATAGGGCCCTTCAGCACTACGAGAAGAGCCTGGCGATCAGGGAGAGGATTGGCGACCAGTCGGGTATGGCAACGTCTCTCGGCAACCTCGGCAATGTGCATCGGGTTGCAGGGGAATACGATGTTGCCCTTCAGCACTACGAGAGGAGCCTGGCACTGAGGGGGAAGATGGGCGACCTGAGGGGCATCGTAATGCTGCTCAACAACATCGGCAACGTGCACAAGGACAGAAGAGAACACGACAGGGCCCTAGAGTACTACGAGAAGACCCTCGACATCGCGGAGAAGATCGGCGACCAACGGAGCGTTGCAGTGCTGCTCAGCAACGTCGCAGAAATCTACTTCAAGAAAGGGGATCTGCAGAGGGCGTTGGATTCCTGCCGCAGAGCCCTCGTTCTATCCGAAGAGATTGGTGTCAAGGAGAATGTCGGAACTTCAAGGAGAATCGCCGGGATGATCCACCGTGAGCAAGGACAGTGGAACATGTCAATTGAGAACTTCGAGCAGAGCCTCGCGGTCTTCAAGGAGATTGGGATGGAGAAGGACCTGGCAGAGTCATACCATGAGTTTGGCGTGATGTGGAAAGCCAAAGGCGACAACGACAGAGCGGAATACTATCTCAACAAGTCGATTGCGGCCTTCAGGAAGCTGGGATGAAGACGAACCTGAAGACCGCGAGGAATGCGTGGCCATCAAACCGGAAGTGTCATGAGAGGAGACGCCGGCGTCCACGGGAGCTCGCGGCCGAGGAGTGATTGGATAGCCGGACCGTCACTTACCATAGGCGGCGGGAGACGCTGGACAGCCTAGAGCGATACTGGATCCCGTCCCTTATTCCAGGTCGTGGAGAACGTGCCCCTCATCTTCGTGGCGTACATGGCGTTCGTCCGCTCACGGATCGCGGAAGGGTAGGCACGTCGGGCTTCGAACCTCACCCGCTGGCTTCATGTCGGATGCGTTCCGCGCTTCCCCAGGCCCAGCCGGGGAGGTTCACGGTCGGTAATCGAAACTTCGACGGCTGCTAGATGAACGTCCCCTCACGGAACTCCGAATCGCGGTTTCCATCCTCCTAAGTGTTCATGACAATCGGGCCCCGCATGCGACGGGCTCGCCGACCGGCTTCCCGGAGACAAGGAGGAATCGGAGCGGCTCCCCGCAGCCGCCCTCGCAGAGGATGAGGGCCTCGTCCATGGCCGCGGGAAGGGCGGGTGCTTATCTGAAGGGGGCCTCACCTTCCGTGTTATCAACATCGATAACGCGGGAGGGATGTTCATATAGCCAGGCGGACGACTTACGGCGGCCCTGGCGGCCCATCTGGCCGCTTCGCCGAGGGCGACAGCTTAATAAGGACACCGCAGGCTGTGAACGTCCCCCTCCGGAGAGCACGAGATGCCGATTAGAGGCAAGACCCAGTCCCTGAGCGATCGGGAGCTCCGTCGCGGGAACAGCCTCTACGAGAAGGGGGAGTTCGCGGAGGCCGTCGCGGCCTACAACCGGGCCTTGGACTCGAACCCCGAGAACTGGGCCGCGTGGAACAATAAGGGCCTCCTCCTGGAGCGGGCGGAGGAGTACACGGAGGCGCTGCGGTGCTACAACCGGGCCATCCGCCTCCAGCCCCAGTACGCCGACGCCTGGTGCAACAAGGGGGTCGCCCTCATGCGTCTCGGCCGCCCCCAGCGGGCCATGGAGTGCTTCGACCTGGCCCTCCAGATCAACCCGAAGCACGAGGTCGCCCTGAACAACAAGGGCAGCCTCCTCGCCCGCCTCGGCCGATACGAGGAAGCCTTGGCCAACTTCCAGAAGGCCCTGGACGTCGACGCCTCCTACGTGGCCGCCTGGGCGAACAAGGGCGCGGCCCTGGGCCACCTCGGCGAGCTCCACGACGCCGTCCAGTGCTACAACAAGGTCCTCAAGGAGCGCCCGTGGTTCGCGGACATCTGGTACCACAAGGGGCGGGCCCTTCTCGAGATGGGCCGCCCGCGGAACGCCGTCATCTGCTTTGAGAAGGCTCTGGAGCACGATTCCTCCCTGGAGCGGGCCCGCACGGCCCTCCGGGAGGCCTTGGAGCTGGCTGGAGGGGAGACCTGACCATGGCCATCGCCCCATGTCCCACCTGCTCTGGCCGGCTGGAGTCCCTCATCAGCTGCTCCCGGTGCGGCACGGACACCCCGAAGCCCGGCATCCACCTGGAGCGGGCCCCGTGCCCCGCGTGCGGGCAGGAAGCCGAGGTGAGCTTCCAGTGCCCCGAGTGCGGGTCCGTCTTCGCCCACGAGCAGGTGTTCACGGAGGAGGAGGGCGGCGAAATGCCCTCTACCTACGCCTGCCCCTTCTGCGGCACCTTCGTCTCCGAGGACGAGTCCAACTGCCCCGGTTGCGGGGCCCTGTTCGCCCCGGAGCCCGAGGCCCCCCTCATCCCCCGGAAGCTCCGGCGGAAGCGGGGGGAGTACAGCCAGGAAGACGTGGAGGAGCTGCTGCGGGTCCCTGGCATCGGCCGACTGCGGGCGGAGATCCTGTGCGAGGCGGGCTACAACTCCCTCCGCCGCCTCCGCGGGGCCTCCATCGAGGAGCTCTCGAAGGTCCGCCAGATCGGCCCCAAGGTCGCCCGCTCCATCAAGAGCGCCCTCCGCTCCGTCGAGGAGACCCCCTCTCCCGAGGAAATCCTGGAGTCCCTCATCGAGCAGGAGTTCGAGTGCCCCGCCTGCGGCGTCATCGTGAGCGCCTACGACTCCTCCTGCTTCGAGTGCGGGACCGTGTTCCAGGAGGAGCCCCTGGACGCGGCGATGCGGGTCGAGCTGGAGCACGTCGGCGAATCCACCTCGTCCCTGGCGTTCTTCGACATGAAGATCCTGGAGGAGCCCTCGGACCCGGACCTCTGGTTCTCCCGGGCGAACATCCTCCGGACCATGGGGAAGCTGGAGGAGGCCTTGGAGTCCTTCGACCGCGTCATCGCCCTCCGCCCCGACGACCGGCGGGCGTACATCGCCCGGGCGGACATCCTCACGCAGCTGGACCGGTTCGCGGAGGCCGCGGACGCCTACCGGGCCGTCATCGCCCAGCCGCTGCCCGCGGCCCCGAAGGAGTTCGAGCAGGCGGCCTTGGACGCCCTCATGGAGCTGGAGGAGGCCCCCTGCCCTTCCTGCGGCGAGCCGGTCCCCCACACGGCCCCCCTGTGCCCCAACTGCGGGGCGGACGTGGTGCCACCCCCCGGGGAGGGGCCCGAGGGGGAGGTCCCCGAGCTCGAGGCGATCATGGAACTGGAGCGGCTGGCGGGCCCCCCGCCCCCTCCCCTGGAGACGCGGGTCGTGCTGCCCCGGGGCAAGCCCGTGGGGCTCATCAACGGGGTGAGCCTGGTGAACGGCCGCGGCCGGGTGAACGGTCGCATCGACCGGAAGGGGTTCATCAATGGGAGCGGGATGTCCGAGGCGACCCTGGGGCGACCCCGCCTCCTCCTCCCACGCTACATCGCCATCGCCATCGCCCTCGTCCTGCTCTTCGCCCTCGGCTACCCCCTCCTGCCGCCCCCGTCGCCGGCGGCCCTCACCATCGCGGTGGACGGCAACCCGGCCGACTGGGCGGGTGTCCCCACCCACTTCGGGACGGAGACGACGGCGAACCCGGACGTGGATTTGACGACCTACGGACTGCGCCTCGATGACGGCTTCCTGTTCTTCCTCATGCAGGTGCGCGGGGCCGCGCTGGGGGATGACCAAGGGATGGACGCCGCCCTTGTGTTCCTGGACGCCGACGGCGACGCCGGGACGGGCTACCTGACGGGCGAGTTCGGCGCCGACTTCCTGGTGCAGGTGTACGGGGGCGATGGGGAGGTCCTCGTCGCCGAGCTGCACCGGTATTCCGCGACCGGGGGATTCCTCCCGCGGACGAACTGGACGGCGTGGGACCCGCACGGGCGCGTCCTGGCCGCCGCCGCGAACGGCACCCTCGAGGTCCGGGTGGACACCCTCCTGTTCGACGACTACGACGAGGAGGCCTTCTCCGCATGGATTCACCTGGACGACCAGGCGGGCAACGTGACCCGGTCCCTCCAGATCGGCCGGAACCGCGGGGCCCTCCTCCTCACCCCGCTGATTCAGGGCGACGCCGTCGTCGCCCGGGGCGCCGCGGAAGTCGTGGGGACCCTCGACCTCCGAGCCTCCGGGGCGAACGTCACCCTGGAATCCGTGACAGTGGAGATCAACGGGGCGCCCGCCAACGCGTCCCTGAACGTAATCACCGTCCCGGAGGGGGGCACGGCTCAGGTCCTGCTCCGGACGGACACCACCCCCTTCGCCAGCGGGGCCCTCCTGGACGTCCGGGTGACCGCCGCCGTGGCGCGGGGCCCGGAGGGTCTCGTGCCCGTCACCATTGGTGGCGGAAGGGACGTCGTCGCCCTGGAGACCAGCTCGACCACGAAGTCGGTGGACGGCTGGTTCGGAGACTGGCAGGACCTCACGGAGCTGACAGCGGACAACGACACCACCCCCGCGGCGAAGCCGGGCCTGGACGTGGACCGCCTCGGCAGCAACGAGTCCGGGGGCCTCGGCTTCCTCTACCTCGGGTTCCTGGACGACGCGATGCCCGGCGACCCGGTGCCCGTCTTCCGCGCCCGGCCGCCCGCCCCCGCGCCGGGGCCGGCTCCCGTCTCCCCGCCCGTCCTCGAGTTCCGGCGGGGCGGGGAGGACACCACGCGGTTCTAC
>CAYFXO010000004.1:0-19505 GCA_964347125.1 uncultured Methanomassiliicoccales archaeon | reverse complement strand
CCGGCGGCCACGTCTTTCCCGCGCTTGCGGTCGCCGATGCCTTGCGCGATGCGGGCTGGCGCGTGTGCTGGCTCGGCGCGCGCAGCGGCATGGAGGCGACGCTGGTTCCGGCGGGGCGGGGAGGCCACCACGCGGTTCTACATCGACACGAACTCCACGGACGCCTTCGGGACCCTGGTCGTGGTGGGCTCGGACACCATCCGGGCGGACCTGCGCCTCACGGTCCGGAGCCTGTACGGGCGGGTCGTGTCGGCCACCCTGGACCGCTGGGCTCCCGGCTGGGTGGCGGTCCCGGGCGGCGCCCAGGCCAGCATCACGGGCCCGGAGCTCGAGGCCGCCGCCGACCTGACGGGCTTCGGGGAGAGGAACGCCACGGAGTACCTGGTCACCACCTCCGACTGGCGGGGGCGGGGGGATGTCGTCACGACCCAGGCGTCCTGGGGGACCCGGGGCGGCACCCGGGGGGAGCCCGAACCGGAGCCCCTCTTCTCCGGCGACGGTCAGAACGCCTTCGTCGTGACCGGGACGGTGGACTTCGTGTTGGACGCCGAAACCTACAAGATTTCCATGCGGTTCACGGCCCAGAACAGCTTCAGCATCACGGGTGTGCGGGTCTACTTCGTCTCCGTGGTTGACCCACCCGTCTACGAGGGGGGGCTACAGGCGGACAGCTCTGGGAGCCCCTCTGGATCCTTCCTGTGCTCCGGCACCGCAACGCCCATCGTGGGGTGGGTGGTCTTCCCTTGCTCGACTTCCATCAGCTCAGGCACCATCTACCACCTGGTCGTGGAATGGGACAGCGGGACGATCGGCCTCAGCAATAGTGGCGCCGTCCGCTATACGACGCCAAACAACAACCTTTACCCGAAGGATGGCTCCACCGACTCCGCCACGAACGTTCTCACAGAAACCGGTAGCGGCTGGAACGCCGAAGATGGACAGCCGGTATATGTCGTGAACAACACCTCGACCTTCGAAGGAAACCCGTATCACACCTACGAGGAGAAGGACATCTTCGGGACCACGGGATGGGGGAACAAGTTCTCCGTGACGACGGATCGCTCCTTCAGTGAGGCGAGGTTCTACGTCAAGAAGGTAGGGACGCCGCCAAACGATCTGACCATGAAGATCCGCCAGGTGTCCGGGTCTCCCCTTGAAGTGGCCAGCGTGTCCGTCGCCCCCGGCTCCGTGGGGACCGCTTTCGGCTGGATCACGTTCACATTTCCTCCCGTCACACTGTCCTCCGCGGAGACCTACGCCATCTATCTCCAAACGACTGGGGGCGACGCGAGCGACAAGTACGTCGTCCCGGCCTCCGTCACCGTGGGCGGCGCCCCTTACGAGGACCTCACTTTTGACGGCACGACAACCCAGCAGACAGAGGTAGACACGACGGGTCCCACGTTCACGGACACCGCCGCCAACGACATCCCCTTCGAGGTCATCCCGGAGTTCCCCGACCTCATCCTCCCGGCCGCCCTGGCCCTCCTCATCCCCCTCGTGGTCTGGAGGCGGCGCCGCCGCCCGCGGCCATAGCGAGCCTCCGCGCGGGCAGTTTCTCCGACCCCCCCAGCGATACGCATAAGAAGGCCGCGTCTGCATAGGCACCCGGGCGCCAGACTCGGGGAGGACCATGGTGGAAGTGGGGCTGGTAGGGAAGCCGAACGTGGGGAAGAGCACCCTGTTCTCCGCCGCCACCCTGGCCCCCGTGGACATCGCCCCCTACCCCTTCACGACCATCGAGGCCAACCGGGGCGTCGCGTACGTCCGCACGGACTGCCCCCACGTCGACCTGGGGACGGCCTGTGACCCCAGCAACGCCCCCTGCGAGGACGGCGTGCGGCTGGTCCCCGTGGAGGTGTTGGACGTCGCGGGCCTCGTCCCGAAGGCCCACGAAGGGAAGGGCCTGGGGAACAAGTTCCTGGACGACCTGCGGCAGGCGGCTTGCCTCATCCACGTGGTGGACGCCAGCGGGGGGACGGACTACGAGGGCAACCCCGTGGGCCTGGGGGAGCACGACCCCGTGGGCGACGTCACGTTCCTCGAGGAGGAGATCGCCTACTGGATCCATGGCATCCTCCTCCGGGACTGGCAGAAGCGCGCGCGGCAGGCGGAGATGGAGGGGACGAAGCCGGAGCGGGCGATGCACGAGCGCCTCGCGGGGCTGGGGGTCTCGGAGGTGCAGGCGAAGGCCGCCCTGGACGCCGCCGGGCTGGAGGGGAAAGCCTCCCTGTGGGGCGACGAGGACATCCTGCGCCTCGCCCGGGAGGTGCAGAAGGCGGCGAAGCCCCTCATTGTGGCCGCGAACAAGGCGGACATCGCTCCCGAGGACGCCGTCGCCCGCCTGCGGGAGACGGGCCAACCGGTCGTCCCCACGTGCGCCGAGTACGAGCTCGCCCTCCGCCGGGCCCACAAGGCGGGCCTCGTCCACTACGTCCCCGGGGCGAAGTCCTTCGACATCCTGAAGGAGGACGTCCTCTCGAAAGAACAGTTAAACGCCCTGGCCGCCATACGCCACGGGCTGGAGCGATTGGGCACCACCGGCGTCCAGGAGAGCCTCGAGAAGGCCGCCTACGACCTCCTCCGCCTCATCGTCGTCTACCCCGTGGAGGACGAGACGAAGCTCACGGACCACGATGGGAACGTCCTCCCAGACGCCTACCGCGTCCCCCGCGGGTCCACGGCCCGGGACCTGGCCTACGCGGTCCACACGGACCTGGGGGACCACTTCATCCGAGCCATCGACGCCCGGACGAAGCGGGTGGTGGGGGCGGACCACGAGCTCCAGCATGGGGATGTGATCAGCATCGTGGCGAGGGCGTGAGATGGGAAGCTGGGACGTGCGGCTGCTGACCGCGTCGTATCGGCGGGAGGGTCCCGAGCAACTCCCGGTGGTCCAGCTCTTCGGCCGGACCCGAGAGGGCGAGTCCATCACGGCGGAGTGCGCGGGCTTCGAGCCCTACTACTACGTCGTCTCCCCGACGGCGGCCCATGTGGGGCAACTGGAGAAGGACAAGGGGGTGTGGCGGGTGGAGTCCAAGGAGCTCCTCTTCCGCGGCCAGACCGTCCCCGCGGCGAAGGTCGTCCTGAAGCACCCCTGGGAGACCCCCACCTACCGCGACAAGAGCCGGGCGGCAGGCCACGAGATTCTCGCGGCGGACATCCCCTTCGTCCACCGTTTCATCTACGACCACGACCTGGCCGCCTGCACCCGCATCACCGGGGAGCCCCTCGAGCAGGGAACATACACGACGGACCTGGTCGTGGCCGCGGAGGCCTTCGAACCCATCGAGCCGTTCCGCCCGAACCTGAAGATTCTCAGCTTCGACATCGAGAACTCCATCAAGGACGGGCACCTCCTCACCGTGGGCTGCGCCGTCCGGGAGGACGGGGGGCTCCGCACCGTCCACTTCGAAGGGACGGAGGCCTCCATCCTCCGGGACTTCGTGGAGTTCGTGCAGAAGGAGGACCCGGACGTCATCACGGGCTACAACATCGATGGCTACGACATCCCCACCCTCCGGGAGCGTGCCCAGGCGGTGGGGGGCATCAGCCTGGACCTGGGCCGGGACCTCACCGGCCTCCGGAGCTTCGGCAACCGGTTCTGGCGCCTCAGCGGGCGCATCATCGCGGACGCATGGTGGAACGCGAAGCGGCAGCTCCACCCGCGGCAGGAGACCCTGGACGCCGTGGCGAGAATGCTCTTCGACGAGGGCAAGGCGGACGTGGACCCCAGCCGGATGGACGAGGAGTGGGCCGCGGACCGGGACAAGGTCATCCGGTACTGCATCCGGGATGCGGAGCTCGCCCTGCGGATCCTGGAGGAGATCGCCGTCCTAGAGCAGAGCATGGACCTAGCGGCGGTGTCGAAGCTGCCCCTGGACGAGACGGTGAACGGCCGCACGTCCACGATGATCGACTCCATCCTGATCCGCGCGGCAGACCGGGCGGGGGTGGCGGTCCCCATGATGACCTACGGGTCGAGGAGCCCGCCCATCGAGGGCGGCTACGTCCACACCATCGAGGCGGGGACCTACGACTGGGTCGCCGTCCTGGACTTCCTCTCCATGTACCCCAGCATCATCATCTCCAACAACATCTGCTTCTCCACCCTGAGCGACGAGGGGACCATCGAGACTCCCAGCGGGGCCCGCTACCTGGGCCCGGACGTCCGGGAGGGCCTCGTCCCTCGGATCCTCCAGCACCTGATGGAGGAGCGGGCGGAGCTCAAGGGGAAGATGGAGGCGGCGGAGGACCCGAAGGAGCGGGAGTACTACGACGGCCTCCAGTTCGCGGTGAAGATCCTCATGAACGCCTTCTACGGCGTCCTCGCGTCCTCGTTCTACCGGTTCACGGACAAGCGGATCGGGTCCAGCATCACCGCGGTGGCCCGGGACAACATCAAGCGAGTCATCCAGCAGCTGGAGGCCGAGGGGATCAAGGTGATCTACGGGGACACGGACAGCGTCTTCTTCCAGTCCCCCCACGACAATCTGGAGGACACCGTGAACTTCGGGAAGGAGGTGGCGGAGCGGTTCTCCCGCGGCGGCGCCGTCCTCGAGTTCGAGCGGGTGCTCCAGTCCATGTTCTCCCACGGGCGGAAGAAGCGGTACGTGGGGAAGGCGGTGTGGCCCAAGGAGGAGCTCATCGTCCGCGGGTACGAGATCCGCCGCACCGACGCCTTCGAGCTCCAGGAGGAGGCCCAGATGGCCGTCTTCGAGAAGGTCCTGGACCACGACATCGACGGGGCCGTGGAGACGGCGCGGGACATCATCACCTCCGTCCACGAGGGGAAGGTCCCCCCCGAGAAGCTGGTCATCTCCCGCACGGTGAAGGATGAATCCGCCTACGTGAACCCGGACTCCATGGCGAACGTCCAGGCCGCCCGGAAGCTGAAGTCCATGGGCTACGAGTTCGTCCCCGGAATGAAGGTCTCATGGATCGTGACGAACGCGAAGGCGGCGCCGCAAGAAGTCACCCCGTACGTGAGCGGCCGGGCCTTCACGGCGACCCCCGACTGGGAGTACTACGCCCGGCGGGTCGCCCACACCCTTTCCTACGTGCTGGAGACCTTCGGGTGGAACGAGAAGGCGCTCCTCACGGGGGTGCAGCAAGCCTCCCTCTTCGACGCGGATTCCTTCGGTGGGAACTCCGAGAAGCCCAAGCGGCGGGGCCCGCGGAAGACGGAAAAGAAGCTGACCCTCGAGGACTTCATGTGACCGCGCCGGGCGGGCGCGCCTCTTCCGGGTCGAGGTAGGTGACGAACTCCGCCTCGTAGGCCCGGAGGAGGGGGCGCTTCACGGTCTCCACCGTCGCCGGGTGCCCCAGCTCCTCCATGGACGTGATGAGGGCGCCGTCGACGCCGCAGGGGCGGACGGCCCGGAAGTACTCCAGGTCCGGGTGGACGTTCAGGGCGAACCCATGGTAGGTGACCATCCTCCGGACGGCGACGCCGATGGAGGCGAGCTTCTTCCCGCCGATCCACAGGCCGGTGTGGGGCCCGGGCTCCGCGGGGCCGATCCCGAACGCCGCCACCGTGGTCGCGAGGAGGCGCTCCAGCCGCCGGAGGTGCTCCTTCACGTCCTGGGGCCACTCCCGGAGTCTCACGACGGGGTACCCCACGAGTTGTCCGGGGCCGTGGTAGGTCAGGTCGCCGCCCCGCTCGATGGCGTACGCGGGGGCCTCGCGGAAGCTCGGCGGGGCCCCCTTCCCCTTCCGCCCCGTCGTGTAGACGTGGTCGTGCTCGACCAGGATAAGAGTGTCGGGGATCTCCCTCCGCGCCCGCCGGGCGACGAGGTCCTTCTGGAGCCGCCAGACCTCCTCATAGTCCGGGGCGAATCCCAGGTCCAAGACGACGGCGGGCTGGGTCATCGGTTCACCACGTGGATGGCCTTCCCCAGGGCGACCTCCGCAGCCTCCATCAGGGCCTCGGGCAGCGTGGGGTGGGGGTGGACGGTCAGCGCTAGGTCCTCCGCGGTCGCCCCCATCTCCAGGGCCAGGGCCGCCTCGCTGATGAGGTCCGATGCCTCGGGGCCGACGATTCGCACCCCCAGGACTTCCTCCGTGTCGGCGTCCATGACGACCTTCACGAACCCCTCCGTCTCGTCGGCGGTGAGGGCCCGGCCCAAGGCGGCGAAGGGGAACTTCCCGGCCTTCACCGACCGCCCCGCCGCCTTCGCCTCGTCCTCCGACATGCCGACTGTCGCGATTTCCGGGTCGGTGAAGATGGCGGCGGGCATCGCCCGCCAGTCCACGCTCCGGTCCATCCCCGCGATCTGCTCCGCCGCGAGGATGCCTTCCTTGGAGGACCTGTGGGCCAGGTAGGGGATGCCGATGCAGTCGCCGATGGCGTAGATGTGGGAGGCCGATGTCCTCAGCGACTCGTCCACCTTGACGAAGCCCTGCTCGTCCAGGGTCACCCCCGCCGCCTCCAGGCCGAGGTTCTCCACGTTGGGCCGCCGCCCCACGGTGACGAACACCGCGTCCGCCTCCCGGGTCTCGACGCCCCCAGGGGTCTCGAATGTGACCACGGCCCCGGCCTCCGTCCGTTCCAGGCCGGTGACCTTCGACTCCACGTGGATCTCGAAGCCCAGCCTCTTCAGGGACTTCTCCAGCACCCGGACGAGGTCCAGGTCCAGGCCGGGGATGAGCTGCTCCAGGAGCTCGACGACCACCACGCGGCTGCCGAGCTTCGCGTACAGCGTCCCGATCTCGAGGCCGGTGATCCCGCCGCCCACGATGAGGAGGCGCTCCGGGACCTCCCGCCGGTCCAGCATGTCCCAGGAGTCCACCACGACCTCGTGGTCGAACTCCAGGCCCTTCAGCTCGATGGGCCGCCCGCCCGTGGCCACGATGACGGCCTCCGGCTCGAAAACATCGGCGCCCTTCGCGGTGGTGACCTCCACCTCCGTCGGGGAGCGGAACTTCGCCTCCCCCTTCAGCACCTCCACCCCGTTCTTCTGGCACAGGAACGCGATGCCGTTGACGAGCTTCTGGACCACCCCGTCCCGCCACGCCTGCATCCTCGCGAAGTCCACCTCCACGGTGGCGGTGATGCCCCGCTCCTCCGAATGGCGGACCTTGTGCACCAGGTTCGCGGCGTTGATGAGGGCCTTGCTGGGGATGCAGCCGTAGTTCAGACACACCCCGCCGAGCTTGTCCCGGTCCACCAGGACCGTCTCCACGCCGAGCTGCCCGAGGCGGATGGCGGCCACGTAGCCGCCGGGTCCCGCCCCGATGACCAGGGCCTGCACCGCGCGGGCCATCCCCTACGCCTCACCCAGGTCCATGGAGGCCGGGTCTTCCAGCTGCGCCTTGATGTGGTGGGTGAAGTCCGCGCCCACGTGGCCGTCCACGACCCGGTGGTCGAAGCTCAGGGCCAGGTTCATCATGTCCCGCACGACGATCTCCCCGTCCACGACCATGGGCCGCTTCGCGATCTTGTGTACGCCCAGGATGGCCACCTCCGGGTGGTTCACGATGGGCGTCGCCAGGACCCCCCCGAGCTTCCCCGGGCTCGTGATGGAGAAGGTGCCGCCGCGGACGTCGTCCAGGGCGAGCTTGCGGGTGCGCGCCTTGTGCGCCAGGGCCTCGATGTCCTCCGCGATCTGGTAGACGGACTTCGCGTCGCAGTCCTTCACCACGGGGACGACGAGGCCCTCCTCCGTGTGGGTCGCGATGCCGATGTTGTAGTACTTCTTGAGGACGATCTCCCCCCGGTCCAGGTCCAAGGAGGCGTTCAGGTAGGGGAACGCCTTGAGCCCCGACACGACGGCCTTCACGATGAAGGGGAGGTAGGTGAGCTTCCCGCCATGCTCCTCCTTGAGCTTGGCGCGGAGGGCCACCAGCTCCGTCACGTCCACCTCTTCCACGTAGGTGAAGTGGGCTGCGGTCGTCACCGCCTTGATCATGTGGTCGGAGATGCGCTTCCGCACGCCCCGCAGGGGCAGGCGCTCCTCCTCGCCGTAGCTCGGCGCCGCGGGTGCGGCCTCCGTGGCCCCGAGGACGTCCTCCTTCGTGATGCGACCCCCGGGGCCCGTGCCCGTCAGGGCGGCGAGGTCGACGCCCTTCTCCTTCGCCAGGCGGCGCACGGCGGGGGCGGCCTTCACAGAGGGACCCGCCTCGCGGACGGGGGCGGGGGCCGCCAGGGCGCCGGCGGGAGCCGGCTTGGCGGGGGCGGCCTCCAGCTCCACCTCCTCGCCTTCCTCCCCGATGACCACGATGACGGAGCCCACGTTCACCGTCTCCCCCTCTTCGGCGAGGACCTTCAGCACGGTCCCGCCCGCGGGGGAGGGGATCTCCACGTTCACCTTGTCCGTCATCACCTCCACCAGGGGGTCGTCCTCCGAGATGGCGTCCCCCTCCTTCACGAACCACTTGGAGATCTCCCCCTCCACGACGCCCTCGCCGATGTCCGGCAGCTTGAACTTGTACGCCATGGGCTCACCTAGTACGCCGCCACCTTCCGGATGGCTCGGAGCACCCGATCCGCGTCGGGCATGTACACGTCCTCCAGGGCGTAGGGGAAGGGGGTGTCGAACCCGCCGACGCGGACGATGGGCGCCTCCAGGTAATCGATGCCTTGCTCCGCGATGAGGGCGGCGATCTCCGCCCCGTACCCGCAGGTGCGCGGCGCCTCGTAGAGGATGACCGCCTTCCCCGTCTTCTCGAAGGACGCCATGATCGTGTCGATGTCCAGGGGCATGAGGGTGCGGAGGTCCACCACCTCCACATCGACGCCTTCCTGGGCGGCGGCCTCCGCGGCCTGCAGCGCCACGTGGAGCATCGCCCCGTAGGCGTACAGGGAGACGTCGCTCCCTTCCCGGGCGATGGTCGCCTCGCCCAGGGGCACGGTGTAGTCCTCCTCCGGCACCTCCCCCTTCACGGCCCTGTAGACCCGCTTGGGTTCCATGAAGATGACCGGGTCCGGGTCGCGGATGGACGCCAGGAGGAGGCCCTTCGTGTCGTGGGGGGTGGCCGGGATGACCACTTTCAGCCCGGGGGTGTGGGCGAAGTACACCTCCCCGCTCTGAGAGTGGTAGTGGCCCCCGCGGATGCCCCCGCCGTAGGGGGTCCGGATGACCATGGGCACCGTGTACTGGCCCCCCGAGCGGTAGCGGAACTTCGCCGCCTCCGAGACGATCTGGTCGAAGGCGGGGAAGATGAAGTCCTGGAACTGGATCTCCGGGACGGGGCGCAGGCCGTACAGGGCCATCCCGATGGCGGCGCCGATGATTCCCGACTCCGCCAGGGGCGTGTCGATGACCCGGTCCGCGCCGAAGGCGTCGTACAGGCCCTCGGTGGCCCGGAATACCCCGCCGTTCACCCCGATGTCCTCCCCCAGGAGGATGACGCGGTCGTCCCGCTCCATCTCGTGCCTCAGGGTGTGGTTCACCGTCTGGACGATGTTCATCTCCGCCATCTCATCCCTCCTTCTGGTGCTTGAGGAAGTCCTCCATCTGCTCCTGAATGTGCCACGGCACGTCCTCGTAGACGTCCGTGAAGATCGTGTCGAGGGCGGGCGGGGCGATGGCCTCCGCAGCCTTCACCGCCGCCTCCAGCTCCGCCTCCACTTCGTCCCGGAGCGCCTCGTCCCACTCCTGGGACCAGAGACCCTTCTTCTCCAGGTACCGGGCTAAGCGCGGGAGGGGGTCCCTCGCCTCCCAGTCCTCGTACTCCTCCTGCCCGCGGTACCGGCTCGGGTCGTCGGAGGTGGAGTGGGGCCCCATGCGGTACGTCACCGCCTCGATGAGGGTCGCCTCCCCCGTCTCCCGGGCCCGGTCCACGGCCTCCTTGGCGGCGGCGTAGCACGCGAGCACGTCGTTCCCGTCCACCCGGACGCCTCGCAGCCCGTAGGCTTCCGCCTTGATGGCGATGGTCTCCGAGGCGGTCTGGCGGGACGTGGGGAGGGAGATGGCGTACTGGTTGTTGTTGCAGAAGAACACCACGGGGGTGCGGAACACCCCCGCGAAGTTGAGGCCGCAGTGGAAGTCCCCCTGGGACGTCGCCCCGTCGCCGAAGTAGGTGAGGACGACGATGGGGTCCCCGCGAAGCTTCGCGGCCCAGGCCGCCCCGACGGCGTGGACGATCTGGGTCCCCACGGGGCTGGAGGGGACCACGTAGTTCGCGTCGCGGTACCCGAAGTGGTTCGGCATCTGCCGCCCCTTGTTCACGTCCTCCGCGTTCCCGATGAACTGGCAGAGCAGGGACTTCAGCGGGTAGCCGCGGATGAGGGCCGCGCCCGGCTCCCGATACGCGGGGAAGACCCAATCGTCGTTCCCGAGGGCCCAGGCGCTCCCAACCTGGGCCGCCTCTTGGCCCTGGGAGGGGACGTAGAACCCGATGCGGCCCTGGCGCTGCATCCGCATCGCCTTGCCGTCGAGGGCCCGGGTGAGGAGCATCCAGCGGTAGAGGGCCTTCAGGTCCTCTTCCGAGAGGTCGGGCTCCGTCTCGTCGATGGCGGTGCCGTCGTCTTGGATCACCCGGAACAGATCAGCCACCATGGGCCATCACCTCCGTCGAGGGGGCGGCGCCTTTCAGGACGCCTTCCATGAACAGCTCCCCCGCGCGGTAGGAGCTCCGGACCAGGGGCCCGGAGGCGACGTAGAGGAACCCGTAGGACTCCGCGACTGCCTGGAGGGCGGCGAACCGCTCCGGGGAGACGTACTCGACGATGTTCAGGTGACGCTTCGTGGGCTGGAGGTACTGGCCGAGGGTGAGGATGTCCACCCCCACGTCCCGGAGATCCCGGAAGGTCTCCTCCAGTTCCTTGTCCGTCTCCCCGAGGCCCAACATCAGGGAGGTCTTCGTGTGAATGGAGGGGTCCAACTCCTTGAAGCCCCGGAGGACCCGGAGGCTCTGCTCGTAGGTGGCCAGGGGGTCCCGCACCGAGGGCGTCAGCCGACGCACGGTCTCCACGTTGTGGGCCATCACGTCCGGCCCCGCCTCCAGCACGGTGCGGACGGCCTCCAGGTCCCCCTGGAAGTCCGGGATGAGCACCTCCACGAGGGCGCCGGACTGGCGCTTGATCGCCGCGACCGTCGCCGCGAAGTGGGCGGCCCCGCCGTCGGGGAGGTCGTCCCGGTCGACGGACGTGAGCACGACGTAGGTCAGCCCCCACTGGGCCACGGAGGCGGCCACCTTGACGGGCTCCAGGGGGTCCAGCCATCCCGCGGGGTCGCCCGTGGCCACGGCGCAGAAGCGGCACCCGCGGGTGCAGGTGTCGCCCATGATCATGAGGGTCGCGGTGCCCCCGCCCCAACACTCGTGGACGTTGGGGCACATGGCCTCCTCGCAGACCGTGTGGAGGTCCATGGCGCGCAGCGTCTCCTTGATGCGGGTGTAGCGGGGCCCCGAGGGCGGTCGGACGACGAGCCAGGGGGGCTTCCTCCCAGACCCCATATGGGCGGGTCATACCGCCTTTTGTTTAAGCACTTTCCCTTGGATGCGACGGGGTCTCTCGGCATTCTCCTATGGAGGGAAGTCGGGGATGGGGACCGCGCTCCCCTATCCGAAGGGTTTAATCCCGCCCCCGCTCTCCGGCCTCCGATGGAGTTCACTCGCCTTTCCTTCGACCCAGCGACGTCCTTCTTCGACGTCCGCCTCTTCGACGTCCGCCAGTTCGGCTCCATCTACGTCATCGAGGACGAGAAGCTCGCGGTGGTGGACACGGGGACCTCCCATTCCGCGGAGCGCATCCTGAAGGCCCTGCGGGCGGCGGACATCTCCCCCGGGGACGTGGACTACCTCCTCATCAGCCACATCCACCTGGACCACGCGGGGGGCGCGGGATACCTGATGCAAGAGCTGCCCAACGCGCGGGTGGTGGTCCACCACCTGGGCGCGCGCCACCTGGCCGATCCCTCCCGCCTCGTCGCCTCCGCCAAGGAGGCCCTCAAGGACGCCTTCGCCCACTACGGGGAGATGGCCCCCATCCGCGAGGACCGCATCATGGCCGTGGACGAGGGCGAAGCCGTGGACCTGGGCGGGCGAACCCTCCGGGTCCTCCACACCCCCGGCCACGCCCCCCACGAACTCTGCCTCCGGGACGAGAAGAGCGGGGCCGTGTTCACGGGGGACGCCGCCGGCCTCTACTTCCCCGAGGACGACGTCCTGGAGCCCATCACCCCCATGCCCTCCTTCCACCTGGAAGAGGTCATCGCGTCCCTGGAGCGGGTCATGACCTACGCGCCCCGGGCTTTCCTCTTCGCCCACTACGGCCCCTTGGAGCGGCCCGAGGAGCGCATCGCCGAGCTCATCGAGAACCACCGCCGGTGGGGAGACTTCGTCGAAGCCCGGATGGACGCGATGACTCCGGAGGCCATCGCCCAGGAGCTCTACGCGGCCGAGGGGGCGCACATCCGCCGCTACACCGAGGCCTTCCTGGTCGACAAGATCGCCACGAGCGTCCGGGGCTACATCCACTACCTCCGGAGGATTCGGGATGGGGGCGGTTGACGACCTCGTGGCGGAGATTGAGGCGGACAACCGGTCCGGCGCGTCCGTCCTCGCCCGCCGCGTCGTGGACGCCTTCGTCCTCACGACGAAGCTCCTGGACAAGGAGGACAAGCCCCTCCGGGCGGGGGATCTGGAACTCCTCGCGGACCAGCTGACGCGGGCCCAGCCCGCCATGGCGGCGGTCCGGAACGTGGCCGCGAAGTGCCTCGCCATGTCCCGGCGCCTGGGCGGCTCCCCCTCGAAGGCCCGGTCGGCCTACCTGGAGGCCCTGGAGAACTACGGACTTGAGTTGGAACTGGCCCGGTCCCGGGTCGCCCGGCGGGCGGCGAGTCTCATCCCCGAGGGGGCGGCGGTCATCACGTGCAGCCACAGCTCCAACGTGGTGGAAGCCCTGGAGCGGGTGGCGTCCGACCTGGGCCGGGTGGTGATCATGGAGTCCCGTCCCCTCATGGAGGGTCGCACCGCGGCGAAGGCGTTGGCGCGGGCGGGAGTGCGCTGCCAGGTCGTGGCGGACGCGGCGGGCCCCACCCTCGCGGGGGACTGCGACCTCGCCCTGGTCGGGGCGGACTCCATCCTGAAGGACGGGGCCGTGGTGAACAAGATCGGGACCTACCCCCTGGCCCTGGCGTGCCACGAGGCGGGGGTGCCCTTCTACGTCGCCTGCGAGGTGGTCAAGTTCGACGACCAGCGCGACTCCGGGGACTGGACCCTCTCCCTCACCCGCGACGCGGAGGAGCTGTGGGACGCCACCCCGCCGGAGGGGCTCGAGGTGGTGAACTTCTACTTCGACCTCACGCCCAGGAAGTATGTGACGGGCGGGGTTATCACCGACGACTCCCTGCCCCTCCCGGGAGGCTAGGGCGCGGCGACCACGGGGATCTCCCCCCGCTCGATCCGTCGGTAGGGGATGTAGAACGCGACGGCCAGCAGCACGTACCCGGGGGCCGACGCCGCGGTCGTCCAGAGCAGGTTCGCCAGATCCAGGGACGTCGTCGAGAGGACGTAGACGGAGAGGACCGCCCCGAGGAACCCGACCGCGATGGCGGAGACGAGGATGGCCCGCCCCCACTCCGTCTCCAGTTGCCAGACGAACAGGCAGATCGCGACCCCCTCCAGTACCGCCGCCGGGATGACCACCCAGGCGGCCTCTTCCGTGGCGGCCGTGATGTCGGCGGGGTCGAACGTCCCCCCAGTGAAGTCGATGGCGCTGAAGACGACTATTGAGGTGATTACGAGAATCACCAGGAAGGAGGCGATGTACACGATGATCGCGGCGAGGACGGAGTTCGCGTGGGCCTTCCCGAACGCCTTCCGCCCGAGAATCACGAAGAAGGCCCCCACCAAGGCGACGAGCCCCCCGATGAGGGTGCCGACCGCAGGGACGAGGCCGAAGAGGACCCCGACGGTCAAGAGGAGGAGCCCCGTCCGCGTCCTCGAAGTCCCTTTGACCCGCTCGGCGTACAATCCGGACTGGACGGCCTTCCCCGCGGGTCCGACGGCGCCCTCCTTCGGCAGGGCCCCGCCGCAGTTCGGGCAGAACTCGTAGCCACCGACGCCCTTCGCCCCGCAGTTCGGGCAGAAGTCCACGGACTCCCCTCCGGGGGTTCGTATGACTGGCCGGCCCTTAAGCCTATGCGGCGCAGTGGTGAAACATTATACCCCAAGGGGCCATGCCCCTCTCCATGCCGGAGGAGTGCATCTTCTGCCAGATCGTGGCGGGGGACCTGCCCGCTAGCGTGGTCCACGAGGACGACCAGGTGCTGGCGTTCCTGGACATCGGCGCCGTGAGCGAGGGCCACGCCCTGGTGATCCCCAAGGAGCACGTCCGCAATCTCTACGACCTGGACGCGGGGACGGCCGCCGCCGTCTTCTCCGTCGCCGCGGAGGTCGCCCGGGCCATCCGCGACGCCACCAAGTGCGAGGGCATGGACCTCCTCGTGGCCAACGAGGAGGCCGCGGGGCAGGTGATCTTCCACCTCCACGCCCACCTCATCCCCCGGAACACCGGGGACGACTTCGCCCTGGACTTCCACTACAAGAACCCGCCGCGGGAGGAGCTCGACGCCGTGGCCGCCCGGATTCGGGGCGTCCTGGGGACCTAGCGGGGCCAGTCGCCGTCGGCGGGGAGGCGGAGGGCCTCACCCTGGTCCAGGAGCCGCCCCCGCATTCCCAGGAGGGGCTCGGAGGCGACGATGGCCAGGTCCTCCCATGCCTCGTACCACAGGGTGTAGTACTCCGGGGCTCGCGCCGCCTCGCGGTAGGCATGGACGCCCTGCCCGTTCGCGAGGATGGACGTGAGGGAGGAGTAGCCGCCGAAGCGGTCGAGCACGTAGGCCTTGGCCTCTTGGTAGGCCGCCTCCACCGCGTCCGGCCCGCCGTCTCCGAGGGTCCCGAGGAGGTGCTCGAAGAGGTGGATGCTGTCCAGGGTCCCCAGGTCCTCCAGCCGCGCCCTATTCAGCCCACCGTTGTGCTGGAACGCCCACAGGGCCTCCCCGTGCTCCCGGAGGAACGGGTGGGAGAACTCCGTGCGGTTCTTCGTGGCCGGGTCCGAGGAGCGCCGGACGTGGGCCAGGGCCACGATGGTCTGCCCGGGCTCCAGGGACAGGCTCCGCTTGCAGAGGCTCCACGCGGCCCGGGCGAACTGGGGGTCGCCCCGGGCGGACCCGGCGCCCCGCGTGTAGTCTACCACGTCAGGCCCCATCAGCCCCAAAATCCCCCAGCCCTCCTTGTGCCCCCGCTCGTCCGGTGGGCCCTCCTGGGTCTTCCCGAGGTCCGCCAGGTCCGCGAGCTCCTCGAAGAGTTCATAGGGAATAGGCCCGCGGGCCACCACCGCCATCATGCGACACATGACGACCCCTCACCGGATGGGCGATCCTCCGTGCTGGCGCCCGCGGATCCCTTTTGCCTCACGCAGCGCGCTCCGCACGCGGGCCATCTCCATGTAGAGGCTCGCGAGGCAGCCTTGGATGGCGTCGTTCTCCGTGTCCCCCCGCCCCGTCACTGGTCCCGGCGGCGGAAAGGACACTTCCGCCCCCTTCGGGAGGCTCGCCGTGGCCTCGTAGCGCTTGTCCCCACCCTCCGCGAATTCCCGCACCCGGACGTCGAAGGTCACCGGCGGCGACTCCAGGTCCAGGTGGAGGTACATCGTGTACGTGTACCGCGTCTCCCGCGCGTACTCGATCCCGCTCCGGGGGAGGACGACGCGCTCCCACCGGGGCTTCCCCACGATGACGAGGCTCCGGCTCCCGCCGACCTTCCCGGGGATGTCCTCCATCATGGTCTCCAGCTCCTCCCACTCCAGGCGGAGACCCTTCCGGCCTTTCGGCGGGTAGGGGTCGTTCACCCACACCGCGCCGTCCTCCATCCCCGTCACGACGACCCAGTGGGGGATGTCGAAGCCGTGGACGACGTTCATCCCCACGAGGGCGATGGGGAGGCGGTCCTCCCGGAGGGCCTCTTGGACGTCCTCGCGGGTGGGGCGGCGGAACGCCACCTGGAGCCCCAGCTCCGTGGCCCGACGGTAAGAGTCCCGGATGGCGAACCGGGCCAGGCGGGCCTCCCCCTCCCCCCGGAGGCGCTTGAAGCGCTCGAAGGGGAAGGTCTCGACGCGCTGGGTAATCACCGTGACCTGGAGACCCGCCTTGAGGAGGGGAACGGAGAGGCCGAAGGGATCGGCGCCCCCGATGCCGATCATGTTCGTGTCCCGCCAGATCTCGAACTCCTTGCTCTTCGTAGCGGGGGTGGACGGGATGAAGTGGCGGAGCGCCATGAGGACGCAGGCGGGGCCGCAGCTGAACTCGGCGGACTGCCTGCGATAGGGAACCTCGAGGTGCTTCCGCATCGTGGCTGCCATCAAGCGGCGGGCCTCTAATAAATCTGACAGCGCGGCCCCGCACACTTTCACCCTACCCCTCCGCGCACGCCCTTATAGGCCCACCTCGTGCGGCCTCCCGTGAGACCATGCAAGCCCCCCCTGCACCCGCTTGCCGTGAAGACCTGCTTTCTCGAGAGGATTTGCGCCACTTCCTAGAGCCCTCCACCTGTTGGGACTTCGCCTTCCAGAGCCCCGGGCACCAGGCGTTCGGCGACAGCCACTTCAACGGAGTCACTCCCAGCCCGTCGATCTGGAACCTCGTCCTCCGCTACACCCGCCCCGGCGACCTGGTCGTCGACTGCATGGCGGGGAGCGGCACCACCGTGGACGTCGCCCGCGCCCTGGGCCGGCGGGCCTACGGCTTCGACCTCGCCCCCCGCCGGGCGGACATCATCCGGAACGACGCGAGGCGCCTGCCCCTGGAATCCAACAGCGTCGACCTCCACATCGTGGACTCCCCCTACTCGGACAACGTGCGGTACTCCGACGACCCGCGGTGCCTGGGTGCCACCTCCTGCGAGGAGGACGCGTTCTACCGGGAGCTGGCGGCGGTGGCGGCGGAGCTCCATCGGACCCTGCGACCGGGGGGCGTCCTGGCCTGGGTGATCGCGGACCAGTACCGCGGCGGGCGGTTCTCCCCCGTGGGCTTCCGGCTCTTTCGCGTCCTCCAGAAGCTGTTCGAGCCCCTGGACATCGTCGTGATGGTGAACCGCAACGGCCGCACCCTCAACCCCATGTGGGCCCACCGGGCCCGGAAGCACAACTTCTTCCTCCGGGGCTTCAAGTACGTGTTCCTCCTGCGCAAGAGGGAGGGCCGTTGATGGAGCCGAACGCGGTGAAGCGGGGCGGGTGGCCCGCGCGGCGGCTCTACTACGCCCTGCGCAGGGCCCTCCTCGAGGGGAACGGTGGCGACGTCCGGGTGAAGGTCATGAAGCACTGGGTGGCCTTCCGGAGCGTGAAGAAGGCGAAGGCCTTCGCCGAGGTGCGGCTCGGGAAGCGCCACCTGGAGGTGTACATCCTGCCGGAGACTTCGGAGCTCTCGGACCCCGCCGGCCTCGCCACGGACGTCCCGCCGTCCCGCGGGTGGGGCTGGTTCCGCAGCCGCTTCCGACTGGCCCGCGCCGACGCCCTGGAGCCCGCCGTGGCTCTCCTCCTCCAGTCCTACGCGAGCGCGTAGGCCCCCAAGGCAACACCTTTAAGAGGGGGCCCCCGATGGGTAGCCTCACCTGGTCCGGAGATGTGCCCGGAGGGTGAATCCACAAATCCAGGGGTGACGGTATGCCGGAAGACGAGGCACCGGAAGAGGACGCGTTCTCGGACGAAGAGGAACCGGAGGCGCGCCCCAAGGGATTGTACGGCCACGTGAGGGAGGCCTGGAAGCGGCCCAAGAAGGGGCCCTTGGAGGCACTGCACCGAGAGCGCCTCATCGAGTGGCGGCGCGGGCCCTCCTTCGTCCGGGTCGAGCGACCGACGCGCATCGACCGGGCGCGGGCATTGGGGTACCGGGCGAAGCAGGGGTACGTCGTGGTCCGGGCCCGGGTGCGCCGGGGCGGGCTGCGCAAGCCCCGCATCAAGGGGGGCCGCCGCCCGAAGCGCAAGGGCATGACGAAGATCACGATGGCCAAGTCCATCCAGCGGATCGCGGAGGAGCGCACCGCGAAGCGCTACCCGAACCTGGAGGTCCTCAACTCCTACTGGGTCGGCGAGGACGGGCGGAGCAAGTTCTACGAGGTTATCCTCGTGGACCCCCACCACCCGGTCATCCGGAACGACCCCAAGATCAACTGGATCGGCCGCGGGCCGAACCGCGGGCGGGTGTACCGCGGGCTCACGTCCGCGGGGAAGCGGGGCCGCGGGCTGCGCAAGAAGGGGAAGGGCGCGGAGAAGGTGCGGCCCTCCATCCGGAGGCACCAGGGCCGCGGGAAGTGACGCCCGTCCTCTCAGGGGCGGTTATCACTCCTGATAACGTCGGCCCAGTCTTTAAGGCGCCACAACCCCAGCCGATTCCCGCATGTCCGCGAAGACGAGTACGGCCAACATCCCCCTCTACCGGCTGGACGCCAAGGAAGCGGCGATGGTGGTGGCCCTGGTGGGGATCGTGGCCTACTTCCTAGGGTTCTTCGTGGGCCTCTCCTTCTGAGCGGATTCGCTCCCAGAATTCCTTCACCCGCCCATCGGAGAGTCCGACGGTCGGGTGGAAGACGGGCAGGGGGCCCGACCCGGCCTCGACCCGCGGCACGTCCGCCCCGGAGATGAGGGCCTCGGCCTTCACCCGCTCTCCGAGGGATGCCAGGTCCCCGGCCGCCGCCTCCACGACCTCCAGGCCCGGGGCCCAGGCCTTCAGCGCCCCCGCCGGACCCGCCTCCCCCTCGGACGAGGCCACGGTCACGCGGCACCCACGCCGCATCATCATCCACGCCGCCACCGCGTCCCGCGGGGTCTCGATCCAGGCCACCGCCCTCCCCTGAGTCCCCAACGGCATCCCCCCGGGGCCTGGGACCTTCTCCGTGAACAGATAGGCCACGGGCCCCCGCACCTCCACGTGCACCTCCACCTCGGGGTGGGAGAGGTCCACCGCGGCCCCCGGGACGGCGTCTTGGATGGCCCGTCCCAGGGCGACGGCCACGTCCTGGCTAGTGAAGGCGTGGCTCCCGCTCCGTCGGGCCCGCACCGCGAAGGTCACGTCTTTCGAGAGGAGAGGCCGCGCCACCTCCGCGCCGTCCCTGGAGATGGCCTCCACGTCCGCCTCGGTCTCCACGGCGCGGCTCACGGACACGATGCCGAAGACCCGCCGGAGGACGCGCACCGCCGCCGCCTCGTCCGTGGCCCGGAGGTAGACCCGCCCCTCGCCCTTCGTCGTCACGCACTCCTGCCCCGCGGCGGCGAAGGCCTCGTGGATGTTCTGCACCAGGGCGTCCACGAACTGCCGGCGGACGTAGCGGGACTTCAGGGCGATCTCCCCGAACCGGATGAGGATGACCACGGCCCCGCCGAACCCGCGCGGGATAGATAATGGCTCCCGTTAGGTTTATCGCACCTCCCCCCCTGCGGGGCCACCATGGTGGACCCCGGGGCCACCCTCCTCCTGGTGCTCCTCGTCACGGCGGTGGCCTTCATCTACTCGAACCTGGGCCTCGGCGGGGGCCTCCTCTACGTCCCCGTCATGCTGTCCCTC
>CAYFXO010000003.1:40008-42646 GCA_964347125.1 uncultured Methanomassiliicoccales archaeon | reverse complement strand
CTCTATGAGGCGGACGATCCCGTGGGTGTCGCAAGAGACCTGGCCCAGGAAATCCGCGCCGGGACCCCCCTCTAGGCGGGGACGAGTTCCACGGGCGCCTGGGGGATCCTAGGCTTCAGTTCGGTCCGCTCGTAGAACCGCAGGGCCCGCCCGTCGTCGGAGAACAGCGTGAGGACATGGCGGAGGTACCCCCTCTCCTCCAGGAGGCGGATGCGCTCGAAGCACGCGGCGATCGGGATGTCGAAGATCCGCGAGAGCTCCTGCGGGGTCTTGGGGCTCGCGGAGGTCCCGACGAGAATCCTGCGGACGTACTCGTCCTGCTCGATGCGGATGCGGGCGCCCATGGCCTCACCGACCCATGCGACTCCCGATGGGGTCAAGCTGCCGCCGACAAAATCGCGGCTGATTCTCAAGGGCCGGAGCGGTGAACCGGAAACCCTAAAGGCCGCTGGCCGCTTCCCTGGCCACGAGCGGGAGGAGGGTCCCAGTGGTCTCGAACAACGTGTGCGTGAATCTCTCCGGGGACGAGCTGCCGACGGAATGGTACAACATCCTCCCGGACCTGCCGGAGCCGCTGCCGAAGCCCATGGACCCGGAGGAGGGCGAACCGCGGCTGAAGATGCTCCCGAAGGTGATGCTGGCCGAGTGCCTCAAGCAGGAGAACTCGGACCAGCGGTGGGTGCCGATCCCCCACGAGGTCCAGGAGCTGTACGAGCGGGCGGGGCGGCCACGCCCCCTCTTTCGGGCCGTCGGCCTGGAGCGCGCCCTGGACACCCCCGCCCGCCTCTACTACAAGGCAGAGTTCTACAGCCCCACGGGGAGCCACAAGGTGAACACGGCCCTCGCCCAGGCGCACTATGCCCGGGACGCGGGGTTCGAGCGGCTCGTGACGGAGACGGGGGCGGGGCAGTGGGGGTCCGCCCTGTCCTACGCGGCGAGCCTCGTGGGCCTGGAGACCGTCGTCTACTGGGTGCGGGCCGTCCACGACTGGAAGACGGGGCGCCGGAACCTGATGAAGCTGCACGGGGCGACGGTGCGGGCCTCCCCCAGCGAGTACACGGAGGTGGGCCGGGAGCTCCTTGCGGACGACCCGAAGCACGCGGGCTCCCTGGGGATCGCCGTCTCCGAAGGGCTGGAGGACGCCCGAGACCACGGGGACTCCGTCTACTGCCTCGGGTCCGTCCTGAACCACGTCCTCATGCACCAGACGGTCATCGGGTTGGAGGCCAAGACACAGTTCGAGGCCGTGGGGGAGTACCCCGACGTGATGGTGTCCTGCCTGGGCGGCGGGAGCAACTTCGGCGGGTTCGTCCTGCCGTTCGTCGCGGACGCCCTGAAGGGGGAGGAGATCCAGTTCATCGCGGCCCAGAGCGAGGTCGCCCCGAACTTGCAGGGGGAGTACCGCTACGACTACGCGGACCACGCGGAACTCACGCCGATGCTGAAGATGTACACCCTGGGACACAAGAAGTCCATGCACCCCATCAAGGGGGACGGCCTGCGGTACCACGCCGCCGCGCCCGTCCTGAGCCTCCTGCGACACCACGGGGTCCTCGACACGGTGAGCTACCCCGCGGACGAGGTCCACGTGTTCGAGAACGCCCGCCTCTTCGTGCAGTCCGAGGGGTTCCTGCCGGCGCCGGAGTCCTGCTACAGCGTCGCCCTCGCGGTGGACGAGGCCCGGCGGTGCGCGGAGGAGGGGGAGGCGAAGACCATCGCGTTCAACGTCAGCGGCCACGGCTTCATGGACATGGACGGGTACTCTGAGGTCCTGGGCCTCTGACCGGCGCACCGGGGGATGCCGTGCCGGCGAAGCAACGGGGGATTGGATTCGGCCGCGCCCTGAGTCGGGCGATGGGGCGGGAGGAGATCCCCCTCACCGTGGAGGACCGCGGGAGCGGGGAGTCCCTCTTGATGAGCCCCCTGCGGCGCCGACTCTTCCTGGCCGTGGCGACACGCCCCTGCCTCCACGTACGCCAGCTGGCCCGGGACGTGGGAGCGAGCCCCCAGAGCGTCTCGTGGCACTTGCGGCGCCTCGTGGAGAGCGGCTACCTCGGGTCGACGCCCTGGCGGGGGAAGTCGGCCCACTACCCCGACGCCTTCGTGGCGCCCGAGGACGTGCCCATCCTGGCGGCCCTGAGGAGGGACCTTAGTGGCCAAGTCTTTGTGGCCATCCGCGGGTCGCCGGGCATCCGCCAAGTGGACGTCGTGGAATCCGCCGGGACGTACCAACAGGCGGTCCTGCCGCACCTGAAAGACCTCGAGACCCTGGGCCTCATCACCCGCCGGCGCGCGGGGCGGGCCACCACCTACGCTCCCACGGATCTCCTGACCGAACTCCGGGAGGCCTACATCCCGAGGGAGAAGCCCTACGCCGCCTGGCTCCGCTCCACCCTCGAGGCCGACCACCTCCTCCCCCGGTCGTCGTCCCGCCGGGGGAGCGTCCTGAAGGTCACCGTCCGACCCGAGCGGAAGGACGTGGTCCTGCGGTTCCCCCTCAACCCCATGGACACGGTGTGAAGGGGGACGGGCCTGCCGGGACTTCCAGAAGGCGGGGGATGCCCGACCTTCCTTTGAACCCGGGTTTGGGGCTCCGGAGGCCCCTGTGATATCCGTTGCAGTCCCCCGCCGTCGGCGA
>CAYFXO010000003.1:30175-39998 GCA_964347125.1 uncultured Methanomassiliicoccales archaeon | reverse complement strand
ACAGGCCCTCGACGTCCCCCGGGTCAACCTTTCTTGAATTCCGTGTAGCCGCACCGACCGCAGGCGGCCCGGTCCGCATGCTGGGCGAGGAAGACCCCGGGGCCGCACTTGGGGCACGACTCCCGCTCCCGCACCACGGTGTCCCCCTCCGTCTTGTAGTGGCGGATGCGCCCTTGCGAGCCCTCCGCCATCACTCCTCCTCCTCGGCCGCCTTCGGCGGGGGCGCGGCCTCCGCCTCGATGAGCTGGTTGCGGATCAGGAGATGCTTCGGCTCGACCTCGAGGGCGGTCTCCTTCTTCTCGTAGACCTTTGCCGCGCCCACGGTCACCGCCCGCCCGAACTCCGAGCGGAGGTGGTCCAGCACGATGCGCTCCTTGGGCGCCTTCAGCGCCTGCGCGAGGTCGTCCCGCACGGCGTCGCGGGTCGGGGAGGGCTCCCCCGGGTGGACGATCTGGAAGGTCACCTCGACGCGACCCAGCAACGGGTTCTCCTTGCGGGAGAGCACTTCAGTCTCCATCGTCTCGCTCCATGCGTCGGAGGATGTCCGCGACGCGCCGGCGCGCGTCGGCGTCGACGGGCACGACCACGGCGCCCTCGCCCGGCTGCCCGTACACGACGGTGGCGTTCGCGGGGGCCTGGGCGATGCACACCAGGGCCGCCAGGTCCTCCTCTCCGGCGACCTCCACGGTCACTGGCTCTTGTGACTTAAAGGCTTCGGTAATCGCCTCCTGGAGCTCCGGGGTGATCGTGGCGGGGGGGTTGGGGACCGGGACGCGCCGTCCCATCAGGCGGCCCTCGAGCCGGGGGTCGGAGCGCCGCTCCGTCTTGAAGTCCACCACGGCCACCGCGGGCTGCACGCCCGCGTCCAGAGCCTCCGCCGTCACCACGTCCCCGACGGTCGCCAGGACCACCGCGGTCCGCATGGCCTCCCGCAACGGCTCGCCGGTGAGCACGTCGCCCAGGGGGACCCGGAGCTCCGCCCGCATCGCGTCCGGGAGGCGGAGACGGGCCTCACCGGACCCGGAGGGCGTACTTCCCGTTGACATGGACGTTCAGCTTCTTCGCGATCTCGCTCTTCTCGTGGTCGAGGATGATCACGTAGCCCTGCCAATCCTTGGAGGTCTCCTCGCCGCAACGGGGGCACTTGTCCTCGTTCGTGATGAAGGAGCAGTTCCGACACGCCTTCGGCGTCTTGACGACCATGGCCTCACCTCCGCTTCCGCTTCTTCTTCGGGCGGCCCTTCTTCGCGGGCTTCTCCCGGTCCTCGATGAGCCACTCCAGCTTGCCCAGGGCCGCCTGCCGCATCGTGAGGCCGATCTTGGACTCCCGCGGGTTCCGCTCGCTGATGCTCACCGCCACGACCCGGGCCCGGACCTTGTCGCCGATCCGCAGGTCCCGCTTCGTGTCCTTCCCCACGAGGCGCTGGCCCTGCACGTCCACGTCCACCCGGTCGTCCATGACCTGGCTGATGTGCAACAGCCCGTCCAGCGGCCCGAACCGCACGAAGGCCCCGAACTCCAAGACCTCGCACACGTGACCGTCCACGACTTCCTGCAGCTCCGGGCGGAAGATGACGGCGTCGAAGGCCACCTTCTGGTACACCGCCCCATCCCCGTGGACGATGCGGCCGTCCCCGAGGCGCTCGATGTCGCTGGCCACGAGGGTCAGGGTCCGATCCGGGCCGACCTTCCCCTCGAGGGTCTCGCGGGTGAGCTCCTTCGCCAGGGCGTCCATGTCTTCCCCGAGCCTTTCAGGCGGGATGCGGATTGTGTCCTCCCGCCGGACCTTCACGTACACGTCGCGTCACCTCCACAGCGTCTCATCCGAACAGCCCCTGGAACCATAGGAACAGCGGCGTCAGGACGAGCGTGATTGTGGCCAGCAGTTTGACGAGGATGTGCAGGCTGGGGCCCGCGGTGTCCTTGAAGGGGTCCCCGACGGTGTCGCCGACGACGGCCGCCTTGTGGGTCTCCGTCCCCTTCCCGCCGTGGGCGCCCGCCTCGATGTGCTTCTTGGCGTTGTCCCACGCACCGCCCCCCGTGTTGAGGACGAGGGCCAGGACGACGCCGGCGATGGTGCCGATCATGAGGGTGGCCCCGAGGGCGTTCACCCCCAAGAAGAGGCCCACCGCGATGGGGCCGAGGACAGCCAGGAGGCCGGGGGCGACCATCTCCCGCAACGCCCCGCGGGTGCAGATGTCGACGGAGCGGGCGTAGTCGGGCTTCGACGTCCCCTGCATGATGCCCGGGTCTTCCTTGAACTGCGCCCGGACGTCGTTGATGATCGCGGAGGCCGCCCCGCTCACGGCCCGGATGGCCAGGGCGGAGAAGAGGAACACGATGACGACGCCCGCCAGCGCGCCGACGAAGACGATGGGGTCGGTAAGGCGGATGTCGATGACGACGCCGCCGATGCGCTCCTGCACCTCCACGACGTAGGCGGCAAACAGCAGGAAGGCGGCCAGGGCGGCGGAGCCCACCGCGTAGCCCTTGGTGAGGGCCTTCGTCGTGTTCCCCGCGGCGTCCAGCCGGTCCATCTTGACCCGGGCCTCCTCGGGCATCTGGGCCATCTCGATGATCCCGGCGGCGTTGTCCGCGATGGGGCCGAAGGTGTCCATGGCCAGGATGTAGGCGGCGGTGGCCAGCATCCCCATGGTGGCGATGCCGGTGCCGTAGAATCCGGCGATGGGGAGGTCGATCCCCGCAATCTGCATGCCCGTGGCCTCCCCGAGGAAGAAGGAAGCCAGAATGCCGATGGCGATGACGAGGCCGGGGAGGGCGGTGGCCTCCAGGCCCACCGCGAAGCCCTCCAGGATGTTCGTCGCGGGGCCCGTCTCCGAGGACCGGGCGATGCCCTTGACGGAGCGGTATCGCGCCTCCGTATAGTACTGGGTGATGTAGACGAACGCCACGGCCGTGATGATGCCCACGACGCCGCACAAGAACAGGTAGACCCACGTGAGGTCCGAAGCCTGCGGGGACGCGGCGGGGTCCGGCTGGAACATGGCCCAGGCGGTGAAGGCGAAGAAGACCATGGCCAGGACCGTCGCGACGTAGAATCCGCGGTTCAGGGACTTCATGGGGTCCTCCCGTTCCCGGACCTTCACCACGAAGACGCCCACGATGACCGCGATGAGGCCGAAGGACCGGGCGACCAGGGGGAACAGGACCCCCGCGAGGCCGAAGTAGGGGAAGAGGACCGCCCCGAGGATCATGGCCCCGATGTTCTCCGCCACGGTGGACTCGAAGAGGTCGGCGCCACGTCCCGCGCAGTCCCCCACGTTGTCGCCCACGAGGTCCGCCACCACCGCGGGGTTCCGCGGGTCGTCCTCGGGGATGCCCGCCTCGACCTTCCCCACCAGGTCCGCGCCCACGTCCGCGCCCTTCGTGTAGATCCCCCCGCCCAGCTGGGCGAAGAGGGCGACAAGGCTCGCGCCGAAGGCGAACCCGACGATGGACAGGATGACCTGGAATTGGGTGTCCCCGTCGCTGGCCGGGTCGGCGCCGCCGTAGGCGTAGTAGATGAGGGTGACGCCGAGGAGGGAGAGGGCCACGATGATGAGCCCGGACACCGCCCCGCCGCGGAGGGCGGCCTGGACGGCGCCGTTCATGCTCGTCAGGGACGCGTTGGCGGTGCGGCTGTTCGCCCGGACGGACATGTGCATGCCCAGGTACCCGGACAGGGCGGAGAACGCCGCGCCCAGGGCGAAGGCCCCCGCCGTCTTCAGGCCGAGTTCCAGGTCCGTAGTCGCCGTGATGCCGATGGCGAAGATGACCGCAAAGACGGTCGCGAGGACCGCGATGGTGGTGTACTGCCGCTTGAGGAAGGCGTTGGCGCCCTCCTGGATCGCTTCGCTGATCTGCCGCATCTCGGGGGTGCCCTGCCCCTGACGGAGCACGCTCCGGGCGAAGTAGGCGGCGAACCCAAGCGCGACTAGGCCAGCTATAGGGATGATGGGTGACAAATCCATAGGGTCACCTAGGGGGTCCGGCGAGCTAATCCCATATTCCTATATCAGGCTTCCGGGAACGGGTCCCCGCGCTGGGCCGTCCCTCCGACGACGGCATCCGACCCCCGCCTAGGCCGTCTGCTTGTAGCCCTTGCACGTGTAGCAGTACCACTGGTTGTACTGCTGGACGTAGTACAGCTGGCTGCCGCAGTCCGGGCAGGCCTGGGCGCCTTCCTCGGAGGCGCTCGCCTCCGCCGCCTCGGTCTCCGCGACCTCCGCCACGGGGCGCTCTTCCACCGCCCCCTCCGCCGCGGGGGCGCCCCCCGCGCCCACCATGGAGCCGAACTGGTGCAGGGTGGCGCCACACTCCGGACAGAACTTCGTGCCGGAGTCTCGGGCGCCGCAGAACGGGCAGTATCCCCTCCGGACGATCTCGTCCTCGATGGCGTTCCCGCACTGCGTGCAGTACTTCATCTCGCCTGCGGATTCGCTTCCTTGGGCCATGAGCCTCCCCCTAATTCTGCCCGCGAACGGGAAGAGACGATAAAAACCTTTTTGCGGTCTCACCCGACGGCGCGAACTACTAATCGGCCTCGGGCCATGGGGAGGCGCCATGGGCGTCGTCCTCACGCCGATCATCGTGAAGCAAGTCCTGTCCCTGGCCGACCTCCGGGGCCGCACCTTCGCCGTGGACGGGAACAACGTCCTCTACCAGTTCCTCGCCCTCATCCGGACGCGGGACGGGTCGCCGCTGAGGGATCCGCGGGGCCGGACCACCTCACACCTGGCGGGCCTCCTGTACCGGACGACCCGCCTCATCACGGACCACGCGATCCAGCTGGTCTTCGTCTTCGACGGGGCGCCCCCCGCCCTCAAGCGCGCCGAGCTCGATGCCCGCCGCGCGATTCGGGACGCGGCAGAGGTGGAGCGGGAGCGAGCGCTGGCCGCGGGGGACCTGGAGACTGCCTTCGCGAAGGCCGTGTCCTCCTCCCGGCTGACCCGGGACATGGTGGCCGAGGCCAAGGAACTCCTGGGGATCCTCGGAGTCCCCTGGGTGCAGGCGCCGAGCGAGGGGGAGGCCCAGGCGGCGAAACTCGTCCGCGACGGGCAGGCCTGGGCGGTGAACAGTCGGGACTACGACTCCCTTCTCTTTGGGGCCCCCCGCCTGCTGCGGTACCTGACCATCTCCGGCTCGGAGTACCTCCCCAGCCGTGGCGTCGCCCGTCCCCTAGAGCCCGAGCTGATCGTGTTGGAAGACCTCCTGAAGCACCTGGAACTGACCCGGGAACAGCTCGTGGACCTGGCCATCCTCGTGGGGACGGACTTCAACGCGGGGGTGAAGGGGATTGGTCCGGTGAAGGCGGCGAAGCTCCTCCGCGAGGTCTCCTCCCTGGAGGGGGTGCCTCCGGAGGTGCGGGAGAAGCTCCCCGAGGACGTCGACGCCATCCGGCAGCTCTACCTGGAGCCGGAGGTCCAGGAGGTCGAGGTCCCGAGCCCCGGCGCGCTGGACGAGGACGCCCTCGTGGCCTTCCTCTGCGACGACCGCGGGTTCTCCCGGCCGCGGGTCGACGGGGTCCTCCAACGCATGCGGGCGGCGGCGGAGGCGGCGCAGCAGTCGAGCCTCGACCGTTTCGGGTGACCCTAGCCTGAGAACGAGGTCGAAAACTCTTTAGTCGTTCAATCGGTGCCACCCTCTATGGCCTACTCCGCCTCGCCGAACAATTCGGGGGAAAGCCTGGAGGTGCTCGTCGCTCGGTTGCGGGAGGACGCCGCGGAGAAGACCCGGGAGGCCGCCCGACTGCTGAAGCTCTGTCGGAAGACGGAGCAGAAGCTCGCGAAAGAGCAGGTGAAGCGCTCCAAGTACGAGGAGGAGATGGCCCTGTTCAAGGAGCGGGCGGAGTTCTTCGAGGCGAAGGCGAAGCAGAACGAGCGCCTAGCCAACGAGGGGAAGCTCCCCGCGGAAGTCGCCCCAGGCGAGATTGAGGCCAGCCACAAGAAGGCCCAGAGCCGCCTGCAGAAATCCAACGGCCTGGTCTCCAAGATCGAGAACGTGGACGAGCGCCTCAAGGAGCTGAAGGGGAAGCTCCGGAAGTACGAGGAGGAGCGGGAGGAGCTCATCAAGGAGGCGAAGCGCCTGGAGGCAGAGGCCATCCGGGTCCAGCGCGAGGACTGATGGAACCCAAAAAGGGAAACCTTATGAGGCGGGGACGGGGTGGAAGCCCCGGCCATCGCCCATCGCTGCTGTGGAGGATAGATTTCGATGACGTCTCATGCTGAACCGACAGAGACAGCCCTGGTGCTGTTCTCTGGAGGGATCGACTCCGCCGTGGCCCTCTGGTGGGCCCGTGAGCGGGGCCATCGCGTGATTGCCCTGACCTTCGACTACTACCGCCGCCCGCCTGGTGAGGTCCGGGCGATGAAGGCGCTGCTGGAGGCCTCCGGGCTGGAGGACCCTATCAGCGTCCCCCTCCCGTTTCTGCGGGAGATGGACGACCTGCGGGGTCCGGCCCTGACCAACCCCGACCTCCAGAACGCGCCCGACGCGTACCTGCCCGCGAGGAATCTGGTGTTCTACGCCATGGCGGCCCACTACGCGGAGCCCATCGGCGCCCGCTGGATCGTGGGGGGCCACAACGGAGCGGACGGGGAGACCTTCCCCGACGCCACCCGCCCGTTCTTCGACCATGTCAACGCCGCCCTGGGCATGGGCCTCCTCACGTACGAGACTTCCCCCGTGGAGGTGGTGCTCCCCCTACTGGGAAGGACGAAGACGGACGTCGTCCGGCTCGGGATGGAGCTCGGCGTCCCCCTGGACCTCACCTGGTCCTGCTGGTGGGACCGCCCCGAGCCGTGCGGGGAGTGCGAGTCCTGCGTGGAGCGCCAGCAGGCGTTCACGGAGGCGGGGTACGCGCCGGGTTCGGAGGGGACCGCATGAAGCTGGGGATTGTGGAGTACATCGACTGCGCCCACCACCTGCCGGAGCACGACAAGTGCGGCGTCCACCACGGCCACACCTACAAGGTGGAGGTGCGGGTGGAGGGCGCGCCGGTGGAGGGCATGGTCATCGACTTCGCGGACCTCAAGAGTGCCGTGCGGGCGGTCCTGGGGAAGTACGACCACCGGGACTGGAACGACTTCCTCGAGTACCCGTCCGTCGAGAACATCTGCATGCGCCTCGCGGGGGACCTGAAGGCGACCATCGAGTTCCCGTTCACCATCCGCGTCTGGGAGGGCCACGGGAAGTGGGCCCAGATGAACACGGCCAAGGAGTAGCTCCTCTGCGCTGACCCTACCAGCCCTTTGGCGGGCTACGCCCCGTATTTCTCCGACCGACCCGCCAGATCGACGAGGGTGGGCAGGATGTCATTGCCCCGAATCCGCCCCAGGTAGCCTGTGGCCGCATCCAATTCGCTGAACCGCTCGACGGCGTCTGCGAACGCCCCGGGCGCTCGGATAAGGAGGGGGACGGGGTCCCCGGTGTGCTCCTTCGCCTTGCAGGGGGTCGTGTGGTCGCCCGTGACGGCGATTACCGCCTCCGGCGCGCCGTCGCGAATCACTCCCATCATCTCGTCCGCCCGCTCCAGGACGGCCAACTTCCCCTCGAAGTCGCCGTCGTGGCCGCAGATGTCCGGGGCCTTGAGATGGAGGAAGACGAAGTCGTAGTCCTTGAGGGCGGACACCGCCGCCTTCCCTTTGGCCACCATGTCCGTGTCGAGTCCCCCCGTCGCGCCCGTCACGCTCAGGAGCTCCATCCCCGTGTTGCGGGCGACCCCGCGAATCAGGGACATCCCGACGATGGCGGCCGCGCGCAGGCCGTGGCGCCGGCCGAGCGGTTCCAGCGCGACATGGATTCCCGCGCCGCGGGCGATGAGGGCGTTGGCCGGGAGCTTGCCCGACGCGCGCCGCTTCTCGTTCACCGGGTGGGCGTCCATGAGTTCGTGGGCCTTGCGGGTGAAGGCGTTGAGGGCCTCCGCGGTGCGGCTCCCGGCCGCGGTGTCCCCCCTGGCCTCGTGGATCCGCTCCCCCACGGCATGAGGGTCCGTGTCCGTCACGTCGGCGCCCAGCCCCTCCCCGCGGAGGACGAGGGCGGCCCGGTGTTCCGTTCCTTCCTTCAGGAGGACTTGCACGCCGTCGATCTGGAGCCCGTCCAGCGCCGCCGCCAGCTCCCCGGTCCCCGTCTTGATTCGCCCCGCCCGCCGGTCCTGCACGGTCAGGTCGTCCGCAACGGTGGCGAAGTTGCATCGGAACGCGACGTCCCCCGGCTCGAGGTCGATGCCCACCCCTGCCGCCTCGAAGGGGCCCCGGCCGCTGTAGACCTCGTGGGGGTCGTAGCCGAGGATGGCCAAGTGACTCGTGTCGCTCCCGCATCTCACGCCGGGGGCGATGGGGTCCATCAGGCCGGAGACGCCCTGCGCGGCGAGGGCGTCCAGGTTCGGGGTGCGGGCGCGGGCCAGGGGGGTCTTCCCGCCGAGCTCCTCGATGGGTCGATCACCGAGGCCGTCGAGGAGGACCAACAGGATGCTCCGCACGGGGATGCGGATGCGACCGGGCTTGATATTCTTTTGGTGGGGCCTCAGGTCGTGAGGAGGGTGACCGGGTCACCGGCGGCCGCCCCTGTCACCGCCGCGGCGCTTCCCTCGCGCACCGCGAGCTCGAGGAAGCCGGAGCTGGATTCCAGGAGGACGACGCGGCCCGGCTTCGCCTCCATGTATGTCCCGACGTAGGGCGCGAGGCCGGACCAGTCGGCCACGGAGGCGGGGTAGGTGTTGCGGATCCAGACGCGGTCCCGAACGGCCGACGCGGGGAGGCTCGTGATGAGATTCCCGAAGCGGTCGACGAACAGGACCCGCGCGCGAATCTCGTCCCCGACGACCTTCCACTCCTCGAGGGCGAGGTCGGTCCAGTCCTTCGTCTTCGGCCCGACGGCCGTGAGCTTCGTTCCCGCCGCCAGGTGGGCGGCCACAGGCGCGAAGATGTCCCGACCGTGGAACGTGGGGTGGACGGAGGGGGCCATGAGGTCCTCGTTCTCGAGGTGGTACGCGGACCGCAAGCCCGCCGCCTCCGCCGCGGGGACCAGGAGGCCGTTGTCGGGCCCGACGAAGAGGCCGTTGCGCGTGGAGAACAGGATGGCCTTCCGCGGGCCGCCCACCCCGGGGTCCACGACCCCCACATGGATGGCCTTCTTGAAGTGGCGGGAGCTGGCCAAAAGCACGTAGGCCCCCGCGGCGATGTCGTGGGGCGGGATATCGTGGGCGATGTCCACGATGCGGGCCCGCGCGTGGATGCCTAGGATGACCCCTTTCATGGAGGCCACGTAGGGACCCGACCCTAGGTCCGTGGTCAACGTGATGACGGCCACGCGCGGGCACAACCTCGGCGGGAGATAAAGCCTCTCCCCGGGCTCAGACTTCCTTGAGCCCCTTCTTCACGTCCTCGAGGACCTTCTCCCGCTTCTTCAGGTCCTTCTCCTTCGACCGAAGCCGGGACGCCCGCTTCTTCAGGGTCGTCTCCTTGCGCTTCAGCGTACCCTCCTTCTTCTTCGCGGCCGCCTCCTGCGCCTTCAGGTCCTTCTCCCGGCTCTCGATCTGCTTGAGGCGTAGAGCTAGCTCCTCTGCCCGGCTCTCCAGCGAGGCTTCTTCGGCGGTCAGCTCCTGGGTCCGGGCCTCCAGCGCCGACTCCTTCGTTTTCACCTCGTCCGCGGAGGCTTCCACGCTCGTCCGTTCCTTTCCCAAGTCGGCCCGCTCCTCCTCGAGTTCCTTCGCAACAGCGGCCTGCTCCGCTTCCGCGGCTTTGCGGGCCTTGTCCATCTCTTCCCGGGCGACCTTCAGGGATCGCTCCTTGTCGGCGAGCTCACCCGCCCGGGCCTTCAGGCG
>CAYFXO010000003.1:19599-30165 GCA_964347125.1 uncultured Methanomassiliicoccales archaeon | reverse complement strand
CGCCAGTAGTCGTAGTCGGTAGGCTGACCCCGATCAAAAGGCGGGGACAATACCTTCAGGATGAGAGACCACCCAACCTCCTCCCCTCGGTCTCGGGCGTATCCGGAGAAACGGTGGATGGAGCTCTCCCGCCCGGGTCTTCAGGCGGCTTTCCTCCCGGTCCAGCCCACGGCCCCGCTTCTCCAGGTCCCATCGCGCCTTCTCCAGGGAGTCGGCCCGCTTCTCCACATGGCGTTCCGTCGTCGCCAGGGCCTTCGCCCGCTTGTCCATGGCGGCTTCCCGGCGGTCCAGGTCCTTCGTCCGAGCCTCCACGTCCTCCGTGGCGACGGAGACGGAGAGGCGCTCCTCGTCCAGGGCGGCTTGGGCCTCCTTGACGGAGGCCTCCAGGGCGCGCAGCTCCTGTTGCGTTGCGTCCAGGGCCTCCTCCTGAACCTCCAAATCCCGGCCGTGCTCCTTGAGAGCCGCCTGCTGCTGCTCGATCTCCTTGAGGCGGCGGTCCGTCTCCTGGCGCTGACCCTTCACGTCCTTGGCGTCCTTCTCCAGCGTCTCCTGCTCGCGCGCGAGGGCGCGCTCCTGGCGCCGGACCTTCGCCCGCTCCTTCTCCACCCCTTTGCGGGTGCGCTCCAGCGCCGTCTCCTTGGACTCCAGATCCGTCCGCGCGGCCTGCAGCTCGTCCCGGGCCCGCTCCAGTCGCTTCACCCGCTGGGCGAACTCCACCTCGGCGGCCCGCACCCGCTGCTCGCGCGCCGCGGCGTCCTCCTCCCGCTTGAGGAGCGCGTCCTCGTCGGTGGCCAGGCTCTCCTGCCGGGCCTCGTAGGACGCCCGTCGGGCCTCCATCTCCTCCGCCAGGGAGGCGAGGTCCCCCCGCGTGGCCCGGAGCTCGTCCTCCCGTTCCGCCAGGTCCGTCTGCAAGGACTCCAGCTCCGCGAACTTCCGGTCCAGGATCGCGAACGCCTCGGTGACCGTCTTCGCCTGGTCCGCGAGGTTCTCCTCCTTCTCGATGACCAGGTGCACGCGGGCGTCCATCTGGTCCCGGGCCTCGGCGCTCCGCTCGGCCTCCTCGCCCAGCTCCCGCCAAAGGCCCTCGAGTTCGTGGCGCTCCTCCCGCAGGCGGGCCATCTCCGCCTCCAGGGCCTTCTCCCGCTCCATGTGGCGGGACTCCCGGCGGAGCATCGTGCCCTCCCGCTCCACGAGGGTATTCTCCCGCTCGTCGAGGCGGTCCTTGACGTCGCCCAGGTCCCGCTGCAGCCGCTCCAGGCTCGCCCGCCGGACTGTGACGTCGGCGTCGGCGGCGCCCCGGGCCTTCGCCCGCTTGGACTTCAGGGCCTTGAGGATGGCCAGGCTGCCCTCGCGGACCGCGTCCAGCTCCCCCCGCAGGCTCTGGAGGGCCTGCTGGTGCTCCAGGCTGGCCTCGAACTCCTGCTCCAGCTCCATCTTGCGGCGGCGGAGTTCCTCCTCTTGCTCCTCCAGGGCCTCTTCCCGGGCCTTCTGGGCCTCCAGCTCTTCCAGGTAGCGGGTCTTCTCCGCCTCGGCCTCCGCTCCGATCTCGGCGGCGAGGGCGTCCCAGTCGATGGGGTCTTCCACGGTAGCGCCGGAGAATTGGCTCAGGAGTTGCTTCATGCTCACGGTGGAGGACTTGTAGGAGTACGAGTGGACCTCCAGGAGGCACTCGTCGTCGAGGGAGTCCCGCAGGATCTCCTTCACCGCGGGGACGCCCGCGAGGAGCTCGGTGGAGTCGTGGTCCGCCAGGACGGGCTCCCCCGCCTTGAGGACGAGGTGGCCCTCGGAGAGGGTGCCGCGTCGGTCCACCCGGGCTTCGATGAAGCCGCTGACGGAGTCCTCGGCGAGGCGTCGGACCAGGTCGGCGAGCACGCCACGGCCCCCCGCGAGGGTGTCGATGACTTTGCCGGGGGGGAGCTGCATGGGCATGGGGGCCGGGTTCCATAGAGGAGGAGGCATAATAAACGCTTCTGACCGAGGTTACTGTGGGATAATAGACTGGACGCCGCCGCCTCCCCCGCAGGGCATGAGAACCGATATGCCCCAAGGTGATACCGAGGTAGTCATCATGGCCCTGCGGGTGAAGGTCCGGCGGACAGGGCGGAGCATGGCAACCACGATTCCGAAGGCTGTGGCCGACCTCCACGGAATCGCGGTGAGGGACGAGCTGGAGGTGGAGCCCATAGGCCCGGGAGAACTCTGACTCCGAAGGGCGACGGAGCGGCAGTCTTTCAAAGGTCCCTCAAGGCAGTCTCGAGCTCGCGAGAATCACGAGGGGTAGAAGACCGCGACAAGGTTCGCACTGATGAATCGGTCGTTGGCGTCCCAGCCCAGCCACATCGAGCCGTTCAGGAAGTAGGTGTAGGATCCCCCGGCCGGTACGCTGAATGCCTGCTGCACAGAGCCAGCGTTCTCTATCCCGGTGTCGGTGGGCCACGTAGCGGGAATTTCCCAGAGCCAGACATACGGGAAGGGGCAGTTCGCCGGAGTGCCCCCAAGGAAGCCAATCATGACGTCAGTTGTGCCGTCGCTATGAGAGACTATCGTTCTTAGCATTCCGGTTACCACGATCGTACCTGCCGAGGGAACATCGATTGTGACTTCAAGGTAGTTGTCGCAGTCACCATCCCCTGTGCCGATGGTACTGATGATGTCAGTCTGATTCCATGCCATGAGCGTGCCCGGACCCGGCGGTCCCGTCGGCCCTTGCGGTCCCTGAGGTCCTTGGGCTCCGGTGCAGTCGTTCACGTCCACGGTCAGGTCCCCGTTGATGTCCTCTGCCGGAATGTCCCCAACACCGTTCATGTTCAGGTCCCAGCAGTGGAAACCATCAAGGCCGTCAGCTCCTGCAGGTCCCTGTACCCCTTGCGGCCCTCGGGCCCCCGCGGGACCCTGCGGACCCGTGTCCCCGTCCGCGCCTTGAGGCCCTTCCTCGCCCTGGAGTCCCGCCGGACCGGCGGGTCCGGGGAACGCGATTATGCTGACCAGAGCCGCAGCCAGCGCGATGACGGCGACGGCCAGAGCCACGTTCACCCTGCCGGTCCCGGGGAACGGAGGAGGCGGAACCCCCAAGGGCGGGGGTGGTCCACTACTCGGCTCACCAAGTCCCTTTGCATTCGTCATATCACCGTCCCTCCCGAAGCAGGTTTGACGAATCCAAAGTCACTGACTATAAGTCTTCCGTGAGTGGCGAAGAGGGAGGTGGAGCGGCGCGCCGGGGGAGGGTTTATGTCCCGAAACGGGCTGTGCGGGCACGCGTGATGAGAAGAGGGTCAGATGATCCTTCGGGAAATGATTGGCCCTATGAGTGCTGACAAGGGCTAGACCTGGATCCCGTCTGTGCACGTGGCGGGGACGGGCGAAGTGGTGAGTGCAGACGCCACGTCTGGGCGGTCTCGTTGGGATGTCTGATACCGCTCAAGTCGACCCGGGGGGGCGCCAACTCCTCTCCGTGCGGGCGAGAAGGCCAGGTGGCCGTCGTCCCGGACTTCTAGTCCGGGCCAAGCGACCCCGGCGGCGGCCTCTCGGTCTGAGGTTGCTGCGGTGGGGAATAGTAGGGCTGATCCGGTTGGATGGGCGCGTAGGTCCTGGGTGAAGGCTTCGGTGGTCCAGCGAGGGCAATCCCTGCGAGACCCAAGGCGACTCCGAGGGCGACGAAGAACAACCCCGTGCGGAGGAGGATCATCGCGTTCCGCTCCATGACGATGTACTCGTCCCAAAGGGAGTCCGGCCCGCCGTTCACCCAGTCGATGAAGGAGTCGTAGGAGGCGTTGTCCACAAACATGCCAACTAGGATCAACCCCGCTCCCACTACGGCTGCCACGACACCGATCCAGACCACGCTCTTTCGCAGGAAATCCCCTCCGGCGAACGAGATTCAAGTGGCCCTATTTCCATCTAGCGGTGTGCCCAGCGAGATTGCGGGAATGGAGCGGGCGGGGAGCACAATCAATCGAGCAGCGAAGTTGGTCGTCGAGCCGTCGCGGTCCGTTACGGCCCGTCCCACCAGCAACTCCCGTACTGAATCCTCGAGCAGTAGGCGTCGCACTCCGCCTCCGTGTAGTTCGGATAGCGGTTGTACTGTCCCTCGAAGACGTACACGCAGGGCCCGGTGGCCCCGAACCCGTCGAGGAGGAAGAGGGCCGCGATGCCGCCCCCGATGAGCAGGAACACGATGACGATGATGATTGGGATCGCAAGGCTGGAACTCTTGGGCCCTCCAGGGGGCGGACCGTACTGCGGCCCGGGCGGCGGGGGCGCCCCGGCGGGAGCGGCCGGTTGGCCGCAGGTCATGCAGAACTGGTCGCCCGCCACGAGGGGGCCGCCGCAGTGCATGCAGTACTGGGTGGGCGTTGCCACGGTTCCCGGGATGGATACCGGGCTATAAAATGACTTGGCCGACTGGCGGCGCTGGACGTTCTAAGCGGCAGGATCGCCCGTCGAAGGCTACTTGACCCGTCACGGCTTCCGCGCTTGAGAGGCGAAGCCCATGGAGGCGCGCGTGGAGTTCAAGGGCGAGATGAGATTCGAGGGAAAGACGGAGTCGGGGTTCACCCTGGTGATGGACTCCCCATCCGAGGGGGACCCGCCAGCGGGACCCACCCCCATGGAAATGGCCCTCCTCGCCGGGGCTGGCTGCACGGGCCTCGACGTCATCTGGACGACGAACCGCATGCGCCGGCCGGTAGCGGAACTCGTGATCGAGGCGACCGCGGAACGGGCGGAAGAGGACCCCAAGGTCTTCACCGCCATCCACTTCGTCTACCGCGCCAAGGGACGAGGTATCGAAATGAAGCACCTGCGGCGCGCCATCGACCTGTCGCTGGAGAAGTACTGCTCCGTCCTGAGCATGCTCAAGAAGGGCGGGGTGACGGTGACCTACGAGGCCACCCTTGAAGAACCTTGAGCCGCCCTGAGGCTCTCAGAACGAATGCGAGGCGCCGCAGGCGCAGGACCCGCTCGAGTTGGGGTTGTCGATGCTGAACCCGGAGCCCTGCAGGCTCTCCACGTAGTCGAGCTTCGACCCCTTGAGGAATCGGGCGCTCTGGGGGTCGACGAGGACGCGGATGCCGTTCTCGTGGATCACCGTGTCGCCCTCGCGGGGCGCCTCCTCGAACCCCATGCCGTACTGGTAGCCGGAGCAGCCGCCCCCCGCGATGAAAATGCGTAGGCTCTGGCCTTCCTTGCCTTCTCGGGAGGCAATCGTCCGGATCTTCTCCGCGGCGATCTCGGTGACTTCCAGGAGCTCCGTCATCGTCGCACCGAGGCAGTAGTAGGCACGGAGGGCTATTAGAATATTTCGGGTTGCCGAAATCCCACGGGAATCAAGGGGCGAAGGCCCGCACCACGGCCACCGCCTCCTCGTCCAGGCGGATGTTGACGGTCCGAAGGGGTCGGCCGGCGTGCCGCTCGAAGGCCTCCAGGAACGCCGCCTCCTCCTCTTCGTCCAGGGCACAGACCCCCGCGGGCTGGGACCAGAGGCCCGACCCCAGGACGTGCTCCTCGAAGGCGAGGTAGGCCGCAGGGTCCGCCCACTCCCAGCCGCGCTCCTCACAGAGCGCCTTCCACGTGTCGAAGAGCGAGTTGAAGAGCAACTTCTGCCGCAGGTCCTCCAGGGCGCGCATGCGGGCCTTCCTACGAATCCGCTACCCCTTATGCCTTGCGCCCATCGCCCCGAGGGGGTCCCGGCGACCTCAGCGGCAGATGTAGCGGAGGAACTCGCTGAGGGGCATCCCCTCCTTCCATCGCAGAATCAGGTGGCCGCTCTTGCTGACGTCGACCTTCGGCAGGCGCTTCTGCAGGACCCGCATGCGGCCGTTCACCTCCAGCTGGTCCGTCGTGAACACCCGCCAGCTGTCGCCCCGCTGGCTCTTCAGGCGGTAGGCGTAGAGGGGCAGGACGTGCGCCTTCTCACACTCCTCGAGGAGCCAGTACTGCTGCTCCTTCGTTCGTGGGGTGTTGCTGAAGTGGAAGACCGGCCGCTTCGAGGCCTTGACCTCGATGGGGAAGGAGAGATCGCCCCGGATGGCGACGAGGTCGACGCCGAAGGAGCCGGCCGCGCGGGTCACCAGGAAGGGGCGGTCCCTGACCTTTCGGTAGGCCGCGACCTCCTCCTCGTCGCAGGACCGCGTGGCCAAGGCGAGGGCCTTCTCCTCTCCCTGTAGGATGCCCTTGAGCTCTCGCTCGAAGCTGTCCGAACCCATCCCACCGAGCGCATCCGCATCGGCCTATATAATCGGGTCGGAGGGGGGACGCCGAAAGTGCGGGGAGGCCTCAGACGAGGCGCTGGGCCTTCTTCAGGTCGTCCACGACCAGAGCCAACTGGGTCTTGCCCCCCGACGCGCTGAGGATGTAGATGGACTCCACGTTGATGTCCGCCTTCGCCAACCGCTTGGCGACCTTCGCCAGCTCCCACGGGAGGTCGATGAGGTCGAGGATGAGCAGGTCGTTCCGCGCGTACCGGAGCCCCGCCCCCGCCAGAGCCTTCTCCGTGGTGGCCACGTCATTGGTGACGACCCGCAGGAAGGAGTCCTCGTGGGACCCCTCGCTGGCAATCGCCGTGATGTTCACCGCCCGGGTGGCGAGGGCCTCTGTCACCCGCGCGAGCTCCCCCGCCCGGTTCTTCACGTACACTTTGAACTCCTTCACCGAGGCACCCCCAAGCTCCATCCCGGCCCGCGTAGAAATAGCTTTGCGGAGGTCCCCGCCTAAGGGAGAAGGCGGGACCGGTCCCGGGGGAACGCGATGGCCTCGCGGATGTTCGTGAACCCCAGGATCAGCTGCACCATCCGGTCCACGCCGAAGCCCCACCCGCCGTGGGGCGGCATGCCGTACCGGAACGGGCTGAGGTAGAACTCAAACTGCTCCAGGTTCAGCCCCTGCTCGTCCATGCGGCTCGACAGGCGGTCGTACCGATGCTCCCGCTGGCCGCCCGAGGCGACCTCCACCCCCATGTAGTCCATGTCGAAGGAATGGGTGTAGTCCCGGTCGTCGTCCTTTTCCATGACGTAGAAGGGCTTGATGGCCGAGGGGTAGTCCTTGATGTAGTACAGGTCCACCCCCTTCTCGGCCATGACCCGCCCCAGGACCTTCTCCCCCTCCGTGTCGATGTCCCCGTCCACGGGGACCTCCTTCCCCGCGTCCGCGAGCAGGTCGACGGCCTCGTCGTAGGTCAGCCGCGGGATGGGGGTCGAAGGGACCTCCAGCTCGACGCCAAGGGTCTCCAGCAGCTCCCCACCCGCCTCCCGGACGTGGCGGATCCCCGCCACAACGACCTCCTCCAGGTGTCGAAGGAAGTCCTCCTGGTCCCGGATGAAGGCCACCTCCCCGTCGAACATGGTGATCTCCGCCACGTGGCGGGTGGTGTCCGAGGCCTCCGCCCGGAACACCTGGGCGATCTCGTAGAACCGGTCCAGGCCCGTGCCCATGAGCATCTGTTTGTAGAGCTGGGGGCTCTGGGCGAGGTACGCGGGGCGGCCGAAGTAGTCCACCTTGAACAGGGTGGCGCCCCCCTCCGCGCCGGCCCCCAGGACCTTCGGGGTGTGGATCTCCACGAAGTCCCGGGCGTAGAGCGCCTCACGGAGGCCCGCGAGGTAGAGGGCCCGGGCGCGGAAGACCGCCTGGACCTCGGGCTTCCGGAGGTCCAGGATGCGGTTGTCCAGGCGGGTGTCGAGCTCCGCGCCGACCTTGTCGACGACGCCGAGGGGGAGCGGGGTCGCCGCCGGGGACAAGACGTCCAGCTCAACCGGCAACACCTCGAAGCCCCCGCCCGCCTGGGGCTCCGCCCGCACGGTCCCGCGGACCGCGATGACGGATTCGCGGGTGAGGCCCGTGAGGGCCTCGAAGAGGTCGGGGTCCACCTCCTTCTTCGCCGTGACCTGGATGACGCCCCCCGCCTCGCGGAGCTGGACGAAGGCGATGCCGCCGAGATTGCGGATGTCCTGGACCCAGCCGCAGACGACCACCTCCTGCCCGTCCATCTCCGGGCCGAGGGCGGTGCGTGACTGCCGCTCAGGCCATTCCGAATAGGGGGTCACGGGACCGCGGGCACGAAGGCGCGAGGGCCATAAAAGGGTATCTTCACCTCAGGTGGCCTCGATTGCCCGCTTCACCTGGATCGTGAGGGGCTCGCCCTCCACCCGCCAATCCATGACGAGGCCGGAGGCCCCCCGCTGCACGTCCTCGCCCAGGGCCTTCACCTTGGCCGCCCCGGTGGACTGGGCGATCTTGTCCCGCCAGGCCTCGAGGTAGGCCCGGATGCGGTCCTGGGCCCACACCCGGACCTCGAAGTGCTCGTCCGCCCCGAGCTTCAGCTCCTCCTTCATGAGATCCACGCGGTCCATGACTTCCAGGGCGTAGCCCTCCGCGAAGAGGTCCTCGTTGAGGCGCAGGTCCATGTACAGCGTCCCAAGCGGGAACGACTCCTCGACGGTGCCGGGACGGAGGGACGTGGTGAAGCTGAGCATGTCGGCGTCGATGACGACGCGCTGGCCCTCGATGCCCACAGCGTACTCCCCGTCCTTCATGGACTGCCAGATCTTCCAGGGGTCCTGGGCGCGCAGGAGCATCTCGATCTTCCGGGCCCAGAGCCGGTGGACCTCGCTGATGCGCTGCAAGTGGGTCTCCATCTCCACGTGGAGCTTGTCCCAGTCCCCGCCCAGCGGGATGGTGGTGACGGTCTTGGCGCGGGAGCGGCTCTTGAGGATGCGCTTGAAGGTCTCCACGGCCTCCAGCACCTCGGGGTCCTCGCTCTTGATGGCGATCTCCGCCACGGGCCACACGCCCGAGAGCTCCATCTGCTCTCGTGCCCTCCCCGCGGCGCGGATGATCTCGTTGAGGATGTGGAGGGAACGGCGGAAGCCCATGTCCTCGGCCAGGTCGCCGACCTCCCGGGCAAGCTCCGCGGCCAGGTCGGAGAGGTCTAGCTCCGCCCCGGGACCCGCGGTCGCCTCCGGAGCACCGGGGGCGACCTCCGGCGCGGGCTCCACCGCGGCGACCTCCGGCTCCAGGTCCAGAAGGGTCGCCCACGCCTCGCCGTAGGGCTGGCTCTCCGCCGCCTCGATGGCGGCCCCGATGGCCTCCGACTCGGGAGCGGCCGCGAAGGTCACCGACACGGCGGTCTCGGCGAGCGGTCCCAGGTCGGCCCCGGGCGCATCCGTCGCGAACATGAGCCGGTGGACGATGGTCTGGACCCCCTCCAGGGGCTCCATGTCCCCCCGCCAGTTCTCGAGGGCGTCCCCGTACCCCTCCTCGATGTCCTTCATGGCCTCCAGCATCTCGAGGGGCAGTAGGCGGGGGACTTCCCCGGACACGAGGGTCGCGAGGTAGCCGTGGTCCCCGAGTTGCGTGAGGATGACCCCGTCCTCGACGCTCAGCCGTCGAAGTCCAGTCTGGCGGGCCTCGCGGTAGGTGTCCTGCACGAACCCCTGGAGGCGTTCGAACGTCTCGGCGAAGGCGGCCTCCGCCTCGTCGCCGAATCGGCGGCTGTCGTGGCAGATGACCATGCCGTGGTTGTGGATGAACAGGGCGTCCTGCACGGGGTAAGTCTCCGCCGCCTGCACCCGTAGGGTCCGGGTCTCCTCGGACTCGTAGCCGTCCTCGAGGAAGGGCTTGCGGTAGGTCACCCGGACGTCCAGGGGGACCTCCCCGGTCTCCCGGGGCTTCAGCCCGAGCTCTAGAATGCGGCGCTCGTTGGCGTCGAGGACCTCGATGGACTCGAGGCCCGTCAGCTCGAAGTCCCCGGTGAATTGAATCTCCACGTCCCTCGCGAGGATGTCCCCGCGGTTCGTCAACTCCACGGTGAAGCGGTTCCACACCCCCGCCTCGAGACCGTCCTCGGGGAGAGCGAAGTCGAAGACGGGTTCCCGCTCGTCCACGAAGGCCTTGAGCTTCGCGACCACGGAGTCCTCCGCCTTCTTCGCGAGGCGCTCCAAGCGCTCGATGTCCCCGGACGTGAGCCCGAGCTCCGCCCGCTGGAAGTACTCCTTGGCCTGGGCGACGTCAGCCCCCATGGCCCGCGCGGCGGAGATCATCTTGGCGATGTCGGCGAGGTACTTCGCCGGCTGCTCCGCGTCGAACTCGGAGGGCACGAAGCTCCCGGAGACCACGACCTGGATCTCCACGTTGAGGAGTTCCTTGATCGTCTGGGTGACGATGCTCACCGCGCTGAAGTCGCCCTTCTCCATGGCCTCCTGGGCGGTGAGATACATGAAGTCCGCCTCCGTCACGTCCGTCCCCACCGCGCGGGCGCCGGCAATCATCTCGCCGATGGAAGACAGGTCCTCCTCCGCCCGGGCCTTCTCAAAGACGAGGCGGGCGCGCTTCAGCGACTCCTCCACGTCCTTCTCCGCCTCCGCCAGCTGGTCCGCTCCCCCCTCGGCGACGGCGCTCTGGACCCGCCCGAGCGTCTCCTTCGCGTCGGCCACGTCGAAGCCGGACTCCGCCGCCTTCTCCACCTTGAACTCCAGGACTTTGAGCTGGGCGAGGGCCTCCGCCCCCTCGGCCTCCCCCGCATCGAAGGAGGTGGTGGAGAGGGCGCTCCCGAAGGTCTCCTCGATCTGTCCGATG
>CAYFXO010000003.1:8186-19589 GCA_964347125.1 uncultured Methanomassiliicoccales archaeon | reverse complement strand
TAACGAACGGCCTCCCAGGCGTTGATGGCCGGGGTGCGGTTGTGCGCGATGGCGTCCACGAACTCGTCGGGACTGTTCTTCTTGAAGGCGATCTCCGCGCCGGTTAGGAGCCCCTGCACCTCCTCGTCGGCCATCCCCTGGCCTTCGAGGAAGGACACCATCTCCCGGGCGAGGGTCATGGTGTTCTCCATCCGACCGCGGGACTCGCGCCGGGCCCGGTTCGTGACCTCGACGGCCTCCTGGACCGTGAGCCAGGCCTCCTCGGTCCTCCCCTCCCTCATGAGCTCCTGGGCCTTCTTCATGAGCTCCTCGGCGTGAACCACCTCGATGCCGCGGGCCTTGCTCTCCCGGAGGTACTTGACGGTGGCCGCCAGGACGCTGTCCTCGAGGGCCTCGTCCGAGGCCTCCTCCTCGTCCGAGATGAACACCAGGCGCTGGATGATCTCATCGATCCCCGCGAGGTCCGAGAGGCGGCCGCTCCAGCTATCCAGCACGGCCCCGAAGCGTTCCTCGATCTCCTTGATCACTTCCGCCATGTAGAGGGGCAGCAGCACGGGCTCCTCCCCGACCATGACGCAGGCCAGGTAGATCCACTGGCCCCGCTCGATGAGGATCTTGGCCTCCCCGAAGTCCAGTCGGGTCAACCCGACCTCCGCCCGGGAGCGGAAGCTGTCCTTGACGAACTCCTGGACCACGGTGAGCATTCCGCTGAAGATGTCCTCGTCCACATCCTCCTCGAGCTTCCGGGTCTCGTGGACGATGAGGCGGCCGTCGTTGTGGATCGCGAAGACGTCCTCGACCATGTAGGTGCCGAAGGAGGAGATGGTCACGGAGGTCTCCTCGTTGACCTCCATGAGTTCCTCCTCGAAGGGGCGGTTGAAGTGGGCCGCCAGGCTCAGGTCGGTGCTTCCTTCGCTTGTTGGCCGGAGCCCCACCTCGAGGCGCTTCGTCTCGTTGACGCCGATGCGGGATATGGGGTCGGGAGGGCGGACGTCGAAGTCGCCCGCGGCCTGCACCTGGACGTTCTCTGCGGGAACGCTCCCGGTGTTCGTCACGTGGAGGACGACCTTGCTCCACTCCCCGACCTGGAGAGCCGGGGTCTCCGCCGTGATGGAAAGCTCGGGGTACTTGTCGGAGAGGAACATCTGCACGGACTCACCCGTGGAGTCCGTGACCTCTTTGAGGAGCTCCGCGGCTCCCCGCAGGTCGCCCGCCTCACAGAGCTCGTGGACCCGGGACAGGTTCTCCGTCGCGCCGTTCGTGGCGATCCCCATCGCGGACGCCGCGGTCAGCAGGGACTGCATCCCGGTGGCCGCCTCCGACAGGGACGTCGCCCGCACCGCCACGACGTCCTCCGTGAGACGGCTCGCGGTCTGCGCGAGATTGAGGGCGGAGTCGTAGTCCCCGGACTCCAGGGCCTCCTCGGCCTGGGAGAGGGTCATCTCGGCGACGGAGATCTCCGCCACCATCTCGGACTCCGAGGTGAGGGTGTCCAGGACCCGGGACAGGTTCTCCCGCGCTTCCGTGAGCATCGCCTGGGCCTCTTCCTGGGCCACCTTCGCCCTGGCCATATTGACCTGGGAGGACAGGGATTCCAGTTCGGTTTCCGCGGCGGGGGGCGGCGCGGGGGCGACCTGGTCGGCGGAGACGGCCCCGGCCACGGCCTCCCCGGGCGCCGCCGGTTCGGCCGGCGGACCTTCCGGGGCCGTGGGCTGAAACCGCCCCACGTCTTCGTCGATGATCTTCCGCGCCAAGTCCAGGAAATCCAGGACGTCCGCGTAGCGCTCCTCGGAGGCGGCCCGCTCGGCGCTCCCGAGGGCGAACTCGGCCCGCTCCATGTCGACCCCCTGGATCTTCGCCTCCTCGATGGAGTCGCCGGTCTTCCGCAGGAGGAGCAGGGCGGCCTCTCGGAGGGACTCCTTCAGGGAGTCCGTGATCCCCTCGATCTCCGTCATGAGGTTCCCGAAGGTCTTGAAGTCCCCGTGACGGAGGGCGGTCTCCGCCCGGAACAGCATCTCCTCGCCGTCCCCGAACTCCACGTCCGCCCGGCGCAGGTCGTTGAGGACCTGGCGGACGTCCCAGACTCGCTGGGCCGCGTCCTGGGGCACGAGGTCCATCTTCTCCAGGTCGGCGCCATAGAGGTCGACGGCCTCCTGGGCCGCCTGGGCATAGGTCAGCGCTTCATCGAGGAGACCCGCCTCCAGGGCGGCGCTCGCGTCCCTCAAGGCGTTCTCGGCCTCCTCGGTCTTCACCCCCAGCCGCCGGGCCCGATCAACGACCTCGCGGGCCTTGTCCAGGTCGGTCTGGACCCTCTCCTCGGGCGGCCTCACCTCGGGCAGCTCGTACACCAGGAACTTCTGGAGCTCCCCGAAGGTGCCCTTGTGCAACGCGGACTGGACCTCCTTGAGGAGCTTCCGGGCCTCCTCGAGGTCGCCCTGCTCGCCTGCGGCCTGCTCGATGATGGCCTCGATGGACGAGACGATCATCTCGTTCTCCCGGCGCTTCCGGGCGGTCCGCGCCCAGCGGCGCCCCGCCGAGATCGCCTTCCGGGCCGCGGGGAGGTCGCTGGCGTCCAGGTGCTCCCGGGCCTCCTGAAGGTGCTCCGTCCCGGGGGCGATGTCCACCTTCATGTCCTTGAGGTCTTCCAGCTCCTGCCGGAAGGCGTCGGCGTCCAGCCGCACCTCGCGGACCTTGCGGGCCTGGCCGAGGGCGCGCTTCGCCTGGTTCGCGAGCTTCGTCGCCCCCGCGAAGTCGTCCTCCTCGAGGGCCTGCTGGGCGTCCACGAGGAGGGCTTCCGACTCCGAGACGTCCACGTCTTCGCCCGCGGCGCGCTTCACCTCGACCCGGACGCCATCCATGTGCTCCTCGGTCCGCTTCCTGCGCTTCGAGAGGTTCAGGGCCTTCCGGGCGTCCCGGACGCTCTCCGTGACCTCCCCGTAGGACCTGCGCTTCAGGGCATCGTAGGCGAGGCCCAAAATCTCCCAGGCTTTGGAGACGTCCGCCCCCATCGTCTCGGCCTTGGTGATGTCCGGGTCGACGTTGGAGATCAGCTCCGCGTGGCGCTTGTAGCGCTTCGCCTCGTCGATGCTGGCCCGGGCCTCCCGGGCGAGGGCCGCCACGTCCCCGTAGCGCCGACGCTTCAGGGCTTCCTGGGCCTTCTCGACGAGGGCCATGGCCTCCTCCACGTCCGCCCCTACACCCTCGGCGAACTCCAGGGGGGGCTGCACGTTCCCCAGGAGGCGCTCGTACCAGGCATATCGCTTCGCCTCCTTGGCTTCCCGGCTGACCAGCAGGGCGTCCTTGAGGGCCTCCTCCAGCTCCCCGGCGGCGAGCTTCGCCTCCGCGCGCTCTTGGATCTCTTCCAACACGCCCGTCCGGGCTCCGGCCTTCGCCGCGGCCTTGAGGGCGGTGCCCGCCTTGGACAGCGCCCCTTGGACCCGACGCTTGCTCAGCTTCGAGGGCACGAGCCGTCTCGACCTCCGTCGCTCGTGATACCGGGGACTGGCCTCCCTTGGGCGCCCCGGCTCTCACCGTGCGGGTCGCCCAGGGCGCCGAGTCGCCCCAGGTCTCCTCATTCAACCCCCGCTATAAAGCGTGGCGGCCTCGTTATTCGATTTGAGACTAGGCTCACTTGTGATATTCGTGAAGGTTCCTTTATCGTCGCCCCCGCCAAAGGCTGTGATTGGTCTGTCTCTTGGCTGAGCGGAGAAAAGACAAAGAGAACCCCGACCGGGAGCGCCTGGTCCCTCGTCTCGAGCTGATGGGCGAGTGCAACGGGGTGGAGTTCTTCCGCCTGACCTCCATGGATCGAGCGGACCGCCGTCGCCGGGCCAAGGACTCGCCGTAGCGGGTTCTCCCCTCCCGATTCTCTCCCGGCGCCTCCAAGAAACGTTTATATACGCTACCCACCTTCGACACGCCTCGGCCGGCACCGAGCCGGTCGGCCAGACGTTCAGGGCAAGCCTCTGCACCCTGCATCGCGGGCGACCGTTGTGGCCCGCTTGAAGCGTCACGGCCGGCCCCACAGGTTCGGCGCCGCGCGCCATCCGCCCGTTACGAGGCCGTCGCGTGCCCAAGAAGCATAGACCGCGCCATGGCAGCATGGGGTACTCTCCCCGCAAGAGAGCGACCAGCGAAGTCCCTCGCTTCAGCAGCTGGCCCCAGGCCCCCGATGGGCCGAGGCTCCAGGGGTTCGCGGGCTACAAGGCGGGGATGACCCACGCCTTCGTGGTGGACTACCGTCCCACGAGCACGACGAGCGGGCAGGAGGTGCAGATCCCCGTCACCGTCCTGGAGGTGCCTCCCATGCGCGTCGCCGCCGTGCGGATCTACGGCGCCTCGGGCTACGGCCTCCAGGCCCTGGGGGAGGTGTGGGCCCCCGCCACGAAGGAGCTCCAACGGCGTCTCCCCGCGGCGAAGGACGGCCACAAGAAGAGCGCCTGGAAGGAGCACGACGTCGCGGCCATCGAGGAGGTCCGCGTCCTCGCCCAGACCCAGCCCCACCTCGTCACCGCGCTCCCGAAGAAGACCCCGGAACTCATGGAGATCCGGGTGGGCGGCGGGACGGTGGAGGAGCGGCTGGAGTACGCGAAGGGCCTCCTGGGGAAGGAGGTCCGCGTCGAGGATTTCATCCAAGTGGGCGCCATGGTGGACGTGGCCGCCATCACGAAGGGGAAGGGCTTCCAGGGCCCCGTGAAGCGCTGGGGCGTGAAGCTCCTCCACCATAAGGACAGCAAGCACCGTCGCCAAATCGGCACCGCGGGGAGCTTCAACCCGGGGTTCAGCCGCCCCACGGCCCCCCAGGCGGGGCAGATGGGGTATCACCAGCGCACCGAGTACAACAAGCGGGTGCTCAAGATCGGGGACGATGGGGAGGAGATCAGCCCGAACGGGGGCTTCCTCCGGTACGGGCCGGTGAAGAACAGCTACCTGGTCCTCCACGGCTCTATCCCCGGACCCACGAAGCGCCTCGTGCGGCTGCGGGACGCCGCCCGGAGGACGGGCGTGGCCCTCGAGGAGGCCCCCGAGCTCACGTACATCTCGACCCAATCCAAGCAAGGGACCTGAGGCCATGGCGGAGAAGAAGGCGACCAAGAAGAAGCGGGCCCCGGCGGCCCTGGAAGAGGGGCAGGCCAACCTCTACAACCTCGAGGGCGAGGTCGCCGGGACCGTGGACCTGCCGGAGGTCTTCCGGAGCCCCGTCCGGGCCGACCTGATCCGGCGGGCGGTGAACGCCGCGAGGGCGAACCGCCGCCAGCCCTACGGGCCCTCCCCCATGGCGGGGATGCGCCACGCCGTGTCCACCTGGGGGAAGGGACGGGGCGTCGCCCGGGTCCAGCGGATCACGGGCGGGCGTCGCGGGGCGCAATCCCCGGGCACCGTCGGGGGCCGCCGGGCCTTCCCGCCGAACCCCGCGAAGGATTGGGGGAAGAAGCTCAACAAGAAGGAGGGGCGCCTCGCCCGGGCGTCCGCCTTGGCCGCGCTCCGGGACCCGCAGATCGTCGCGGCCCGGGGCCACCGATTCCGGGAGGACCTGAGCCTCCCCATCGTCGTGGAGGACGAGGTGGAGGAGCTGGAGCAGACCCGGGAAGCCGTGGAGTTCCTGCAGGCCATGGGCGTCTACGACGACGTGGAGCGGGCCCGCCAGGGACGGAAGGTCCGCGCGGGGCGGGGGAAGATGCGGGGCCGCCGCTTCAAGCAGCCCGTGGGCCCCCTCCTGGTCCTCACGGACCCCGCGAAGGGGGGCCGGAGCTTCGCGAACCTCCCCGGGGTGGAGGTCGTGGGCCCCGCGATGTTGAACCCGGAGGTCCTGGCACCTGGCGGCGACCCGGGCCGGTTGACAATCTTCAGCGAAGGGGCGCTGAGCGCGCTGCGGGAGGCGACGGCGTGACGGACCCCTACGCGATCCTCCTGCACCCCTACGTGACGGAGAAGAGCCTGAACGCCCTCGACGGCACCGCCGCGATGGACTTCAAGGACGGGAACAAGCTGGAGTTCGTGGTGCGCCGCGACGCGACGAAGCGGCAGATCAAGGAGGCCTTCGAGGCCCTGTTCGAGGTGCGGGTGGAGAAGGTGAACACGCGCATCTGTCCGGACGGGAAGCACGCCCTCATCAAGCTCGCGCCGGACTTCGACGCGAAGGACGTGGCCACGAGAATCGGGGTGTTCTGACCATGGGGAAGCGGCTCATCCAGCAGCGTCGGGGGCGGGGCGGGTCCACGTACCGATCCCCCAGCCACCGTCACCAGGGCCCCATCGCCCACCCCGAGTTCGAGGGGGAGGGCGTCGTCACGGACATCCTCCACGCCCCCGGCCACACGGCGCCCCTCGCACGCCTCCGGTTCGGGGAGCGGGAGATCCTCATGTTGGCCCCCGAGGGCTTGCGGGTGGGGCAGGTGGTCACCATCGGCGCCCCCGTCATCGACCGCGGGAACACCCTGCGCCTCGGCGACATCCCCGAGGGCACCCTCATCTTCAACGTGGAGTCCCAGCCCGGCGACGGCGGGAAGTTCGCCCGCTCGGCGGGGACGGCGGCCCAGGTGGTGAGCCAGGGCCGCATGACGACAGTGCAGCTCCCCTCCGGGGCCTTCAAGCGCCTGAACTCCGACTGCCGGGCGACCATCGGGGTGCTCGCCGGGGGCGGGCACGGGGAGAAGCCCTTCGGGAAGGCGGGGTCGAAGTTCCACGCTTACCGGAGCCGGGCGAAGCGGTCGAAGAAGGTGCGGGGGGTCGCGATGAACCCGGTGAGCCACCCCCACGGGGGCGGGAGCCACCAGCACGTGGGCACGCCGAGCACGGTCTCGGCGAACGCCCCACCTGGGAGGAAGGTCGGGCGGCTTTCCCCCTCCAAGAAACGACGGAAGAAGAGGCGGTGAACGTGGCGAAGAAACGGAAGACGGGCGGTGCGAAGGCGGCGCGGCGGCGCGTGCGGAAGCGACGTGGGGTCGTGGCGGCCCGCCGGAAGGTAGAGTTCACCTACCGGGGGCACACCATGGACGAGCTCCGGGCGATGAGCCTGGACGAGTTCCGCGAGCTCCTCCCCGCCCGGGCCCGCCGCAGCCTGACCCGCGGGTGGAACGAGGAGCAGCAGGCGTTCTTGGAGCGCCTCCGCAAGACGGAGGAGGACACCGTGGTCCGGACCCACCGGCGGGAGATGATCATCGTGCCGGAGTTCGTCGGTCGCACCATCGCGGTCCACGACGGCCACGAGTTCCAGGCGGTGGAAGTGAAGCCGGAGATGCTGGGCCACTACCTCGGGGAGTTCGCCCTCACCCGGCAGACGGTGAGGCACTCCGGACCCGGGGTGGGCGCGACCCGGTCCTCGAAGTACATGCCATTGAAGTAGGGGGACGAATGGGACGAACAGGATACTCCGGCGGCACCCTCGAACTCGAGGGGCTGACCCGCAACCAGCTCGTCGCTCGCTGCGAGGCGCTGGAGCTGGACCCGGACGGGTCAGTGGACGAGCTCCGGGAGCGCCTGGAAGAGGAGTACGCGACCCGGCTGGCCCGGGCGTGGGGGCGCGAGCTGCCCATCTCCCCCAAGGCGGGGGTGGAGCTGTGCCGCGCGATCCGCGGGCGGACCGTCGCCCAGGCCCTGACGTTCCTGGAGGACGTGCAGGCGGGGACCCAGGCCGTTCGCTACAAGCGCTACAACAAGAAGGTCGCCCACAAGCGGGGGACGGGCCCCGCCCGCTTCCCCCAGAAGGCCGCGGCGGCCATCGCGAAGGTCGTGCGGGAGGCCCACGCGAACGCGGACGCCTCCCTCCGGGGCGGGACGGGGGTCGACGAGGAGGACGTGGTCATCGCAGTGGCCGCCTGCCACCGCGGGCGGGCGACGAAGAGCTACCGCCCCCGGGCCCGCGGACGGTCGACGCCCTACTTCCGGGAGACCGCTAGCATCGAGATCATCCTAGAGGCCCTCGAGGAGGAACTCTGATGGCCAGCGAGCGCAACCTGCTGCAGGAGAACATCCGGCGGGTGCTCGTCAAGGAGTACCTCATGCGGGCCACGGAGCGGGCGGGCTTCGGCGGCCTGGACATCCAGCGGACGCCCGTGGGCACCCGCCTGACCCTGGTGGCGGAGCGGCCCGGGCTGGTCATCGGGCGTAAGGGCGCCACCATCAACCGCCTCACGGCGGACGTGGAGTACGAGTTCAAGTTCGACAACCCCCAGATCGAGGTCCAGGAAGTGGGAGAGCCCGCCCTGAACGCCCAGATCATGGCGGAGAAGCTCGCCTCGGCCCTGGAGCGGGGTTGGCACTTCCGCCGCGCGGGCCACTCCACGGTGCGGCGCATCATGGAGGCGGGGGCGAAAGGGTGCCTCGTGACGATCTCCGGGAAGGTGACGGGTCAGCGCCACCGCACGGAGAAGTTCATGGCGGGACACATCAAGTACTGCGGCGAGCCCCGGAACCTCTTCATGAGGCGCGGGTTCAGCACGGCCCGGAAGAAGCTCGGGTCCGTCGGGGTCACCGTGGAGATCATGGATCCCAACGCCCGCCTCCCCGACGAGGTGGAGTTGCTGGAGGGGGAGCTGATGGAGGTCGCGGAGGTCTCCGAACCGGCGGAGGAGGAGCCGCCCGCGGAAGAGCCCGCGCCGGCCGAGGACGCGCCCGCGGGGGGTGAGGAGGAATGAGTCTCCTCAAGACCCGGGAGATTCGGGCCATGAGCCCCCGCGAGCGGGACGCCAAGCTGAAGGACTTGCGGGACGAGCTGATGCACGAGCGCGGGGTGGCCGCCATGGGAGGCGCCCCCGCCAGCCCGGGGAAGATCCGAGCCCTGCGGAAGAACATCTCCCGCCTGCTCACGGTCATCCAAGAAGAGGCGAGACGGGAAGGTCGGTCATGAAGAAGGAGGACGCGTAGGAATGGCTGAGATATGCTCCACCTGCGGGCTCCCGGAGGAGCTCTGCATGTGCGAGGAGATGGCCCGGGAGATGCAGCTGGTGACGGTCCACCAGGACACGCGCCGATACGGGAAGGTGATGACCATCATCGAGGGCATCGACGGGGCGGACATCGACGTGGAGGAGCTCGCGCGAGACCTGAAGAAGCGAACCGCCGCGGGTGGGACCGTGAAGGACGGCAACATCGAACTCCAGGGCGACCATCTGGAGAAGGTGAAGAAGGCCCTGGAGGCGATGGGGTTCACGGTGGAGACACGATAGGGCATGATCACGAAGGCGAACCTGGTCAAGCACGAGCTCATCGGGCTGGAGGTCGAGATCCTCGACTCTCCCCAGGCGGAGCTCGTGGGGACCCGGGGCCGGGTGGTGGACGAGACGATGCAGACCCTGGTGATCGAGCACGACGAGGGGGAGCGGCGCGTCCCGAAGGCGGGGACCCGCTTCCGGTTCGACGTGAACGGCGGGGTCGTCGTGGATGGCGACCGCATCGCCCACCGCCCCGAGGACCGGACGAAGAAGGCGAGGTAGATGGCGAAGAAGAAGAGCGAGGCGAGGGACATCGGGCTGGACGTGCCCGTGCCGGAGGAGGCGTGCGACGACCCGCACTGCCCCTTCCACGGAACCCTCAGCGTGCGGGGCCAGATCATGGAAGGCGTGGTGGCCTCGACGAAGATGGACCGGACGGCGGTCGTCGTCCGGGAGCGCCTGCACCTCGTGCCGAAGTACGACCGCTACGAGAAGCGGACGAGCCGGTACCGGGTCCACAACCCCCCGTGCCTGAAGCTGCAGGCGGGGGACCGGGTGATGGTCGCCGAGTGTCGACCGCTGAGCAAGACCGTCACCTACGTGGCCGTCGCGAGGAGGGACTGAAGTGAAGGGCATCCCGGGACGGCAGACGCGGGGCATCCCCAAGGGCGCCCGCCTGGATTGCATCGACAACACGGGCGCGAAGGTCGTGGAGGTGGTGGAGGTGCCGAAGTACCACGGGAAGCGCCGGCGCTACCCCTCCGCGGGCATCGGGGACCTCCTGGTGGTCTCGGTGAAGAAGGGCACCCCGGATATGCGCCGGAAGCTGGTGAACGCCGTCATCGTCCGGCAGCGGCGGCCCTTCCGGCGGCCCGACGGCGTCATGGTGCAGTTTGAAGACAACGCGTGCGTGATTACGACCCTGACGGGGGAGACCCGGGGGTCCGACATCAAGGGACCCGTCGCCCGGGAGGCGGCGGAACGCTGGCCGCGAATCGCGGCGACGGCGAGCATGATTGTGTGATGGACATGACGAGCAAGAAGGCCAGGAAGCAACGGAAGCGGCGGGCGCAGGCCCCCGTCCACCGGCGGCGGAAGAGCGTCGCCGCCCACCTCGGCCCCGCCTACCTGGACGAGGAGAAGAAGAAGTACCCGCGGGCGGTCCCCGTCCGGAAAGGGGACACGGTCCTGGTCCTCCGCGGAGAGGCGGCCGGCCGGGAGGGGAAGGTCGCGTCCGTGAATACGAAGAACGGCACCATCCTCATCGAGGGCATCACCTACTCGAAGGCGGACGACACGGCGGTGGGCAAGCCCATCCACGCGTCCAACGTCATCATCACCCGCCTGGACCTCTCCGATCCATGGAGGCGGCGCCGGGTGGAGCGGGGGACCTGAGCATGGCGAAGCGACACCTGAAGCGACTGGCGGCACCGCGCACCTGGTCCATTCCGCGGAAGACCCACAAGTGGGCCGTCCGGCCCCTGCCGGGACCCCACCCCATGGACCGCTCGGTCCCCCTGACCCTGGTGGTCCGGGACATGCTGGGGTACGCCCAGACGGCCCGGGAGGTCGAACGAATCCTCGGGAGGCGGGAGGTCCACGTGGACGGCCGCGCCGCCACGGACGGGAAGCGCCCGGTGGGCCTCATGGACGTGGTGAGCCTCCCCCGCACGGAGGAGCACTACCGCGTCCTCCTGGACACCCAGGGCCGGCTGCGCCTCGTGGCCATCGACGAGAAACGGGCGACGTGGAAGCTGTGCCGCCTGGAGGACAAGACCACCGTCCGCGGGGGCCGCACCCAGCTGAACCTCCACGACGGGCGGAACCTCCTCCTCGACAAGGACGCCTACAAGACGGGGACCACCCTGAAGCTCCAGATCCCCGAGCAGAAGGTGGGCGACGCCTACGCCCTGGAGAAGGGGAACGTGGCCCTGCTCATCTCGGGCAAGCACGTAGGAGAGCTTGCCCACGTGGAGAGCTACGTCCCCACCCGCAACCCAAAGGAGAACATCGTCCAGTTCAAGGAGGGCTTCACCACCGTCTGGGACAACGTGTTCGTGGTGGGGAAGAAGTCCCCGGAGATCATCATGCCGCAGGAGGAGGCGGTATGAGCCCCGGGGACGACGGGATGCGGGCCATCCGCGTCCACAAGGTCGTCGTGAACATCGGCGTCGGCGAGGCCGGCGAGCGGCTCCTGAAGGCCCAGCAGGTGCTGGAGCTGGTCACCGGGGCCCGCCCCGTCCAGACAATC
>CAYFXO010000003.1:0-8176 GCA_964347125.1 uncultured Methanomassiliicoccales archaeon | reverse complement strand
ACCAACCGGGACTGGCACATCCGCAAGGGAGCCCCCATCGGGTGCAAGGTCACCCTCCGCGGGGCGGCGGCGGTGGAGTTCCTGGAACGCGCCCTGTGGGTGAAGGACAACCGCCTGTTCCGGTACAACTTCGACCCCGAGGGCAACTTCTCCTTCGGCATCCCGGACTACACGGAGTTCCAGGGGATGAAGTACGATCCGAACATCGGGATTCTGGGGATGGACGTCTCCGTGATCCTGAAGCGACCGGGGGCGCGGGTCACCCGCCGCCGCATCGCGAAGTCCCACATCCCCCAGGTCCACCGCCTCACCCGCCAGCACGGCATCGAGTTCGTCACGGAACGGTTCAAGACGGAGGTCCTCAAGGGATGAGACCGAAGAAGGCCTTTGGACGCAATGTGGGCTGCCAGCGGTGCGGCCGGAAGCGGGGCATCGTCCGCCGCTACCGGATGCACCTGTGCCGCCAGTGCTTCCGGGAGATCGCCTTCGAGTTGGGGTTCCGCAAGTACAGCTAGGAGGGTGTGGATGCAGCACGATCCGTTGAACGATGCGATGACCGCGATGCGCAACGCGGAGATGTCGGGGAAGCGCCGGTGCGTCATCCGGCCCGCCTCGAACCTCATTGCGCGGGTGCTCGCCGTGATGCAGGAGCACCAGTACGTGGGGGACTACGAGCTCGTGGACAACGGCCGCGGCGGGGAGCTCGACGTGGCCCTCCTGGGCAACATCAACCAGTGCGGCATCATCAAGCCGCGGTTCTCCGTGAAGCGGGAGGAGCTGGAGCGCTACGAGGCGCGCTACCTCCCCGCCCAGGACTTCGGGGTCCTGATCCTGACCACCACGGAGGGCGTGGTGTCCCATTCCAAAGCGAAGGAGCTCGGCGTCGGCGGGAAGCTCCTGGCGTACGTGTACTGAGGTGGACGAAGTGCGGGAGGTTCGGACGGAGCTGCGGATCGTCATCCCCGAGGGCGTCAGCGTCGCCCTTGAAGGGGAGACGGTCACCGTGGCCAGCGGGGACCTGAGCCTCTCCCGCCCGTTCCGCGCGCCCGGGGTGCGGATCCGGGTGGAGGAGGACCGGGTGTACGTGACGTCCCGGAACCCCCGCCGCCGCGTGCGGGCCCTCGCGGGGACAGTCCGGGCCCACATCGCGAACATGATCCGCGGCGTCACGGAGGGCTTCGAGTACCGAATGCGGATCGTCTACAGCCACTTCCCCATGAAGGTCCGGGTGGAGGACGGGGATCTCGTGGTGGACAACTTCCTCGGGGAGAAGTACCCGCGGCGGGCGAAGCTCGTGGGGCTGACGGAGGCGGAGGTCCAGGGGGACACGGTGGTCCTCCGGGGCCCCGACGTGGAGGCGGTGGGGCAGACCGCCGCGAACATCGAGAAGGCCACCTCCATCAAGGGCTACGACCCCCGCATCTTCCAGGACGGCATCTACCTCGTCAGCAAAGAGCGGGAGGAGGCGTGAGATGGCCAAGGCGAAGGGGAAGGCGGACGCCAAGGTGGCGAAGAAGGTCGCCAAGGAGCCGGAGCTCCCCAAGCCCCCCGAGATCCGCAAGGCCCGGAAGGCCGAGCTGCAGGCCATGTGCCGGGACCTGGACCTGGACGACGAAGGGACCGTCCCCGTCCTCCGCGAGCGCCTCTTGGAACACGTGGAGGCCGCGGAGGAGGTCAAGATCGTCGAAGCGGAGGAGGCGGAATCACCGACCAAGATCAAGCCGGTCTTGGACGACGCGGCCCGTCGCCTGCTCCGTCTCCGCGACGAGGCCTCGCGGGCCCGCCCCGAGGCGAGGCGCCAGGAGTGGTTCCGCTACCGCCGCCTGGACACGGGCTGGCGGCGACCGAAGGGCATCCAGTCGAAGATGCGCCGGGGCTTCGCGTACCGCACCGGGAAGCCGAACGTGGGGCGCCGCGGCCCGAGGGGGGCGCGGGCCCTTCATCCCTCAGGATTCCGAGAGGTCCTCGTCCACCGCGTCGAGGACCTGTCCGTCATCGACCCGGCCCAGGAGGCGGCCCGGATCGCCCACTCCGTGGGGTTCCGGAAGCGCATGGAGATCCAGGACGAGGCGGCGAAGAAGGGGATACGGGTGCTGAACCCGGGGTGAGGCGATGGACCTGAAGAACCAGCGGCGCATGGCGGCGGAGATCCTCAAGTGCGGCGAGGGGCGGGTCTGGATCCACCCCGACCGCATCGAGGACGTGGCCGATTCCATCACCCGCGAGGACGTGCGCCGGCGCATCGTGGACGGGGCCATCCGAAAGCTCCCCGCCCGGGGCGTCTCCCGCGGGCGCGCCCGCTACGCAGCGGAGCAGCGGCGCAAGGGCCGCCGCCGGGGCCCCGGGAGCCGCCGAGGGACGGCGAACGCCCGCCTCCCACGGAAAGAGCGTTGGATGCGGTCCATCCGCCCAATCCGCCAGCTCCTCCGGGAGCTCCGGGACGATGGGAAGATCGACCGCCGCACGTACCGGCAGTTCTACCTCATGGCGAAGGGCGGGATGTTCAAGAGCAAGGCCCACCTGGAGCAGCAGCTCCGGGCCGAGGGCCGATTGAAGGGGGGTGACTGATGGGCCGGGGACCCCACTACCGCGTCCCCTTCCGCCGCCGGCGGGAGGGGCGGACGGACTACCGGAAGCGCCTCATGCTCCTCAAGGGGGGCCTCCCCCGGGCCGTGGTGCGGAAGTCGAACCGCCACACGCGGGTGCAGTTCGTCGAGGCCCGCCCGGAGGGCGACCACATCGTCGTCAGCGCGATCTCCTCGGAGCTCAAGGGCTTCGGGTGGGCGCACTCCACGAGCGCGACCCCGGCGGCGTACCTCACGGGATACCTCGCGGGCAGGCGCGCCGTCGAGGCGGGGCTGGACGCCGCGGTGCTGGACATCGGGCTCCACATCCCCGCGGCGGGCTCCAAGGTCTTCGCGTCCCTGAAAGGGATGGTGGACGCGGGCGTGTCCATCGCCCACGGCGAAGGGGTGCTCCCCGCGGAGGAGCGCATCACGGGAGCCTTCCTCGGCGACGCCCTCACGGAGGATTTCGCGAAGGTGAAGGACAAGATTGGAGGCGGGGCCGATGGATAGGAGCGTCGGGTGGATCCCGAAGACCCGCCTCGGGCGCCTGGTCTACGACCGGGAGATCAAGACGATGTCCGACGCCCTCCGCACGGGGCTGCCCCTGCGGGAGCCGGAGATCATCGACATCCTGCTCCCCGACCTGGACGACGAGGTCCTGGACGTGAACATGGTGCAGCGGATGACGGACTCCGGGCGGCGGGTGAGCTTCACGATCACCGCCGTCGTGGGGAACGGGGACGGCTTCGTGGGCGTCGCCACCACCCGCGGGAAGGAGGTCGGTCCCGCCATCCGGAAATGCATCGACAACGCGAAGCTCAAGATGATCGAGGTGCAGCGCGGCTGCGGCTCCTGGGAGTGCGGCTGCCTCACCCCCCATTCCCTCCCTTTCGTGATGGAGGGGAAGAGCGGGTCCGTGGAGGTCACCCTGCGCCCGGCGCCCCGAGGCGTGTCCCTGGCCGTCGGGGACGTGGTGAAGAGCATCCTGCGTCTCGCGGGCATCCAGGACGCGTGGGGGTTCGCAAAGGGTCACACGAAGACCACCGTGAACTTCGCCAACGCGGCCTTCCAGGCCCTGAAGGAAGGGGGCGAGATGAAGACGACCGTCACCCAGACGGACCGCCTGAAGATCCTCGCGGGGGCGGAGGACGCCTTCGTCGTCGAGGAGCCCGCCGTGGAAGTGGAGGAACCCGAGGAGGAGGCGGCGGAGGCCGCCGAGGGGGAGGCGCCCGCCGAAGGGGCGGAAGCCCCGGCCGAGGAAGCGCCCGCAGAGGCTCCGGTGGAAGAGCCGGCACCGGCAGAGGCCCCGGCCGAGGAAGCGGAAGCGCCCGCGGCGGAGGCTCCGGCCAAGCCACCCGCCAAGAAGACCGAAGCACCGCCCGCGGACGCCGCCGAAGGGGGTGAGGAGGAATGACCTACGCGGTAATTCGGATCCGGGGGTCCCCCGGGGTCCGCGGCGACATCGCCGACACCCTTTCCATGCTGGGTCTCACGCGGGCGAACCATTGCGTCCTGATCCCCGCCGGCGAGCCCTACGAGGGGATGCTCCGCAAGGTGAAGGACCGGGTCACGTGGGGGGAGGTCAGCCACCAGACCCTCGCGCCCCTCCTGAAGTTCATGTCCCGTCTCGAGGGCGACGCCCGCCTCACGGACGCCTACGTGAAGAAGCACTCCGAATACAGCTCGATTTCGTCCCTCGCGAAGGCCATCGCCAACGGCAAGGCGGACCTTCGGTCGGTCGAGGGGCTGAAGCCCGTCCTGCGGCTCCACCCGCCGCGCCAAGGCTACGAGGGCGTGCGCCGTCCATTCACCTTGGGCGGGGCCACGGGGTATCGGGGCGAGGCCATCAACGAGCTCCTGGAGCGGATGATCGTGCGGGAGGGGGTGTGATGGGGCGAACGCGGAAGATGCGCGGTCGACGGACCCACGGCCGGGGCAAGAAGGCCGGGCGGGGCGCCGGGAAGCGCGGGGGCCGCGGCCAGGCGGGCCTCCACAAGCACAAGTTCAAGAAGATGCTCATCGAGGACCCGGACCACTTCGGGTCCCACGGGTTCACCCGCCACGCCGCCACCAAGGTGGAGCGGACCCTCAACGTCCGCGAGCTGCAGGCCGCCCTGCCGTCCCTCGAGGAGGCGGGCCACGCGAAGAAGGTCAAGAAGGCCTACGAGGTCGACCTGGAGGCCGCGGGGTACACGAAACTCTTGGGCGGCGGACAGGTCACGGCGGCCCTCGTCGTGCACGTCCCCTCCGCCACCGCCCGGGCGGTGGAGAAAATCTCGAAGGGTGGCGGACAGGTGTTAACCTCCACGGAGGAAGAGTGAGGCGCTAGGGCATGCCGGAGGAGAGGAAGAGCTACCTGTACAGGCTCAAGCCCCTCACCGACAGGCTCCCCGCCGTCACCCGCCCCGAGGGCCACGTCCACTTCCGGACGAAGATGTTCTGGGTCATCCTGGTCCTTGTCATCTACTTCGTCCTCACGAACATCTTCCTCTTCGGCATGGAGCCGGGGGAGCGGGGCCTGGATTTCTTCGCCTCCCTCCGGGCGATCCTCGCGGGGGCCCAGGGGTCCATCCTCCACCTGGGGATCGGGCCCATCGTCACCGGGTCCATCATCATGCAGCTCTTCGCGGGCGCGAAGATCATCAAGCTCGACCTGAGCAACGACGAGGACAAGTCCGTCTACCAGGGGACCCAGAAGCTCCTCGTCATCATCATGATCTTCGTGGAATCCGTTCCCCAGGTGTTCGGCTTCCTGGTCCCCGCGGACAGCCTCATCACGGGCCTGGACAGCTTCTGGGGCGGCCAGGGCGAGACCCTCGCCCGCGGGATCATCGTGGGCCAGCTCGCGCTAGGCTCCTACATCGTCTTCCTCATGGACGAGGTCGTGTCCAAGTGGGGCATCGGGAGCGGGATCTCCCTGTTCATCGCCGCGGGCGTCGGGCAGCAGATCTTCACGGGGACGTTCAACTGGCTCCCTGCGACGGCGGGCGCCCCGTTGAGCGTGAACAATCCGCCCGCGGGCACCCTCCCCAAGGTCATCTACCTCCTCCAGAACAGCAGCGCGGGCTTCCTGGCGGGAGGCGGCTACGAGCGCATCTGGTTCGACTCCCCGAACCCCCTCATCGCCCTCATCGGGACCATCGTCATCTTCCTCATCGTGGCGTACGCCGAGTCGAGCCGCATCGAGCTCCCGCTGGCTCACGGCGCCGCCCGGGGGGCGCGCGGGCGCTACCCCATCCGCCTCATCTACGCCTCCAACATCCCCGTCATCCTCATGGCCGCCGTCCTGGCGAACGTGAGCATGTTCTCCCTCCTCTTCTGGCAGCATCCGGAGTGGCCCATCGTAGGTCAGAACTGGATGATTGGGGCCTATCCTAGCGCAAGCGATCCTCTGGTCACCCAACGGGTGATCTCCCAGACGACGCCCATGACAGGGGCGGCGTACTACCTCTCCACCATCAACGGCGTGAGCGATTGGCTCTTGCCGATCATGAACCCCGTGCTGTACGACCAGTTCCTCTTAGGCCACAACTACTGGCAGCTGCTGCTCCGCATCATGATCTACGTGGGGGCCTTCGTGGGCGGGTCCATCCTGTTCGCGAAGTTCTGGATCGAGACGACGAACATGGGGCCGGAGGCCGTGGCCGCTCAGATTGAGCGGAGCGGGATGCAGATTCCTGGGTTCCGGAGAGACCCTCGGGTCCTCCGCCGCGTCCTGGAGCGCTACATCCCCGTGGTCACCGTGATTAGCGGAGCTGCCGTCGGGGCCCTGGCGGCCGGCGCGGACCTCATCGGGACCGTGGGCCAGGCCAGCGGGACCGGCGTCCTGCTGATGGTGGGCATCCTCATCCAGTTCTACGAGGCCGTCGGGCGGGAGCAGATGATGGAGATGCACCCCGTCCTCCGAGGGTTCTTCGGCGGGGAGTAGGCCCTACGCCTTCGGCCGCGCCCGCCAGATGATCCACACCATCGGTCCCAGCAGGAGCATCTGGAACAGCAGGGAGGACGGGATGATGCTCCCGAGGAGCAGGAACCCCGGGACCCCCGTCGCATCGGGCCAGAAGACCGGGTTGTAGGCGTGGGTGAACTGGTCGAGGAGGATGTGGGTGAGCGCTCCGAGGACGACGGAGGCCATGAGGACGTCCCGTGTGGGCCGCGCGGGCGTGGCGTAGAACCGGAAGAAGGCCCGCCAGTAGGGGCGGCGGGAGAGCCGCGCCACGGCCCACGGGATGAGGGTGACCGCCAGAAGCGAGCCCAGGATCAGGTCGATGGTGAAGGCCCCGAAGAGGGAGTGCATGATGCCGCGGGAGAGGACCGGGTCCCGGGTCAGCAGGAAGTAGAACGGGAGCTCGATGTCCGGGATGAGGGCGCCGGCGGTGAGGCCCGCGAAGTCCAGCCGGTTGCGCCACCGCGGCAGAAGGGCCCATCCTGGGACCCAGTGCAACGGGTGGACGGGCAGGCGGTCACCCCAGGAGGTCGACGAGGAGGGCTTTCTGGGCGTGCAGCCGGTTCTCGGCCTGGTCGAAGACGACGGACTGGGGGGAATCGATGACCTCGTTCGTCACTTCCATCCCCCGGTGGGCGGGGAGGCAGTGCATGAAGAGGGCGTCGTCCTTGGCGCCCGCCATCAGTTCGGAGGTTACGCGGTAGGGCTGGAAGATCTCCACCCGCTCCGTCTCCTCCGCCTCGTCGCCCATGGAGATCCACACGTCCGTGTAGACCACGTCCGCGTCGGCCACCGCCTCCTCCGGGTTGACGACGACCGCGACCGTCCCCCCCTTTTCCCGCGCCTGGGCTTCCGCGAGGCCCACCACGTTCGGGTTCGGCTTGTACCCCACGGGGCAGCCCCCGAGGTGTGCCTTGATGGTGACGAGGTCGGCGAGGACCTGGCACGGGTGCTCCAGGTCGTCGAGGGCGTTGATCACAGGGACCTCCGCGCTGGACGCCAGGGCCCGCATCGTCTCGTGGCTGAAGGCCCGGTACGCGATCCCCGCGACGTAGCGGGAGAGGACGCGGGCCGTGTCCTCGACGGTCTCCCCGCGCCCGAGCTGCAGGTCCTGGGCGCTGAGGTAGAGGGGTTGGCCGCCGAGCTCGATCATGGCGACCTCGAAGGAGACCCGGGTGCGGGTGCTCGGTTTCTCGAAGAGGAGGGCGAGGGTCCGGCCCGCCAAATCGGACGTGACGAGGCCCACGCCCTTCTTGGACCAGGCGACGCCGGCGTCGACAAGGGCGTCCAAGCGGTCGGCCGCGTCCATCATGGAGAGGAAGTCGCGCTTCATGGGCCGTCTCCCCCCATATTCCCGGCTCCCATAAAGGTTCGCGGGAGGGGCGACTATCATTCCTGATACCGCCGCGGGAACGTTTAAGGCGCCCTCTTCGGGTTCTCCCCTCAAGAAGGTCCGGGAGGAACTTCATCATGGCACAGGCTTCTGTCAAAATGAAGATCTGCCTCGTCGGAGAGGGCGGGGTCGGCAAGACCTGCCTCATCCGGCGGTTCGTCCTCGACGAGTTCGACGACCGCTACCTGCAGACCATCGGGACGAAGGTCTCCAAGAAGGAGATCACCCTCTCCGTCCCCAACAACGGCCGCGAGCTCGAGGTGGACATGA
>CAYFXO010000002.1:34030-42661 GCA_964347125.1 uncultured Methanomassiliicoccales archaeon | reverse complement strand
AGGCGGCCCGCCCGGACCATCTTGCGGAGGAGGGGGCAGGGGCGGTACTTCGGATCCCCCAGGTCCCGGTGGAGGACCTCGAGGATGTCCAGGCACACGTCGAGGCCGATGAGGTCCGCCAGCTCCAGGGGGCCCATGGGGTGGTTCATCCCGAGCTTCATCACCGCGTCCACTTCGTCCCGCCCCGCCACGCCGTCGTGGAGGCAGTAGACGGACTCGTTGATCATCGGCATGAGGATCCGGTTGGACACGAAGCCCGGGTAGTCGTTCACCTCCACGGGGGACTTGCCGAGGCTCCGGGCGAGAGCCATCACCGCCTCCGTCGTCGCGTCGCTGGTCTGGAGGCCGCGGACGACCTCGACGAGGCGCATCAGGGGGACGGGGTTGAAGAAGTGCATCCCCACGAAGCGCTCCGGGCGGTCGACGGCGCTGGCGAGATCCGTGATGGAGATGGAGGAGGTGTTCGACGCGATGAGGGCATCCTCCCGGACGATGCCGCTGAGCTGGGCCAGGACGTCCTTCTTGACCCCCGCGTCCTCGAAGACGGCCTCCAGGACCACGTCGCAGTCCGAGAGGACGGAGAGGCTCGTCGTGGTGGTGATGCGGGCGAGGGCCCCCCGGGCTTTCTCCTCGGCGATCTTCCCCTTCGTGACCGCCTTCTCCAGGCTCGCCTCGATGCGGGACATGCCCTTCTTCACGAGCTCGGCCGTCAGGTCGTGGAGGATCACGCTCCTCCCCGACAGGGCCGCCACCTGCGCGATGCCGGCGCCCATCACCCCGGCGCCCACCACGCCCATCGACTCGCCCGCCATCGTCATCGCCGCCGGCGGAAACGGCATAGGAGAAAGGGGATAAAAGGGGCCCGTCGGATAGACTTCGAAGAGCGTCCCGATATCCATAAGTAGCGGGCTCCAGATGGGACCGACTCCGGAGGGGCGAGGAGCTCCGAGGCGCGTGGAGATATGTTGAGTTCTCCGAAGAGGCTCGCGTGGGCGATGTCGTGGATCTTGGTGGCGGGGACGATGACGGCGCTCGTCCCCATCGCAGAGGAGGCGTCGGCATACGGCAGTGAGGCCCAGGACGGGTCGCCGGACGCCTACGGGTACACGTACGAGGACAGCAAGAACCCCCCTCCAACATGGCCCTTCGCGTGGGTCCCCAGAGACCCCATCGCGATGGAGGTCTGGTTCCCCGTCCCGGGGTTCCCCCTGAACGACACCCTCTACGGCCCCTTCACCTTCTCGACGTTCCAGTTCATCTTCTACGGGGTGCCCTACGACAGCTTCTGGGTCTCCGACAACGGGTTCATCACGTTCAACAACACCCTGTGGCCCCTGGCCCCGGCCTGGCCGGACCATCCGCGACCCTCCGGGCCGAACAACTTCATCAGCTGCTTCGGGGACGGACTGAACCCCGACCCCCTCACGGGGGGCGGCGGGCTGATCTACTGGTGGGAGGACCCCGCCAGCCAGATCGCGGTCGTGACGTGGGAGAACATCACCCGCGACGCGGACGGCGCTCCCCAGTTCTTCCAGCTCATCCTCACCGCCGCGGGCACCGCCACGTGCCAGTTCCAGGACGTCACCTTCAAGGGCGGCCCCTATCCCCCCCTCACCGCCATCGAGAACGACCCCGGGGAAATCGGCCTCCAGTACTACGACTTCCTCGAAGACTCGTTGGCGGTGCGGTTCGTGCCTCCAGCGGCCCCCGCCTCCGACACGCTGCAGGTGACCTGGCTGGACCGGGCCCCCTTCGAGACGGAGCCCACGGACTACGACACCCTCATGCTCCAGCTGGACCTGAGCGCCCTGACGGGGTCGGCGGGGGTCGCGTCCCTTGTCGTGAACCTCCTCGGACCGTCGCCCACGACCGACGTGACGAACATCGCCCTCTGGTGGGACCGGGACCGAGACGGCTTCCCGAATCACTGGGTGGATACGCCGTTGGTCCGTGCGGCCCCATCCGCGGGGCTGCCGGCGACCCTGGACCTCGCGGCCGCCGGGGTCGATCCCATCTTGGTAATCGCGGGAGCGGACATCACCCTCCTCCTCACCATCGACATCGCCGCCGCCACCTCGGGGTTCACCGTCTCGATGATGCTCCTCGCCGTCAACCTCGTGGCCTCCACCCCGGACACCGTCCTGGTCATCCCAGGGCTCCCGGGGACCTCGGCCCCGGTGAACCTCCTCCTCAACCCGTTCCTCGACACCCTGGTCGTCACGCCGGCGAACCTCGTCCTTCCGGGGGCCTCCGCCGCCCAGGGGGAGGGGAGCGTCCCCATCCTGGGCCTCACCCTGACGAACCCAGACTTCCGGGACGTGGAGGTGACGGCCTTCGAGGTGGTCCTGAACGGGACCGCCACGTCGGCGGAGGTCACGGACGCGAAGCTGTACCGGGACGCGGACGGCGACGGCATCCCGAACCCGGCGGTCGACCCCTTGGTGGCCGTCGCGGCCTTCGGCGCGGGCCCGCCCTACCGGGCCAACCTCTCCTTCGCCGGGGACGACCCCCCCTACCTGGGCGTGTACCCCGGGCAGGTCATCACGTTCTTCGTCGCCGTGGACATCGCCTACACCGCCGCCACGGGGCCCACCGTGGGCCTGGAGGTGGCCAGCGCGTGGTTCACCCTCCGGCCGAAGGGGGACGCGGTCATCCTGGGTCCGCCGGACCCCTTCCAGAGCGCCCAGGCCACCATCGACCCCTTCTTCCGACCCCTCATCCCCTCATTCCCCCTCGTCCAGCCCGTCACCGCGGACGGGGTCATGAACCCGGGCGAGTGGGAGACGGACAGCCTCCCCATCCCCCTGGACGCGACGCTGGGGAACCAGGTCCCAACGACCCTCTACATCAAGAACGACGCCACGCGCCTCTACATGGGCCTGGACGCCGGCGGCGACGCCTCCCGCCGCGCCTTCGACCGGGCGGGGGTCCTCTTCGACGCCCCCCACGACGACTTCTTCACGGATGGGGCGGACTCCCAGTTCACCCTGGGCGGCCTCACTTCCCAGTCGAAGGTCACCGGCCACGCCGTCTACAACGCGTCGGCGGGGGACTGGGTGATGGAGGACTCCCCCTTCAACACGGGCCTCCCCGGCCACACCGGCCTCGAGGGCGGGGCGGGCTACAGCACCCCCAGCATCCTGGTGAGCCCCCACCGCACGTACGAGCTCGCCATCCCCCTCACCCTCCTCGGGGCCTCCCCCGGGGACACCATCGGGTTCGCCATCTACTCCACGGCCCCGGACGTCGTGGACGGGGATCCGGACACCTACCAGGCGGGCGACGAGCGCACCTGGCGGTACAGCGCGTGGCCCCTCCACTACCGCGGGGCGCCCCCGCCCCCGCCCCTTTGGGCCGAACTGTGCCTCGACCCCTGCGCCGCGGGGAACACCCCGCCGGAGCTGTTCAACGGGAGTGTCGCCCCGGACCCCGGCGACCCCGTGACTACTCTGTTCTCGTGGAACGTCACGTACCGCGACGCGGACAACGACAGCGCCGTCGGGGCGCCCGTGGTCCTCATCAACCAGAGCGGAACGCCCATCGGGCCGCCCTTCGCCATGACCCAGATGGGCTGGGTCGGCGCCCCGAACGATTACACGACCGGGGCCCGCTACACGTACAACCGGACCCTGTCGGTCTGCGGCTCCAACTACACCTACCAGTTCAGCGCGTCCGACGGCCAGGCCACGAACACGACGGCCCTCGCGGCGGGGCCCAGGGTGACCTGCCCGAACACGCCGCCGGAGCTCTTGGGCCCGGGGGTAATCCCGACCCTCGGCGGCGAGGCGACGAACTTCACCTACAATGTCACGTTCCGGGACGCGGACAACGACCCCTTCTCGCGGAGCTACGTGTGGATTAACGAGAGCGGCGCTCCCATCGGGGGCTCACCTTTCGCCCTGAGCCTGGAGAACTGGGTGGGGGCCGTGAACGATACCGTCGCGGGGGCGAACCTCTCCTACCGCACGACCCTCCCCCTTTGCGGCGGGAGCTACACCTTCGTCTTCAACGCCTCGGACGGCCAGGCGGAGGTCTTCTCCGCGTCGAGCCCCGGCCCCCAGGTGAACTGCGCCCCCTCCTTCAACTGGACGGGGGAGGTGGGCTGGCAGACGGACGGGGTGGAGGACGACGAGGCCCCCCTCGGGAGCGCCTTCCAGTGGCGGGTGGACTACTACGACGCGGACGACGACGCCCCCGCGCCCACGTACCCGCGGGTCGTGCTCTGGTGGGGGGCCGTCGAGGTGGTCAACGGCACGATGTGGGAGGCGAACCCCGCGGACACGGACCACACGGACGGGAAGCGGTACGTCTTCGTGACGAACCTCGTCAACCCGGGCACCAACTACTCCTACTGCTTCCTCGCGGAGGACAGCTTCGGCCAGAGCGCGACGCCCCTCTGCGCGGCGGGGCCGAACGTCACCGCGGTGAACCTCCCGCCGGAGATGATCAACGGTCAGGTCACGCCCCCCTCCCAGACCGGGCCGACGTTCCCCTTTGAGTACAACGTGACCTACCGCGATCCGGAGGACCAACCGCCGGCCTTCGTGTGGGTCCACGTGAACGAGAGCGGGACGCCCATCGCGGGGAGCCCCTTCCAGATGTTCTTCGTCACCTTCCTCGGAGGCCCCGGGAACTACACCGCGGGGGCGGTGTTCAACCGGACGGTCACGTTGCCCTGCGGCGGGAGCTACGGCTTCGCCTTCCAAGGCAACGACGGGTGGAACGACAACACCACCGTGACGGCCCCGGGCCCGACGCTGAACTGCCCGCCGAACATCCCGCCCGTCCTCTCGTCGCCTCTGGTGAACCCCGTCAGCGGCGACACGACCACGGTCTTCACCTACTCCGTCGTCTACAGCGACGCGGACAACGACCCGCCCTTTGGGACCCCGTGGGTCCTCATCAACGAGAGCGGCGCGCCATTCCTCAACTTGACGACCGCCTTCAGCGCCTGGATGGGAGTCCCGGGAGACTGGGGCGCGGGGGCTTCGTACAACGTCACCACGACGCTGGGGACCGCCAGCAACGCCTACACCTTCGTGTTTGGCGGCACCGACGGGGCGGATCTGGACTACTCCGCGGAGACGGACGCCCCCGACGTGGCCCCCGGGCCTGACGGGCTGACGGTCACCCACACGGACGTGGCCCCTGCGGTGGTCAACCAGGGGGAGGCGGGGGTCCTAATGATGATCCTGCACTTGAACGCCGCGCCGGGGAGCGTGGACCTCGTCGCGTTGAACGTCACCCTGGCGGGGACTGCGGGAGACGCGGACCTGGACTCCGTGAGCCTGTACGAGGACGTGGACGCCTCAGGGACCGTGACGCCGCCAGACCTCCTCCTGGGACAGGAGCCCGTCCTGTTCGGTGAGGCCCGGTTCTCTGGTTTCGTTCTCTCCGTGCCGGGTGGGGGTCAGGCCGACGCGCTGGTCGTCTATGCCTTCAGCCCGACCGCCACGCTCGACGCGTTGGCGGGGGCCACGGTCAATGGGCCGCAGGACATGTTCGTCCCCTTCCCTGACTTCATCAACCCCTTCGGCCCCCTCAGCTCGTCGACGAGCCGCGTCAACGCGGCCCCCTCGGCGGTCGGCCTGACCGTCCAAGGCTACCCCTCGGGGAACCCGGGCCTCATTCACATCACGGACCACACCCCCGCGCTGGCCTGGGTCTTCCAAGATCCGAACGCGGGGGACCCCCAGGCGGCCTACAACGCGTCCGTCCTGCAGCTCCCGGGCTTCACCCTCCTCTGGTACGACAACACGACGGGCGCGGGGAACAGCGTCTTGTATCCCGGGGTCGCCCCGGCCCTCGTGGACGGGGGGGACTACCTCTTCCGGGTGTCCGTCCAGGACACGCTGAAGGGGCTGTGGAGCGTCCCGGCGGAGCTGGCGTTCCACCTGAACGCCCTGCCCCCGCCCCCGACCGAGCCCGCGGCCCCCCACAACGTGACGCTCCCCGCCGCCGCGGGGGAGGTGGTCTCCTGGACCTCAGGCGGCCTGGACCCCGAGGGCGACGCCCTGACCTACGCGTGGCAGGTGGCCGTGAACGACACGGGCTTCAGCGGGCCGAGCCTCGTGTCCCAGGGCACCACTGCAGCGGAGAGTTCGGCGCCCTTCGCGACCGTCCCCCTCTCGGACTACTACTGGCGGGTGAACGTCACGGACGGGTGGGAGACCACCGCATTCGGCCCCACCTGGCGGGGCTACTGGAACTTCTCCACGGAGCCCCCGCCGAACGTGGCCCCCACCCTCTCCTGGACCGATGAGGCGAACTACGTGGGCGACGGGCTGCACCCGGAGACCGGGTTCCTAGACACCACGTTCGTGTACCGGGTCCGCTACGCGGACCCCAACGGCGACCCGCCCCTGGCGGGGACCCCGACGGTGGTCATCCTGAAGGGCGGGACAGAAATCGCGAACGCCTCGATGGCCTTCGACGCGTGGGTGGGGGGCCCGAACGACTACGCCGCGGGGGCGATCTACGCCCACGCCACGACCCTCACCGCCCTGGGGACCGACTACGCCTACCGGTTCTACGCGGAGGACGACGCCGGGGCGGTGGCCTCCGGGGTCGCCACGGCCCTCACCGCGGGGCCGACGGTGTCGAACCGCCCGCCCCTCCTGGACTGGACCGGAGGGACGAACTACGAGGCCGACGGGCTCCACCCGGAGACGGGGGACCCGGACACCTCGTTCGTGTACCGCATCGAGTATACCGACCCGGACAACCACCCGCCGGCGGCGGGCTTCCCCCGCCTGATCGTGCTGAAGGGCGGCGTGAACATCACCGGGAGCCCCTTCACCATGGCGGAGGTCGACCCCTCGGACGTGAACTACGCGAACGGGAAGGAGTACCAGTTCACCACGAGCCTCCCGGAAGGGACGGACTACGAGTACGCGTTCCTCGCGGAGGACACGGAGGGCGGGGCCGCCGCCACGGGGACCGTGGACGCCCCGGACGTGGTCCTGACGGTCACCGTCGGCTCCATCTCCATCCTCGTGGTCGACGAGGACGGGCAGCCCGTGGACGGGGCGACGGTGCGCCTCACGGACGGGACGATCCTCTCCGCCACGCCTACGGGGGCCGGGACCTACGGGTTCACGAACGTCACCCCGGGGAGCTACATCCTGGAGGTGGCGAAGCCGGGCTTCCAGACCCACACCTCGTTGATCCAGATCGACCCCGGGCAGAACGACCCCCTCACGGTGACCCTGCAGACGGAGGCGCCCGAGCCCTTCGACATCGCGGACTACTGGTGGATCTTCCTCCTACTGATGGTCCTCCTCCTGGCCGTCGTCGCGTTCCTGGGATGGCGACGGGGGAGGCCCCCGGCGGAGGATCTGGGCGAGCCCGCCTTCGAGGAGGAGCTGGCGAAGGAGCTAGAGGACCTGAAGGAGGCCGTGGACGACCTGGAGGCGGCGGCGGACGCGGACTCGGAGGGCTTCGACGAGGACTTCGACGTGGGCGACCTGGATCGCGACTAGGCGCGCTCCACGGCCATGGCCAGGGCGTTCCCGCCCCCGAGGCAGAGGGTCGCCAGGCCCCGCGCGTCGCCCCGGTCCTTCATGGCGTAGAGGAGGGTCGTGAGGATGCGGGCGCCGCTGCAGCCCAGCGGGTGCCCCAGGGCCACGGCCCCGCCCCGCACGTTCAGGCGGTCGAAGGGGATGCCCAGCTCCCGCCCCACGGCGACGGACGCGGACGCGTAGGCCTCGTTGTGCTCGAAGAGGTCGAAGTCGTCGAGGGTCATCTTGGCCCGCTTGAGGAGGTGGTGGACCGCCGGGATGGGGGCCTCCATCACGAGCTCCGGCTCGACGCCGCTGGTGCCGTAGGCGAGGATGCGGGCCAGAGGCGGGGCGCCCAGGTCCTCCGCCGCTTCGGACGACATGACGACGAGGGCGGAGGCGCCGTCGCTCAGTTGGGAGGCGTTGCCCGCCGTCACGCTCCCGCCCTCGCGGAACACCGGGGGCAGGGCGGCGAGCTTCTCCAAGGAGGTGTCGGAGCGGATGCCCTCGTCCTTGTCCACGACGCCGCCCGCCGGGGTCTCCACGGCGACGATCTCCGCGTCGAAGGCGCCCGTCTCCGAGGCCGTGGCGGCCCGGGCGTGGCTCTCCAGGGCGAAGGCATCCATGTCTTCTCGCGTGACGCCCTTCCGTTCCGCGACGATCTCCCCCGTCTCCCCCATGTGGAAGTCCTTGAACGCGTCCCACAGCCCGTCGACGATCAAGCCGTCTAGGAGCCGGCCATGGTTGTAGCGGTAGCCGTAGCGGGCGCGCTCCAGGAGGTAGGGGGCGCGGCTCATGTTCTCCATGCCACCGGCGACGACCACGTCCCGGCTCCCCGCCCAGATGGAGTCGGCGGCCATGGCCACGGACTTCATCCCGGAGGCGCAGACCTTGTTGACGGTCACCGCGGCGACGCTCGGGGGCAGTCCCCCGTGGAGGGCGGCCTGTCGCGCGGGGGCCTGGCCCAGCCCGGCGGTGATCACGTTGCCCATGATCACCTCCTCGACCCGGTCCCCGGGGACGCCCGAGCGGGCGACGGCCTCCTTCACCACGGCCGCGCCGAGGCGGGGGGCCGGCACGTCCCGGAACGCGCGCCCGAACGAGGCGGTCGAGATCGCGATGTTCATGATAG
>CAYFXO010000002.1:7301-34020 GCA_964347125.1 uncultured Methanomassiliicoccales archaeon | reverse complement strand
CCCGGAACGCGCGCCCGAACTTGCCGATGGCGGTCCGCACCGCGCTCACAATGACGGCCTCTGGCACGCGAGTCCCCCGGAGGAATCTATGGCACCGGGAGGGGCGTATATAACGATTGTGAGGTGACAAAACCCATCGGAGGGGGGACGGGCCCGCCGGGATTCGAACCCGGGCGAAAGGCTCCGAAGGCCTCCAGGCTGTCCGCTACCTCACGGGCCCGAGGGGAGAGGAGGGCCGTCGGCCCTTATGGCTTTCGGCGGCTACTCCCCGATGTGCGCGCGGTACGCCGCGGCGTCGAGCAAACCCTCCACCTGCGAAGGGTCCCGAAGGCGCAGGACGGCGATCCAGCCCTTGCCGTAGGGGTCCGCGTTCACGAGCTCGGGGCTGGACTCCAGATCCGCGTTGACCTCCAGGACCGTGCCGCCGACGGGCGCGTAGAGCTCCGAGACCGCCTTGACGGACTCCAGGGCGCCCAGCTCCTCGTTGGGCTCCACCTCCCGCCCCACCTCGGGCAACTCCACGTAGACGACGTCCGTCAGCTCGTCCTGGGCGAAGTCCGTGATGCCCAGGGTGGCCCGGTCGCCTTCGAGGAGGACCCATTCGTGCTCCTTCGAGTACCGCAATTCCTCGGGGACTTCGGACATGGTGAGACGCCCCGCGGGGGAGAACGACGGGCGATTATGAACGTTTCGCGGGTCAGTACCGCCAGACCTCGCGCTTCATCACCTTTCGGATGAACAGGATTGTGATGACGAAGACCAGGACGATGCCCAGGACGACGGCGCCGATGAGGCAGAGGACGTTTCCCAGCAGCAAGTCCAGGAGGCCTTCGATGAACAGCGCGAGGTCAACCATGCTTGGAGGCCTCCGCGTGGTAATTGTCGCCCGAGCGGATAGCTGTATCGACGTGGAGGCCGCCGCGGGTCACGAGGGCCTCCAGCTCCCCCGCCTGGAAGAGGTGGTAGAACCGCCCGACCCGGGTGCCGTCGCCCCGGGTCCACGGGACGACCGCGTCCGGGCCTTCCAGACCCGCGAACCGGTCCTGCTCCAGGGCCCAGCAGCTGAAGAGGGCCCGACCCCCCGGGACGAGGACCCGACGGACCTCGCGCACGGCCGCCACGCGATCGGCCTCGGCGGGGATGTGATGGAGGGTCGCCGTGCACAGGACCGCGTCCACGCTCTCCGGGGCCAGCGGGAGGCGGGTCGCCTCCGCCAAGAGGAGGTCCACGCTCTCCGCGTCCTCCAGGTTGGCGGCGGCCCGCTCAAGGAGGCGGGGGGACACGTCGGCGCCAAGGCCGCTGCCGCCCCGGCTCATGTGGGGTCGCAGGTGGCGGCCGTTCCCGCATCCCACGTCCAGCAGCGAGGCCCCCGGGGGCAGCCGCTCCACGAACGCGACGACCTCCGCCCAAGGGGTCCGCCGGGTGCGATCGAACTCGTCGGCGATGGCGTCGAAGGCGGCCTGGAGCCCCCGCCAGTAGGGGTCCCTCCCGCTCACCGGCTCCTCATCCATAGGATGCCCGCCGCGGCGAGGAAGACGATGCCGGCGACCAGCGGGGCGACCGGGGCCCACGGGATCGCCACGGCGACCGCGACCACGCCGGCGAGGATCAGGAGGACGATGCCCAGGACCGCGAGGGCGACGACGTCGGCCCGGACCACCCGCCGCAGGCCCGGCTCGAACTCGTCCGCCATCCGCCCCCCGTCCATGAACGCGAGGAGGGACCAGAGGGGCGGCATCTTACGCCACCCCGGGGGCGGGGAGCTTCTCCAACTGGGCGAGGACGGACGCCCGCACGTCCGAGGGGGACGGGACGCTCTCCACGACCCGCCCCTTCTTCAGGTATTCCACCATGGCGGGGCGCATCTCCCCCCCGCAGGCGGGGCACGCCGACGACCGGGTGGCCAGCTCGAAGGTGAGGTCCTCCGGGCACTGCAGGACCTCCTTCCGCCCCCCGAACTTCCCCCGCTTCGCCACGGGCCGCCCGTCCATCTCCACGATGTCCATGGCGAAGTTGATCGTGGGGGCGTTGGAGATGCTCGTCCCCACGCCGAAGCCCTCCGCCCCCGCGCGGATGAGCCCGGGGATCGTGGTCTCGTCCAGCCCGCCGGAGACGAAGATCTGCACGTCCTCGTGACCGCGGATGTCCAGCTCCCACCGCACCTCCCGGACGATGTCCTCGAAGTTCCCCTTCCGGGAGCCGTGGGTGTCCAGGCGCACCCCCGCCAGGTCCTCCACGGCGTCCGCGGCGATGATGGCCTCCCGCACCTCGTCGAGGTACGTGTCCACGAGGGCGATGCGCGGCACGGACGGGTCCATGTGCTCGTGGAAGGCGACGAAGGCGGCCTTGGGGTCGCCGATGACGATGACGAGGGAGTGTGGCATCGTGCCCTGGGGCTCGCGGCCGATGGCCTTCGCCCCGCTGAGGCTGGACACCCCGTCGCACCCACCGATGTACGCGGCCCGGTCGATGGCGGGGGAGAGGGCGGGGTGCATCCGGCGGATGCCGAAGGAGACCACCTGCTTCGTCCCCGCCGCCCGGCGCACCCGGCTCGCCTTCGTGGCGACGCCGCTCGCCTGGCAGACGAAGCCCAGGATGGGGGTCTCCAGGACGGCGAAGGCGCCGTAGGGGCCCTCGAGGGTGATCACGGGGAGGCGGACGCCGCTGTGGGTGCGGGGGACGAACAGGGAACCTTCGGGGAGGGCGCGCAAGGTCACGTCCCGGCCTTCCAGGAGGGTGACGACCTCGTCTAGGCCGCACAGGACGCCGTAGTCCCATCCCTGGGGGAGGGAGGAGGCCGTGAACTCCGCGAGGACCCGCTGCGTGTCCTTCCCGAGGCGCTTCAGGATGGCCTCCGTCCGCTGGAAGTAGATGTCCGTGGTGCCGCCGGAGAGGATGTCCTCATCGGAGGCCAGATTGAAACGGGACATGGCCACCCCCGGGAGGGGAGCATAGCCAACGGGAGGGTCTTAAGGGTTTGGGAGGGGGCCTCCACCCGGAGAGGCGAACGGTTTTACCGCGGGGGGCCCTGCGGGGCGCATGGACGCCGAGACGGCCATCGTCCTGTTCGACGAAGAGTACAGCCGCATGGCCGAGGTCTACGACCGGAACGTCGTCCCCCGGTTCGCGCCCATGGCGGGCCGCGTGTTGGACGTCGCGGCGATCGCCCCCGGCGAGCGGGTCCTCGACCTGGGCTGCGGGACCGGCAACCTGGCCCTCCGGGCGGCGGAGCGGGTCGGTGACTCCGGGTCGGTGACGGCCATCGACCTCTCCTTCGACGCCATCCAGACGGCCATTCGAAGGGCGGAGGAGAAGGGGGTGGCGGGAGTCCGCTTCGAGACGATGGACGCGCGACAGATCCTGTACCCTGGGGGACGCTTCGACGCCGTGCTGTCCTGCTTCGGCATCCCGGTGTTCGACCCCGACCGGACGTTCCGTGAGGCGCACCGGCTCCTCGTCGAGGGGGGCCGCATGGCGTTCTGCGAGTGGTCCGCCACGGAGGATCCGGCCTCGCGGGCCTTTCTGGAGCTCCTGCAGCACCATGGCACGGACGAGCCGCCTCCGAGACTTCGGGAGCTCCGCGAGGCCGTCGCGTTCATGCGGTCCAGCCGCGACCGCCAGGACCTGGTGAGCCGACAGGCCCTCACGGGAATGCTCCATGCCGCCGGGTTCCGCGACGTCCAGGCGACCACGGAGACCGCGGCGACGCGGTTTGCGGACGTCCAGGCCTACACTGACCTGAGGACCTCGTTCGGCTACGTGAATCGTGAACTCGAGGCGATGGGGCCAGGAGGCCGTGCCGACTTCGAAACCGCCTTGGCCGAGCGCCTGGCCCCCCTGAGGGACGAGGGGGACCTCGTCGTCCCTTGGGAAATCAACTACTACCTCGGGACGCGGTAGCGACGCGGAGAAGCCTTTTTCCGGTCGCCTCGTCCTTCCCGCCCCGTGGAGTTCCCGCCCTTCGACCTGCTGGAGTGGTTCCTCCGCTGGCTCCCCTCGGCGAACTTCGACATCGGTGCCAGCGGGGTGCGGAACGCCACCCTCGAGGAGATCGGGGTCGCCTTCGGCTCGGAGGACCCGGCCCGCGCGTTCCCGGGCGGGGACCCGGAGCTCCGCCGATTCCTGGCCGAGCGGTACGGCGTCTCCTGGCGGGAGGTCCTCGTGACCGCGGGGACCAGCGAGGCGAACTTCCTCCTGTGCGCGGCGGTCCTCGAGGCGGGGGACACGGCGGCGGTTGAACACCCCACCTACACGCCCCTCCGCAACCTCCCGCTGGGGTTCGGGGCGAAGACGGCGACTGTCCAACGGTGGGAGGAGCAGGGCTGGCACCTGGACCCCGAGGCGTTCGCCGCGCTCGAGGCCTTCGACCTCCTTATCCTGGCAAACCCGAACAACCCCTCCGGCGTGGTGGACGGGGCGGCGACGATGCGGGCCGTCGGGGAGGTGTGTGAGGACCGGGGCGCGGTGGCCCTCGTCGACGAGATCTTCCTGGGTCTGGTCTTCCACGACCCGCCCCCCTCGGCGGCGTCCCTCTCCGAGAGCATCGTGGTGACCTCCGGCTTCTCCAAGCTCTACGGCCTGGGCGGCCTCCGCGTCGGCTGGGCCGTGGGCCCGCGGGAGCTCATCGCGAAGATGGAGCGGATCGCGCACCACGCCTCGGTCGCCCCCGCCCACCTCAGCGAACGGGCGGCCCTGGCGGCGCTCCACAAGGAGGCGGCGTTCAGCGCCCGGGCGCGGGCCCTCGTCGAGGCCGCCCGGCCCCTCGTGGACGCGTGGATCGCGTCGGACGACCGGGTGACCTGGGTGCCCCCCGACGTGGGCAACTTCGGCTACCCGCGGGTGGACGGCGTCGACACCACCGCCCTCGCGGAGTACCTGGCGAAGGAACGGAAGACGGTCATCGCGCCGGGGGAGTGCTTCGGCCATCAAGACCGCTTCCGCCTCGGGTTTGGCACGGGGCGGGAGCAGGTGGAGGGGGGCCTCGCGAACCTGAGGGAGGCCCTGAAGCGGTTCTAGGCCCAGGTGCGGGCGAAGGCCTCGTACAGTTCTGCCGCCCGCTGCAGGTCGGCCACGTCGATATACTCGTCCGCCGCGTGGAAGGTCTCCTCCTTCCCCGGCCCGAAGATCGCCGCGCGGGGGTTCACGGGGTGGTAGATGGCCATCTCCGTGCCGTAGGGGACGGTGGCCAGGGGGGCGCCCGTGAGCTCCCGCAACCGCCGGACGCCCTCGGAGTCGGGGTCGGAGGCCACGGCCCGGAGCTTCTGCACCTCCTCCAGCTCGTAGGGTACGTCGCAGGCGCCCAGGCGCCCGTGGAGGAGGGCCCGGACGTCGTCCAGCGAATGGGAGGCGGGGAACCGGAAGTCCAGCTCCGCCGTGCACGCGGCGGGGACGACGTTCACCTTCGTGCCCCCCGAGATCGTGCCCACGTTGAGGGTGAGGGCGTCCTGGAACTCCCCCGCGGGCTCCCGCAGGTCCTTCAGCCGCTCCAGGAGCTCGTGCATCCCCCAGATGGCGCTCCGGCCCAGGTGGGGCAGGCTCCCGTGGGCGGCGGTGCCCGTCGCGGTCACCCGGACGTGGTACACCCCCTTCTCCGCGTGGACGATACGGAAGTCCGTGGGCTCGCAGACCAGGATGAAGGCCGCGTCCCGGACAGCGGGGACGTCGGCGACCCCCCTGGCGCCGTTCATGGTGGTCTCCTCGTCGGTGGTGAAGATCACGGAGAAGGGGACGTCGTCGCGGGCGAGAGGCGCCGCCGCGGCCATCACCGCCGCGCAGGGGCCCTTCATGTCCGAGGCCCCGCGACCGTAGATGCGTTCCCCCTCCCGCTCGCCCTGCCCCTTGGACCATCCGCCGCCGCGGGGGACGGTGTCGAGGTGCCCACTGAAGAGGACGCCCCCCTCGCCCCGCGTCGCGACGACTGCGGGGAAGGCCCCGTCCACCACCTTCGCCTGCATCCCCGCTCCGCGGAGGGCGTCGGCGGCGAAGCCCGTGACCTCCTCCATGGGGTCCGTGGGCTCGCTCCGGATCTGGAGCAACGCCATCAAGAGGTCCTCGGGGGAGCTCATCGGCCCTCCGCCCCCCGGCTCCGCCTCCACAGGAACGCCCCTATGGCGACGCCCAGCAGGGAGGAGGTCGCCACGAGGGCGGACGCCACCGCCTCCCGATTGAGGTAGAGCACCTCGGGGATCGCGGTCCCCACCACCGTCACCGTGACTTCGTCGAGCTCGGAGTACAGGACGCCGTCGTAGGCCCGGCAGGCGAGGGTGACGGTCCCGGGGGCGGTGGCCGCCCACTCGTACACCCAAGGGGTGGTGCCGGTGGCCCGCCGCCAGGGCCCCTCCCCCACCCGGACCTCCACGGACTGGACCGAGCCGTTGGGGTCCCAGGCCTCCCCGGAGACGGTGAGGGGGAGGCGGACGGTGGTGTTCGCTTCGGGATGGAGGACGCGGCACACGGGGGCCTGGTTGGGGGCGGGGACGGTGACGGCGTCCAAGGCCGCCATGGCGTCCACGCGGCCGAAGCCGAAGACGGGGTCCCGACCGGCGGTCCCCAGGTCCACGCTGGTGTCCTGCAGCACCGCCCGCAGGTTCTCGCCCCGCAGACCGCTCTTGGACTGGACGAGGGCCGCCACACCCGCCACGTGGGGGGCCGCCATGGAGGTGCCCGAGAGGAAGGAATAGCGGTCGTCCGGGAACGTGGACAGGATTGTGCTCCCGCCGCCCCCGCCGGGGGCGGAGAGCTCCACCCAGTCCCCGAAGTTGCTGAAGGGGGCCCGCTGGTCCAGAATCGTCGTGGCGGAGACCGCCATGACCTCGTCGTAGGCGGCGGGGTAGTGCTCCCGGTCGGTGTCGTTGTTGCCCGCGGCGGCCACGAGGAGGATGCCCGCGGCGTGGGCGGCATCCAGGGCGTTCTTCACGGAAGATGGGAGGGGGACGCCGTCCACCCCCCAGCTCATGCTGATGATGTCCGCCCCGTTCTGCCGGGCGTAGTCCAGGGCCTCCCGGGTGCCCCGCCAGGTCGCGTTGACGTCCGCCAGGACCTTCAGGGCCATGATCCGCGCCTCGGGGGCGATGCCCGCCACCCCCACGCTGTTGTTCGCCACCGCCGCGACGATGCCCGCCACGTGGGTCCCGTGGCCGTCCGCATCCTCCGGCGCCGGGTCCCCGTCCACGAAGTCGTAGCCGAAGCAGTCGTCCACGAAGCCGTTCGAATCATCGTCGACGGCGGCGGTGCCGCTGCACTCGACGGGATTCCGCCACAGATTGGCCGCGAGGTCCGCGTGGGTCTCGTCGATGCCCGTGTCGAGGACGGCTACCACGACGCCCTGGCCGCGAAAGCCCGTGTGGTAGGCCTCGTCGGCCCGGACCACCTGGCGGGCCCATTGCTCCGGCGCCCGCGGGTCGTTCGAGTCCGCGGCCGCCAGGGGCGCCACGAGAAGGGGGACCAGCAGGGCTGCCAGGGCGGCGCGCCGCATGGGCCTATGGAGCGATGGGGCGGGTAAGAATCTTTGGGGCCCGCCGCCTCACTCCCGGAGGAGCTTGTCCACCTCTTCCAGATGCTCCTGCTCCTCGGACACCTGCTCCTCCAGCATCATCCGGAGGGCGATGTCGTCCCCCGCCTGCTCCAGGCGGGCCTTATAGCCTTCCAGGGCCGCGACCTCGATGGCCCGGCTCTCCTCCAGCAGCTCCCGGATGCTCTTCGGGTGGCCGTGGATGGACTGGGACTCGATGGTGGGGATGGCCCCCAGGGCCGTCATCTTCTCGCCAATCTTGATGGCGTGGCCCATGGACTCCTCCGCTTCATGGCGGAAGAAGCCCACCACGGGGGGACGGTTCGGCCCGAACACCAGGAACGACTTCTGCAGGTAGCTGAGCATCGCGTGGATCTCGCGGTTGAAGTCCTCGTTCAGTCCCTTCAGCAACTCGTCGGATCCCATGGGTTTCACCTCGGGACCTGGTTCTAGGGGACCCTCGGATAAGTGGTTTTGCTGTGGCAAGGGGGGGCCGGGCAACCTCAGTCGCCCAGGGCCTTCTCCAGGAGCTCCACCAGGTCGTACCGTCCGAGCCCCTCCTGGTTCTCCGACTTGGCGGCGTCGTCGAACATGATGAGGCAGTACGGACACGCCGTGGCCACCGCCTCCGCCGCCGTCTCCAGCGCCTGCTCCAACCGGGCCACGTTGACCCGCTTCCCTACGTCCTCCTCCATCCACATCCGGGCGCCGCCGGCCCCGCAGCAGAAGCCCTTGTCCCCGTGGCGCTCCATCTCCACCGCGGAGGCGCCCGGGAGACCGGAGAGGATCCGCCGGGGCTCCTCCACGGTCCCGTTGTATCGGGCGAGGTAGCAGGAGTCGTGGTAGGTGTACTTCCCGCTCAGGGCCTCCCGGGGCTTGAGGACGCCCCGCTCCATGAGTTCCGCGAGCAGCTGGGTGTGGTGGATGACCTCGTAGTCCCCTCCGAAGTCGGGGTACTCGTTCAAGAGGGAATTGAAGCAGTGGGGGCAGGCGGTGACGATCTTCTTCACGTCGTATTTCTTCAGGGTCTCCACGTTCTGCCGCATGAGGATCTGGGCGAGGTACTCGTTCCCCAGGCGGCGCGCGGGATCGCCGGTGCACTTCTCCTCCTTCCCCAGGATGGCGAACCGGATCCCGGCCTTCTTCATGACCCGGGCCAAGGACTGGGAGACGCCCTTGTTCCGGTCGTCGAAGGAGCCGGCGCACCCGACCCAGAACAGGTAGTCGACCTCCCCCCCGTTCTCCGCCATGAGGGGGACCTCCAGCCCCTCCGCCCACCGGGCCCGCTGGTCCCAGCCGATGCCCCAGGGGTTGAAGTTCCGCTCCAGGTTCATCATCGTGGGCATCGTCTCCTCGGGCATCTCCCCCTTCATGAGGACCATGTAGCGGCGCATCTCGAAGATCGTCCCCAGGTGCTCGTTCATTACCGGGCACTCGTACTGGCAGGCGAAGCAGGAGGTGCAGGACCAGATGCCCTCGTCCGGGTGGACCTCCGAGAACATGTCGGGGAGGGCGGCCACCGCCTCCGCGTTTCCGCCCCGGACGACCTCCCCCTGGGCCTTCACCATGTCGCGGAGGTTCGTGATAATCCGCATGGGGTTCAGCGGCTTTCCCGTGGCGTACGCGGGACACGCCGCCTGGCACCGACCGCACTCCGTGCAGGCGGCGCCGTCCATGAGGGCCCGCCACGTGAGTTGCTCGGGACGGTTGGCGCCGAGGACATCGTCCGGGTCCGCCCCTTCCAGGTCCATCGTCTCCATCCGCCCCGGGGAGGACAGGTCCGCGGTGTAGGAGTTGACAAGGGCGAAGATGATGTGGAGGTGCTTCGAGTAGGGGACGTAGGCCAGGAATGTGAACAGGGCGATGACGTGCATCCAGAAGAAGAGGGACCAGGCGATGGACGCCGCGCCCGCCAGCCCCAACCCCTCGGCCGCCCGCGCCCACAGGAGGGAGACGGGCTTCCACTGGGCGTTGTCGGGGAACCCGCTCTGGGTGATCTCCGCGGCGTTCAGGCCCAGGATGGACCCGAGGATGAACGCGATGAATACGAGGATGATTGTCGCGTCCTTCATCCCCTCGTGCATCAGGCGCTCGGGCTTCATCACGTAGCGGCGGTAGAGGGCCATGGCCACGCCGATGGACCCCAGGAGCGCGATGACGTCCATCGCGAGATAGAGGGGGTCGTTCAGGGGGCCCAGGGGGAGCCGCCACCCTTCGAAGAACCCCTGGGCGGTGATCTCGAGGATGCTCAAGAAGAGAAGCGCGAAGGCCCAGAAGATGAAGGCGTGGAGGACGCCCGAGTAGCGGTCCCGGTGGACCTTCCACTGGAGGAGCCCCTGCAGGATGAAGACCTTGATGCGCTGGCCAGGGCGGTCCCACCGCGCCGCCTTCCGACCCATGCGGAGGTTCCGAACGTGGAAAGCCATGCGTCGGAAGAAGATTCCCAGGCAGATCACCAGCAGAGCGGCGAGGGCGATCTTCTCCACCAGCAGGGTCACGGCCCGCCTCCCGAGCGGGCTGGGTAAGGCGGGCGAGACTTATGAAACCGTTGTCAATATCGGGTGACCAATCCGGAGAGGGTGGCCGTGCGAATCCGACCTTTGGGGACGGGGGACTACGAGGCCCTGGCGACGCTGTGGCAGGACTCTGGCCTTCCCCACAAGCCCTCGGGCAGGGAGAGCTACGAGGCCATCGCGGCCCAGCTGGCGATTACCCCCGACCTCTTGCTCGGGGCGTGGGAGGGTGACCGCCTCGTGGGGGCGATTGTCGGCACCACCGACGGACGGAAGGGATGGCTCAATCGCCTCGCGGTGCACCCCGATCGCCAGCGGCGGGGGATCGGCCGCGCGCTCGTGGAGGCGGCGGAGGCCGCCTTGCGGGAGCGCGGTCTAGGGATCATCGGAGTCCTCGTTGAGGGGGACAACCCGGACTCCCTGGCGTTCTTCCAGGCCCTCGGGTACCGACTTCTGGACATACGCTACCTTTCGAAGCGAGAGGGGCCCGAGGTCTAGCGAGGCGCTCGGATTCTTGGAGTATCCCAATGTTGATGTATCCCGCTGGAATCCCATGACCGGAGGCGAATCGATGGGCATGATGGAGTCCATGATGGACAGCTTCATCCAGAACATGTCCTCGGAGGAGAAGCTGGCCATGGTGGAGCAGATGATGGACAAGTTCCTCGCGTCCATGACGGAGGAGGAGACCCAGGAGATGATGGAGCACATGATGCCCCGGATGATGGAGGGGTTCATGCGCGCCATGACCCCGGAGGCCATGGGGAGGATGATGGGGTCCATGATGCCCCGAATGATGGAGGGCTTCATGGGGGAAAGCGGCGAGGACGCCCCGGCTGTGGAGGCCATGCGGGCCTCCTGCGAGGAGATGATGGGCGGGGCCGAGGAGGAGTGAGGCCCGCCGGGCCTAGTACTTCCGCTCTTGCGGCGGGTGCTTCGTGATCACGACGTCCTTGTAGGCCAGCCGGATTTGGCCGTCCTCCCGCCACGCGAGGGTGTGCTTCAGCCAGTTCACATCGTCCCGCTTCGGGTGGTCGGTGCGGAAGTGGGCCCCGCGGCTCTCGTGACGGGCCTTGGCTCCGACGGCGATGACCTCGGAGAACTCCAGGAGGTGCTTCGTCTCCAAGGTCTCGAAGAGCTCCGTGTTGAAGGTGCGGCCCCGATCGTCGACGCCGATGCGCTGGAAGCGCTCCTGGAGGGCGTGGATCGTGTCCAGGCACCGCCCCAGGTCCGCCTCGTTCCGGAAGATGCCGCACAGGGAGGTCATGGTGTCCTGGAGCTCCCGTCGGATGGCCGGCGCGGACTCCTGGCCGTCCCGGGCCAACATCACGTCGATGTGCCGCCGCGTCCGGTGGAGGAGGTCTTCGGGGAACGCGGGCTTCTGGGCCTTCGCCGCGTACTCCCCCGCGGCGATGCCGGCGCGGCGCCCGTACACCACGGCCTCGAGGAGGGAGTTCGTCCCCAGGCGGTTCGCACCGTGTACGGAGACGCAGGCGCACTCCCCCGCGGCGAAGAGCCCCGGGACGGGGCGCCGCTCCGGCCCTTGGACGACCTGCCCGTTCACCGCGGTGGGGATGCCCCCCATGGAGTAGTGGGCGGTGGGCTGGATGGGGATGGGCGCCTCGATGGGGTCCACGCCCACGAAGCTCATGGAGAGGTCGCGGATCTGGGGGAGGCGCTTGAGGATCTTCGCCCGGCCCAGGTGGCGGATGTCCAGGTGAACGTAGTCCTTCCCGCCGATGCCCTGGCCCTCGTTGATCTCTGTCTGGATGGACCGGGAGATGACGTCCCGCGGCGCCAGCTCCATCTTGTCCTTCGCGTACCGCTCCATGAACCGCTCGCCGGCGTCGTTGAGGAGGTACCCGCCCTCCCCCCGGGCGCCCTCCGTGACCAGGACGCCCTGCTGGTAGAGGCCCGTGGGGTGGAACTGGACGAACTCCATGTCCTCGATCTGGAGGCCGGCGTCCAGCACCAGGGCCAGGCCGTCCCCCGTGTTCGCGTAGGCGTTGGAAGTGATCTTGTAGGCCCGCCCGTAGCCGCCGGTGGCGAAGAGGGTGGCCTTCGCGTGGAACGCCTCGATCTCCCCCGTGGCCACGTTCATGGCGACCACGCCGGCACAGGCCCCGTCGCTCATCGCGAGGGCGAGGCCGTACCACTCGTCGTAGAACTGCACCCCCGCGGTGAGGCTCTGCTCGTAGACTGTGTGGAGGATGGTGTGGCCCGTCCAGTCCGCCGCGTAGCACGCCCGCGGGCGGGAATGACCGCCGAAGGGGCGCTGGGCGATCTTCCCCTCCTCCGTCCGGCTGAAGGCCGCCCCCATCCGGTCCAACTCCAGGATGTTCTCCGGCGCTTCGTTGACGAGGACCTCCGCCGCGTCCTGGTCGCAGAGGTAGTCGGCCCCCTTCACCGTGTCGAACAGGTGGAGGTCCACGGAGTCGTCGCTGGCGTTCCCGAGGCTGGCCGCGATGCCTCCCTGGGCCGCCCCCGTGTGGGAGCGGAGGGGGTGGACCTTGGAGAGGACGGCGGTGTCCGCCCGGGGCCCGGCCTCGATGGCGGCCCGGAGGCCCGCGAGGCCGCCCCCCACGATGAGGACGTCGTGCTCCCGCATCACGCCCCCTCCAGGGTCATGGGGATGAACGCGTAGAGGGCCAGGACGAGGAGGGCGAGGGCCGCGAGGAAGCAGAGAGCCGCCACGACCCGCCGCCACTTGTCGTTGTTGATGTAGTCGTACGCCACGTTGCGCACGCCGTTGAACCCGTGGAAGAGGACGAAGACCAGGAGGAGGTTGTCCACGATGATGAACAGGAGGGCCTGCATCCGGAGGGTGACCGCCTGGCTGTTCAGGCCGAAGAGCTCGATGGTTTCGTGGGGGTCCACGTAGTGGAGGACGATCATGTGGATCAGGAGGAGGACGATGAGGGCGACGCCTGACACCCGCTGGAGGAGCCACAGCCAGAGGCTGCGCTTCGACGGGGCCAGGTGGCTCGGTACCGCCATCTAGCCACCTCCTAGGACCAGGGGCAGGATGATCCAGAACGCCCAGGCCACGGCGATGCCCGTCAGCGCGAGGACGACGGCGAAGAGCTCCTTCTGCCGGCGGATGCCGACGCCCATGTCGAAGAGGGTAATCCGCAGGCCGTTGAGGCCGTGGAGGACGACCCCGAGGAAGATGATGAGGTCGGCGATGAGGAACGGCGGGCTCTTGAACGTCTCCATGAGCTCGTCGAAGCCCTGCCCGTCGAACCGGGCCCGGGTCATGAGAGCGATGTGCATCACCAGGTAGACGACGAGGAGGAGGCCCGAGAGGCGGTGGACGGCGTGGGAGAAGGTCCCCACCTCGCCCGAAGCCCGAGTCACCCGCCGCAGGTAGTAGCCGAAGCCGCGTCCCTCCTTCATCTCATCCCCTCCTTCCGAACAGGGTCTGGCGGATCGCCGCCCGGCGCAGGGACTCGATGGCCTCCGTGGGGTTGATGTCCTTGGGGCAGGAGTCCACGCACCGGAAGATCGTGTGGCACCGCCAGACGCCGTACTCATTGTTCACCAGATCCAGCCGCTCCGCCTTCCCCTGGTCGCGGTCGTCCGCCACGAACCGCCAGACCTTGAGGAGGGCCGCCGGCCCCAGGTAACGCTCGTCCGTCCAAATCACGGGGCAGGAGGAGCTGCACGCGCCGCACTGGATGCACCGCGCCGCGTCGTCGATGCTCTGGCGGACCTCCTGGGACTGCCGGACCTCCCCATCGAAGGGCTCCTTCCGGATGAGATTGGGGCGCACGGACTTGTACTGGCTCCAGAAGGGGACCATGTCCACAACGAGGTCCTTGAGGATGGGGTAGCCGGTGAGGGGCTCGACGGTGACGGGAGACTTCAGGTCCTTGATCTGGGACTTGCAGGCCAGGCGGTTCTTCCCGTTGATCGTCATCGCACAGGAGCCGCAGATGGCGCTGCGGCAGGACGCGCGGAAGGCCAAGGAGCCGTCCCGCTGATGCTTCACGGCGTAGAGGCCGTCGAGGACCGTCGCCCCGGGGGGGACATCCACCTCGTAGGACACGAAGCGGGGCTCCGTGTCCTGGGGGGCGTATCGCAACACGCGCAGCGTCGCCATTCCCCTCGAACCTCGCCGTGGGATACAGGGTGGGAGGGGGAGGTTTCACTTAAAGGCGCGATTGGGAATGTATATACTGCGCGGGGGAGGGTGGGAATGGGCTCTCATCGGCCGAGTGCGGTCTGGCGGTCCCCTGTCGCGATACCCATCAGGCGGGGTATCGGAGGTGCAGCCGAGAGCCGGTGACCATGTACACGACCCGGGACCCGATGTTCACGGCGTGGTCCGCGATGCGCTCCAGGTGGCGGCTGACGAGGATGTACCGGAGGCCCGTCTCGACGCGGACGGACTGGTCCCCGATGGTTTTCACCACCTTCTGGAACACGGACGCCTCCAGGTCGTCCACGATGTCGTCCTCCTCCACGATGTTGCGGACGGAGTCGGCGTCCCGCTCCACGAAGGCGCGCACGGCCTTGTCCACCATCGCGATGGTGTGGGTGGCCATCTCTTCGAGGGGGGTGAGCTCCTTCAGGTCGTTCACGTCCTCCGGGTCCATCTCCCGCGCCAGCTCCGCGATGTCCAGGGTGTAGCGGACGATGCGGTCCAGGTCCGTAGTGATCTTCAGAGAGGTGGTCACCGTGCGGAGGTCCCGCGCCACGGGGGCGTGCAACGCGATGAGCTCGACGCATTGGCGGTCCACCCGCTGCTGCAGCGCGTACGTCTCCCCGTCGAGGACGGCGACCTCCTCCACCAGGTCCGCCTCCGGGCCCGTCAACGCCTCCATCGCCTTGCGGATGGCGAGCTGGGCGAGGTCCGCCATCGTGGTGAGGTTCTCGTTCAACCGGGCCAGGGCCTCTCCGAGGGCCTTCCGCTGCGCCGCCGTCTCCATCAGCCGAACCTCCCCGTGATGTACTGTTCCGTGAGGGCCTCCTTCGGCCGCTCGAACATCTCCCGGGTCTTCCCGAACTCCACAATTCGCCCCAAGTACATGAAGGCGGTGTAGTCGGCCACCCGCGCGGCCTGCTGCATGTTGTGGGTCACGATGACCACGGTCATGGTCTTCTTCAGGTCGAACATGAGGTCCTCGATCTTCGCGGTGGCGATGGGGTCGAGGGCGGAGCACGGCTCGTCCATCAAGAGGATGCGGGGCTCCACGGCCAGGGCCCGGGCGATGCAGAGGCGCTGCTGCTGCCCGCCGGAAAGGCGAAGCGCCCCTTCGTCCAGGCGGTCCGACACCTCGTCCCACAGGTGGGCGGCCCGGAGGGCGGACTCGACGATGCCGTCCAGCTCCTCCTTCTGGGCCCAATAGTGGAGCTTGACCCCGAAGGCCACGTTGTCGTAGATGCTCTTCGGGAAGGGGTTCGGCTGCTGGAAGATGAGGCCCACCTTCCGGCGGAGGACCACGGGGTCCACTCCGCCGTTGTACACGTCCCGGCCGCCGACGAACATCTGGCCCTCCGTGCGGCTCGTCGGAATCGTGTCGTTCATGCGGTTGATGGCGCGGAGGAGGGTGCTCTTCCCGCACCCGCTGGGCCCGATGATCGCCGTGATGCGGTTACGAGGGATCTGGAGGGACGCCCGCTGGATCGCCTCCTTCTCCCCGTACCACACAGAGACGCCGCGGCTCTCGACGACGGGGTCGTCGATGGGCTCGATGGACCCACCGTCGGACGCTCTCCGGGCGGCTTCGCTCAAGGATTCCGTTTCCGTCTGGGGGATGCCGATCATGCTCACCACCGTCTTTGGTACCGATTGCGCAGGAGGATCGCCACGAGGTTCACCGCGATGAGGACGCCCAGGAACACGATGACGGCCGCCGCCGCGAGGCCGCGGAACTCCGGCCTGGCATCCGTGGCCCACCCGAAGATCTGGATGGGCAGGGCTGTGAAGGTGGAGAAGGGGCCGTCGGGGACGTAGCTCTGGAGAAACACGGCCCCGATGACCAGGATGGGGGCGGTCTCCCCCAGGGTCCGGGAGGCGGACAGGATGGCCCCCGTGAGAATCCCGGGGAAGGCCGCCGGGAGGACCTGCTTCCGGATCGTCTGCCACTTCGTGGCCCCCATGGCCAGGGAGGCGTCCCGCAGGGACTGGGGGACGGCCCGGAGGGCCTCCTGGGTCGCGATGACGACGTAGGGGAACACCAGGAGGGTCATGGTGAAGGCACCCGCCAAGAGGATGGGGCCCATGCGGAAGGCTTGGACGAAGAGGCCGAGCCCGAGGATGCCGAAGACCACGCTGGGGACCCCCGCGAGGTTCGAGACCGCCGCCTGCAGGGAGCGGGCGAGGCGGGAGCGCCCCCCGTACTCCTCCAAGTAGATGCCCGCGCCGATTCCCAGGGGGAGGGAGAAGAGCATCGTCAGCCCCACGAGCCATAGGGACGAGACCAGGGCGACGCCGATGCCCGCCCGTTCCGGGAACAGAACGGAGGGCGGGTTCGTGAGGAGGTGAGGCTTCAGGTAGGGGAGGCCCGCCGCCGCGATGTACCCGATGAGGGCCGCGAGGGTGAGGAGGGCGACGCCGATGCCCGCGAGGAAGAGGACGACGAAGAGGCGCTCCGTGATTCGCCGGCGCCGGACGCTCTTCTCCTTCACGTGTACTCCTCCCGGAACCGGGCCAGCAGGCGTGTCGACAAGAAGTTCATCAAGAGGGTGATGACGAAGAGGGCGATGCCCAGGGCGAAGATGCTCTGGAACTCCAGGCTGCCCACGGGGAGGTCCCCGAGGCTCTTGATGGCGATCTCCGCGGTGAGGGTCTCCATGCTGCGGAAGGGGTCCAGGAGGATGCGGGGGGTGGCTCCCACGGCCATCGTGACGATCATCGTCTCCCCCACGGCCCGGCTCACCGCCAGGACGAAGGAGGCCAGGATCCCGGAGAGGGCGGCGGGCACCGTCACCCGGGCGGTGGCCTCGAAGCGGGTGGCCCCTATGGCCAGAGCCCCGTCCCGCAGGGCACGCGGGACGGCGCTGAGGGCGTCCTCGCTGAGGCTGGACACCATGGGGATGATCATAATGCCCACGACGAGGATGCCGTTCATGGCGTTGAAGAAGTCCGCCCCGAACCAGTCCTGGAGGGCGGGGGCGATGACGAGGAGGGCGAAGAGGCCGTACACGACGGTGGGGATGCCGGCGAGAATCTCCAGGGTCGGCTTCAGGACGGCCCGCACCCGCGGGGGGGCGTACTCGTGCATGTAGATGGCGGCGGCGAGGCCGATGGGGAGCCCGATGAGGCTCGCGCCGAAGGCGACGAGGAACGTGCCCGAGAGGAGGGGGAGGACGCCGAACTCGCCCCGAATGACGGGGCTCCACCGGGTCCCCGTCACGAAGTCCCAGAGGCTGACCTGGGAGAAGAAGGAGGCGGCGTTGAACAGGAGCACCAGGAAGATGGCCAGGGTGACGAAGACGGCGAGGCCCGCGGCCACGAAGAGGACGGAGCGGATGACCAACTCCAGCCGCGAGGACGCTCGGGTGGGGATGAGGTAGCCCAGGAGCTCCCGGATGCGCTGCCGACCGACCGCGTCCTTGGAGGAGGGTTCGTCCACTCGGCCTCACCCCAACTTGGACCGTTGCGCGTCTAGCGTGGCGGCGTCCAAGCGGACGTAGCCGACGAGGCCCGCCAAGTCCTGTCCCTCGTCGCTCAGACCGAACGCCAGGAAGTCGTGGATGGCGGGGTCCTGCAGGGTGCCGTTCGCGTCGGCGTACACGAACAGGGGGCGGCTCAGGGGGGCGTAGGTCCCGTTCTCGATGGTCGCGGAGTTTGGCGGGATGGGGCCATCCCCGTTGCCGGGGTCCCCGTCGTCCACGGGGAGCAGCCTCAATCGGGCTTCGTTCTCCACCGCGTACGCGTAGCCGAAATAGCCGAGGGAGTGGGGGCTGCTGGCTACGCCCTCCACGAGGACGTTGTCATCCTCGCTGGGGAAGTAGGCGTCCGTGATCGCCTCGTCGAAGGGCTCGAGGATCGCCTCGGTCCAGTAGTCGAAGGTCCCGCTGTCCGTCCCGGGGCCGAAGAGCTCAATGGCCGCATCGGGCCAGGCGGCTCTGAGCTGGCTCCACCGGGTCACCCGCGGCCCCGCTCCCCCGCAGGCGTCCGCGTCCGCGCTGGAGGTCCAGATTCGGCACAGCTCGGGGACGGTGAGGTAGTCCACGAAGTCGTTCGACTTCGGCACGACGACGCTCAACCCGTCGAACGCCACGGTGAAGTTCAGGGGTTCGATGCCCCGTTCGCGGCAGGCCGCCACCTCCCCCGCCTTGATGGGGCGGCTCGCGTCGCTCAGCTGGCTCCGGCCGTCGCAGAACTTCTCGAACCCGGCGCCGGTGCCGCTGAAGCCGACGACGTATTGCACCGAGGGCCCCCGGCTGTTCAGGATCTCCGCCCAGGCGGAGGTGATGGGGTAGACGGTGCTGCTCCCGTCGATGATGACGGTCCGTCGGGCGGCGGGGGGGAAGGCCACGAGGACGGTGGCGACCAAGCTCACCACGACCAGAAGGGCGACGGGCAGGGTCAGCGTCCGGATCCATCGTTGCCGGACCAGGGCGCGGCCGACGGCGGGGGAAGGCGGTTCCGCCCACAGGTTCTCCGCCGGCGGGCTCGGTGGGGGAGGCCACCTATCCCCTAGAGCCCGCTGCGTGTCCTCTCCCGATGCCATCCATCCAGTCCTCACGCTGGTCGCTTCGAGCGGGACAGGCCCTATGATGTTTAACTAGGTTCGGTAGGGAAAAGGGGAGTGCTACAGAGTTTCACAGTCAAACCTCATAAACTATATAGGTTCGGGGGGGCGTGGGGCCGGGGGAGGGAGCGCCATGGAGACGCGGAAGGTGCAGCTAGCGGGGGGGTCCACGTACACCGTTTCTTTGCCGAAGTGGTGGGTCCGCGAGGCGGAGATCGAGGCGGGGGACATCGTGTTCATGGACCCGGTGGAGCAAGGACTCATCGTCCGTCCGGAGGGGTCGGAAGCCCGCCCCTCGAAGCGGAAGGTCATCACCCTCGAGAAGGCCGAGCCCAAGGAGCACGTCCTGCGAAAGCTCATCGGAGCCTACGTCAACGGTTACCGGCACGTCGAGCTGCACTTCCCCCAAGGGGACGCCTCCCGGGCCCGGAGCGTCGCGCGGGACTTCACTCGCATGGTCATCGGTGCCGAGATCGTGGAGGAGACCGGGGGCCGGGTCCTCATCCAAGACCTGGCGGACCCCACCGAACTCTCCGCGGAGAAGTGCCTCCGCCGGATGTACATGACGGCCTCGTTCATGGTGGAGGACGCGTTGGAGGCGCTGCCCACCCTGGACGCGGAGCGGGCGGCGGACATCCCGCCGAGGGACCAGGACATTGACCGTCTGTACTGGATGGTGGCGAAGCAGTACCACCTGGCCGCGTCCGGCCCTGGACGGGGCGGTCCCATCGGCGGGCCCGCCCTCGCCCACCACTACTACCTCGTCGCCAAGTTGTTGGAGCGGATTGGGGACCACGCGGAGAAGATCGCCGCCGCCATCCTCGAGCTGAAGGGCGGCAAGCTCTCCAAGGCCATCCGGAAGGAGCTCGAGGCGGGCACCCGCGACGCGATGGACCTCCTCGCGCAGGCCTTCACGGCCCTGATGGCCGTCGACCTGGACGCCGCCAATGCCGCGGTGGACGCCCGGCGGCCGCTGGAGAAGCGGGTGGAGTCTATCTATCGAGCCCTCCGCGGGGTCGAGGTGGACCAGCTCCTCCCCCTCGCGACCATCGCGGACAGCATCAGCCGCATCGGCGGCTACTCCACCGACGTGGCCGAGGTGGCCATCAACCACGCGGTGGGTCTGGAGGAGCCCTGAGGCCCCGCCTCAGGACGTCATCCGCTTCACGACGAGGTCCGCGTACTCGGAGGTGGAGACCTTCGTGGCCCCCTCCATCTGCCGGTGGAGGTCGTAGGTCACCGACTTCGCCCCGATAGTCTGGACGACGGCGTCCTTCACCGCCGCCGCCGCCTCCTCCCAGCCGAGGTGCTCCAGCATCATCACGCCCGCCAAGATCTCCGCCGTCGGGTTCACCTTGTTCTGCCCCGCGTACTTCGGGGCGCTCCCGTGGATGGGCTCGAAGAGGGCTGTCTCGTCCCCGATGTTCCCGCCAGGGGCGATGCCGAGGCCTCCCACCTGGCCCGCGGCGGCGTCGGAGAGGTAGTCCCCGTTGAGGTTGGGGAGCGCCAGCACGTCGTACTCGTCCGTCCGGGTGAGGAGCTGCTGGAGCATGTTGTCCGCCAGCCGGTCCTTCATCACGACCATCCCCGGCGGGCGCTCGCCGTCGTAGCTGTCCCAGAGCTCCTGCTCCGTCAGGGTCCGGTCCGGGAAGTCCTCCGCGGCGACCTCGTACCCCCACTCCCGGAACGCCCCCTCCGTGAACTTCATGATGTTGCCCTTGTGGACGAGGGTGACGCTCTCCCGTCGCCGGTCCAACGCGTACTGGATCGCCTTCCGCACGAGACGCTTCGTCTTGAACTCGCTGATGGGCTTCACCCCGATCCCCGCGTCCTCCGGGACGTCCACCCCCAGCTCCGTCTTGAGGAAGTGGCGCACCTTCGCGGCCTCCACGCTCCCCCGGGCCCACTCGATCCCCGCGTAGACGTCCTCCGTGGCCTCCCGGTACACCACCATGTCCATCCGCTCGGGGTGGGCCATGGGGCTGGGGACCCCGGGGATCCAGTAGATGGGCCGGACGTTCGAGTACAGGTCGAGGGTCTGGCGGAGGGTCACGTTGAGGGATCGGAAGCCGCCGCCGATGGGGGTGGTGAGGGGGCCCTTCAGGGCCACGCGGTAGTGCCGGATGGCCTCGAAGGTGTCCGCCGGGAGTAGCTCGCCGTGCTTCGCCTGGGCGGCCTCCCCCGCGGGGACGTCGAACCAGACGAGGGCCTTCGCCTCGCCGTACGCGGCCTCGACCCCCGCCTGCAGGACCTTCCGGGCCGCCCCCGTGACGTCGGGGCCGATGCCGTCGCCCTCGATGATCGGGATGACGGGGTCGTCCGGGACGACGAGCCGCCCGTCCTCGATCCCGATGGGCGTCCCCTCCCGCGGTTCCTCCAGCTTCTCGAAGAGGGCCATGGGAATCGGGGGTGGCAACGGGGCGAGGCGTATAAGGCCTGCGCGCCCTCCCGAGTGGGCTAGAGGACGTTGAGGGGGAGGAGCCGGTCGGCGATCATCGCGGCGAACAGGAGGAGCAGGTACCAGATGGAGTAGGAGAAGAGGCGGCCCGCGGCGCGCCGGGACCCGTCCCGGAGGAGGCGGAACGCGAGGAGCACGAAGGGGATGCCGAGGGCCAGGGCCGCGACCAGGTAGGCCCCGCCCAGGCCCGCGAGGGGGGCCGCGAGGAGGGAGACGCCGAGGAGGGCGAGGGCGTACCCGAGGATCTGCCGCCGCGTCTCCGCCTCGCCGCGGATCACGGGGAGCATGGGGACGCCCGCCTTTCGATAGTCCTCGACGAACACCAGGGCCAGGGCCCAGAAATGGGGCGGGGTCCACAGGATCACGAGGAGTCCGATGAGGCCCGCCGTCAGGGCGAGGGAATCCGTCATGGCGGCCCACCCGACGAGAGCGGGGAAGCCGCCGGCGATGCCGCCCAGGACGATGTTCTGGGGCGTCCGGGGCTTCAGCCACACGGTGTACACGAGGACGTAGAACAGGATGCCCGCCAGCGCGAGGAGGGCGGCGAGGAAGTTCACCAGGACCCACAGGACGGCCACGGACGCGACGCCCAGGGCCAGGCCGAGGACCAACGCATTGGAGGGACGGAGCTTTCCCGCGGGGAGGGGCCGCCACCGGGTGCGGGCCATGAGCCCGTCCAGGTCCCGGTCGATGTAGTTGTTCAGGATGTTCGCGGAGCCGGAGGCCAGGGTGCCACCCAGGATGACCAAGGCGAGGGTCTCCACCGACGTCGCCCAGCCGCCGGCGACGAGGACGGCGGTGACCCCGGAGAACACCAGGAGGAACAGGATTCCGGGCTTCAGGATCGTCGCGTAGCTGCGGGACACCTACGCGGCCACCTCCTCCGGCTCTTCCTCCGGAAGGGGAGGCGGGACCGCGGGCTCCGGGGCGGGCTCCTCGAAGGTCTCGCGGGCCACGAGCAGCATGAGCCCGAAGAAGCTCATGGCCACCCCAAGATGGATGGCCACCACGGCGGCGTGGAGGCTGCTGAGCACCGTGACACCCCCTAGGGCAACCTGGACGAGCAGCAGGAAGAGCCCCGCCGTCGCCAGGAGGGCGACCTTCCTCCGATGGATTCGCGTCGTGGCGTCGGCCTCGGGCTCCCGTTGGTGGAGCCAGGCGAGGGTCACGAGGAGGACGACCAAGACGCCCAGGGTCGCCGCCAGGGTCCGGTGGGTCCACTCGATGAGGACGAAGGGGTCGGAGAAGTCCGGGACGACCTGGCCGTGGCACAGGGGCCAGTCCGGGCAGCCGAGGCCCGCCCCGATGGCGCTGACGTAGCCGCCGAACACGATGACGGCGAAGGTGAAGGCGACGACTACGAGGCTGAGGAGCTGGACCCGGTTCACCCCATCACTCCCAGGGGTCCTCGGGCGCGCGCTTCCCGCGCTTCCAGCTGGAGATCATGTTGTAGAAGAACGGGAGCTGCCCCACCGCCAGCAGGAGCGAGCCGAGGGTGGCCGCGAGGTTCCAGAACGCGATGGAGGGGTCGAGGGCGGCCAGGTCGGCGTAGTCCGCCACCCGCCGGGGCATCCCCGCGAGACCCAGGTAGTGCATGGCGAAGAAGGTGAGGTTGAACGCGATGATCGTGAGCCAGAAGTGGAGCTGGCCCAGCCGCTCATGGTACATCCTCCCCGTGAAGGTCGGGAACCAGAAGTACATCGCGGCGAAGATTCCCAGGACGCTCCCGCCGAAGAGGACGTAGTGGAGGTGGGCCACGATGAAGTAGGTGTCGTGGACCTTGATGTCCACGGGGACAGAGGCGTTCCAGATGCCGCTGATGCCCCCGATGACGAACATGGAGACGAAGCCGATGGCGAAGAGCATCGGCGTCTTGAACGAGATGCGGCCGTTCCACATCGTCGCGGTCCAACTGAAGACCTTGATGCCCGTGGGGACGGCGATGGACATGGTTGAGAGCATGAAGCCGATGCGGATCCTGAGGTCGATGCCCGTCGTGAGCATGTGGTGGGCCCAGACGGCGAATCCCATGACGCCGATGGCGATGGTGGAGAGGGCGATGGCATTGTAGCCGAAGATTGGGCGGCGGGCCATCTTCGGGATGATCACGGAGATGGCCCCCATGGCGGGGAGGATCATGATGTACACCGCGGGGTGGGAGTAAAACCAGAAGAGGTGCTGCCAGAGGAGGGGCTCCCCGCTCCCGTTCGCGGTGAAGGCGAAGAACGTCGTCCCTAAATTCCGGTCCAGGAGGAGCATGATGAGGGCGGAGGCGAGGACGGGGGTCGCCAGGAGGATCATCCCCGCGGTGATGAGGATGGACCACACGAAGAGGGACATGTTCCGGAACGTCACCTCGGGCTTCCGGAGCATGAGGATGGTCACGAGGAAGTTCACGGCCCCCATGATGGAGGAGGTGCCCAGGGTGAGGAGCCCGAGGATCCACAGGTCCGCGCCCGCTTCCTGCGTCGAGAGGGGCGCGTACGCGGTCCAGCCGATGGCGGGGGAGCCCAGCCACATGAGGATGCCCGCGGGAGGCACCATCCAGAACCCCAGGGCGTTCAGCCGCGGGAACGCCATGTCGGAGGCGCCGATGAGTTTCGGGACGAAGTAGTTCCCCAGTCCCGTGAGGACGGGGATGACCCACAGGAAGATCATCGTCGTGCCGTGGGTCGTGAACACCCGGTTGTACGTGTCGGCGCCGATGATGTCCTGTCCCGGGTAGGCGAGTTCCGTCCGGATGAGCATGGCGAGGATGCCGCCGAGGACGAAGAAGGCGAAGGCGGTGACGATGTAGAGGATGCCGATGTCCGTGTGGTGGGTCGTCGTCAGCCACCGCTTGAGGCCTCGCGCGGGGGGGTGCTCGGGTTCGGCCGGCTCGTCCACGTCAATCCCCTGAAATCGTACCGCGCTTCCACTCGCGGGGGCGCTATGAAAGGGCGCTCCTCCTCCCTGAGGGAAATCGGTTAACCTCATATACCTATCGCAATTTCCCACGCCCGGGGTCCCTTGTCCAGTGCATCAAAATCGACCTCATTTCTAGGGAGGGCGAGCCTCGCGGTTGTGGCCGCCTTCGCCCTCGTCCTCATCGCCCTACCCGTCGCCTCCGCCCAGTCGGAGGGGACCCCGGCGCAGCGCATCGACGAGCTCGTTTGGATCCTCCTCATCCTCTCCATCGCGATCGCGGGCTTCGTGTTCGTGGCCCTCCTCGTGGCGTTGTGGCTGTTCCGCGAGGGAAGCGACCGGAAGCGGGGGACCGTCAAGACCCACGACACGAAGCTGGAGCTCGTCTGGACGGCGATTCCCGCCGTCATCGTCGCGATCATCGCGTTCCTGTCCGGGCAGGCCCTCCTCGTGATCGAGGAGCCCCCGGAGTCCGGCGTGGAAATCGAGGTCGTGGGCCACCAGTGGTTCTGGGAGTTCCGCTACCCGGACGGACGAGTGGGCATCGGGGAGCTCTGGATCGAGGAGGGCCAGACGCTCCTTCTCGATGTGTACTCCGAGGATGTCGTCCACTCGTTCTTCATCCCCGACTTCAGCCTCAAGATCGACGCGTTCCCCGACAAGGTGAACCACGCGTGGTTGGTCGCGGAGCCCGCGGGGAACTACTCGATCGCGTGCGCCGAGTTCTGCGGGGTCGCCCACGCGCAGATGCGGGCCACGATGGTCGTCTTCGAGAAGGGCACGCAGGCCCTCCCCTACGGGCCGCCGCCCGACATGGACCCGCCTGGACCGGGCGACGGCGACATCGTCGACGTGGACCTCCTGGAGTGGGAGATCGTCCCCGCCCAGCTCTCCCTCTCCGCCGGCCAGAACGTCTCCCTGCGCATCCACAACAACGGGTCCATCCCCCACAACCTCAAGCTCGACGCGCCGTACGACCTGCTCAGTGCCACCATCGGCGGGGGCGGGATGACGTGGCTCAACTTCACCGTCCTCCCGGGCACGGACGGGGTCGCTTACTGGTGCGACATCGCGGGCCACCGGGGCCTGGGCATGGAGGGCGCCCTCTCGGTGAAGACTGCGGTCCAGGTGAACGTGGAGCTGTTCGAGTGGGCCATCGAGCCCGCACAGCTGGAGTTCAACCCGGGCGACGACGTAAGCCTCCGCCTGGTGAACACGGGGGCCGTCCCCCACAACTTCAAGCTCGACGCGCCGTACGACCTGCTCAGCGAAACCATCGGCCCGGGGGAGGTGACGTGGCTGAACTTCACGGTCCTCGCCGGGACCGAGAGCGTCGCCTACTGGTGCGACATCCCGGGCCACCGGGCCCTCGGCATGGAGGGCGTCCTCCTCACCGCCGGCGGGGCGCCCCCGCCCCCGACGCCCGGGGCGGAGGAGATCTCGCCGCTGGCCATCGCCCTCCTGATCCTCATGGGGGTGGCATTCCTGGCCACTCTGGCGGCCGCCCTCCGACCCGTGCGCGAAGAATCCCCGGCCCCGGGGAAGAAGGGAGGAGGTGATGCCGGGGATGAGTGAGGCGGAGGAGACATACAACAGCTACTGGCCCCTCCTCGTGGCCGCCGGACTCGGCGTGGCCCTGACGGGCCTCGTCGTCCACTGGACCCTCTTCGTCACCGGCCTCGTCCTGTTCATCGTGGCGGTGGCGGGCTGGGTCGCCCAGGGCGCGCGGCTGCGACCCCTGGAGGGGTACCTGGTCCGGGACAAGAGCGGCCACTTCCTGGCGGGCCTGAGCACGAACAAGGTGGGGGTGTGGATCTTCCTGGCGTCGGAGATCCTGTTCTTCACGGGGCTCATCGGCGCCTCCCTGGCCCTCCGGTCCCAGAGCGCGGACTGGCCCGCGCCCGGGGAGGTCCTCAACGTCCCCCTCACCGCGGTGAACACCTTCGTCCTCATCTGCAGCAGCATGACCATGGTGGAGGCCCTGAAGAACGCGGAGCTGGGGAACGTCCTCCGCATGCGGCTCTTCCTGCTCCTCACCCTGTTCCTCGGCATCCTCTTCCTCCTCACCCAGGCCAGCGAGTACCTGCACCTCTGGGGGGAGGGGCTGACCCCCTACAGCAGCCCCGCGGGCCCCGTCGCCTACGGCTCCACCTTCTACGTCCAGACGGGCTTCCACGGCGCCCACGTGACGGCGGGCGTCGTCGCGATGGCCGTGGTGACGGCGAAGGCCTTCCGCGGGCGGTACACGCCCGAGGACCACGAGGGCATCGAACTCATGGGCCTCTACTGGCACTTCGTGGACGTCGTGTGGATCTTCCTGTTCACCATCGTGTATCTGATCTGAGGAGGACGAGCGGTTGGCGGCAACTTCGACCCTGGGCCCGGACGACGCCCCCCCGATCCGGCACAGCCCCCGGCCGTACGCCTACGTCTTCATCATGCTCGCGGTGGTGACGGTCCTGGAGGTCTACGTGGCGGGCCTCCCCTTCGTGAAGACGGACCAGATCCTCCTCCTGTTGCTCATGGCCACCGCGAAGGCGTCCCTGGTCGTCCTGTACTACATGCACCTCCGGTACGAGCGGCGGGCGCTCCGCTGGGTCGCCCTCGCCCCGTTCTTCCTGGCGGTGGC
>CAYFXO010000002.1:0-7291 GCA_964347125.1 uncultured Methanomassiliicoccales archaeon | reverse complement strand
CGCCCACCGAGATCTACACTCTTCCCCTACTCGACGCTCTTCCGATCTTGAGGATGCCCTAGCCCCGTTCTTCCTGGCGGTGGCCTTCGCGGGCGTCCTCATCGTCTGAGGCTCCGGAGGCCGCACGGACGGCGCGGGTCGCGGGGAATACGGATTCTAAATGCGAAAAGGCCATGTAGGGAACTGAGGGGTATCGGCCGTAATTACTGTGGGGTTTCGAGACCCCCGCCGTAAATAGATGAGAACGGGGGAAGATCATGGACATCGCGAAGGGTTTGGTGGGCGTCGTCGTCGACGAGTCGAGGAGCTCCTACGTGGACGGGGAGAAGGGACTCCTGGTCTACAAGGGCTACGACATCCATGACTTGGCGAAGCACTCGACGTTCGAGGAGACCACGTACCTGCTCTGGTACGACGGGCTGCCGAAGAAGGGAGAGCTGGAGAAGTTCAGCAAGCGCCTGGCGAAGCACCGGGCCCTCCCCCAGGAGCTCTTGGACTGCATGAGCCACTGGCCGAAGGACGCCCTCCCGATGGACGTCCTGCGGTCCGCGGTCTCTCTGCTCGGCACCATAGGCAAGCAGGCCGACGCGCCGGACAAGGAGCAGCAGATCGAGACGTCGCTCCAGCTCACGGCGGCCTTCGCCACGATCATCGCGGCGTGGCACCGCATCCGGCAAGGGAAGGAGGTTTTGGATCCCGACCCGAACCTCTCCCACGCGGGGAACTTCCTGTGGATGCTGAACGGGGAGAAGCCGAACGAGACCGCGGAGCGGGTCATGGATATGATGCTCGTGATGCACGCGGACCACGGGTTCAACGCGTCCACCTTCTCCAGCCGCGTGACGGTGTCGACGCTGACGGACATCTACTCCGCCATCACCGCGGGCATCGGGACCCTGAAGGGCCCCCTCCACGGCGGCGCGAACATGCGCGTCATGGAGATGCTCCAGGAGATCGGCACCCCGGACAAGGCGGAGGCCTACGTGGCGGAGAAGCTCGCGAAGAAAGAGCGGATCATGGGCTTCGGCCACCGGGTCTACAAGACCATGGACCCGCGGGCGGAGGAGCTCATGCACATCTCCGAGGAGCTCGGGAAGGCCCAGGGTCAGCCCCAGTGGTACGAAATCTCGAAGGTCATCGAGAACGCCATGATGAAGGAGAAGGGGCTGAACCCGAACGTGGACTTCTACTCCGCCTCCACCTACTGGGTCCTGGGCATCCCCATCGACCTGTACACGCCGATGTTCGCCATGTCCCGGATCTCCGGGTGGCTCGCCCACGTGATGGAGCAGCTGGCGGACAACATGCTCATCCGGCCCCGGGCGAAATACATGGGGGACATGGGGCTCTCGTACGTCCCCATCGAGAAGCGGTGAGGGCGAGCTGACCTAGCCGCCGGACTCCAGGCGCTCCACCCGCCGCTCCAGGGCCTCGACACGGCTCACCAGGGCGGTCACGGTGCGGTGGTGGCCGTACACGTGGTTCGTCAGCTCCCGGAAGTCCTCGGCGAGCCGCTGCATCTTCCCCTTCATCTCATCTTCCTTGGTCATTTCGACCACCGCACGGGCCATGGGGGTCCTCGGCCATGAACCCGACGGGAGCGGTCTTCACGACCACCACATGGCGAGCATCTCGTCGCGGGCGGGGCAGAGATGGGCCACGGGGCACTCGGGACACCGGGGCTTGCGGGCCGTGCACACGTCCCGGCAGAACTCGATGAGAACCAGGTGCCAGCTACGACGCTTCTCCGCAGGGGTGAACGCCTCGTACGCGGCCCGGAGGGCCTCGTAGCCTCCTGACGCGATCTGCCAGCGCCCGGCGAGTCGCGCGAGGTGGGTGTCCACCGGGAACATGGGGCGATTCCCCACGACGGATAGGAAGACATCGGCCGTCTTGGGTCCCACACCGGGAAGGTCGAGGAGCCTTTGGCGGGAGGTCTCGGTGGAGTCGGTGAGAAGGCGGGTGAGATCCCCGCCGTACCGTTCGAGGACGACGCGGCTCAGCTCGGCCAGGACCCTCGACTTCTGACGCTGGAGGCCCGCCTGGCGGAGGCCCCGTTCCAGCGCCCCGCGCCCCGCCTCGTGGAAGCGCGTCGGCGAGATGCCCGGGTCCTGCCGGAGGGCCCGCAGCGCCCGCCTCTCGTTCTCACGCGTCGTGGACTGGGAGATGATGATGGCCACGAGGGTCTCGAAGGGGTCGCGGCCCTCGGCCCAGTTCCTGACGGGGTAGAGGTCCTCGAGGGTGGCAAGGGCTTTGCGGAACGACTCCCGGTCCATCTCGGAGGGGACGGTCGCTCACCTACAAATCCCCTCACCCGCCTGCGCTGGCCGTCCTTTCGAAAGGATTTAGGCGGCCGGCTCCATCCGCCCTCCGGGGAGGCGGCGTCCATGTCCGGCATCGTCTGGCGGCCCGATGCGGAGTTGCTTGAGCACGCGAACATCACGCGCTTCATGCGACGCCATGGAATCCCGGACCATGACGCCCTGCTGCGCCGGGCCGTGGAGGACAACGCGTGGTTCTGGGAGGCGGCCCTGGAGGACTTGGGCATCGAGTGGTACGAGCCGCCCGCTCGGGTCGTGGATGTGAGCCGCGGGCCGGCCTGGGCGGACTGGTTCCCTGGAGGCAAGATCAACATCGCCCACAACGGCCTGGACCGGCGGGCCCTCGGGGAAGAGCGAGACAAGCCCCTGTGCATCTGGGAGGGCGACGACCGCACGGTCCGGGTGACGACGTACGGGGACCACTTCGCGGAGGCCAACCGCCTGGCAAACGCCCTCGTCGGGGAAGGCCTCGAACCCGGGGACGTCGTGGGCCTGTACATGCCGATGGTCCCCGAGGTCGTCAGCGCCCTCTTCGCTTGCTGGAAGGCCGGGCTCATCGCGGTGCCCATCTTCAGCGGGTTCGCCGGGCAGGCGACGGCCACCCGCCTGGAGGACGCGGGGGCGGTCGTGCTGATCACCGCGGACGGGTACACGCGCCGGGGGAAGGTCGTCCCCCTGAAGGAAGAGGCGGACAAGGCGGCGGAGGCCGTGCCGAGCATCCGGCGGGTCGTCGTCCTGAAACGGCTCGGCCGCGAGGTCCCCTGGGACGCGGGGCGGGACGTGTACTGGTCGGACTTTTTGGAGGGTCAGCCGGCCGCCTTCGAGACCCGCCGCCTGGACAGAGAGCACCGCTCCATGATCCTCTACACCAGCGGGACCACGGGTCGGCCAAAGGGCTCGGTCCACACCCACATCGGCGTGCTGGCCCAGGCGACGAAGGAGATCGGCTACGGGTTCGACCTGAAGCCGGAGGACGTGTTCTTCTGGGTGACGGACATCGGCTGGATGATGGGGCCCTGGGAAATCATCGGGGTGACCGCCCTCGGCGGCACGATGGTCATGATGGAGGGCACGCCGGACTACCCGGAGCCCGACCGCTTGTGGCGGATGGTGGAGGACCACGGCATCACCACGCTGGGCATCAGCCCCACCGCCATCCGGCTCCTCATGCGGTACGGCGAGTCGTGGGTGGCGGGGCGGGACCTCTCCAGCCTGAGGATGCTCGGCAGCACGGGGGAGCCGTGGGACGAGGAGTCGTGGACGTGGTTCTTCGAGGTGGTGGGCGGCGGCCGGTGCCCGGTCATCAACATCTCCGGTGGGACGGAAATCATGGGCTGCTTCCTGTTCCCCCTCCCCATCGTCCCCCAGAAGCCCTGCACCCTCGGGCGGGGGCCCGCCCTGGGGATGGACGTGGACGTGGTGGACGAGGATGGGCGGAGCGTGCGGGGGGAGCGGGGCTACCTCGTGGCCCGGAGCCCGGCGCCGAGCATGACGAAGGGACTGTGGAACGACCCGGAGCGCTACCTGGAGACCTACTGGTCCCGCTTCCCGGACGTCTGGTACCACGGGGACTGGGCCACGGTGGACGAGGACGGGTACTGGTTCCTCCAGGGGCGGGCGGACGACACGATCAAGATCGCGGGGAAACGGGTGGGGCCCAGCGAGGTGGAGGGGGCGCTCATCAGCCACCCCTCGGTGGTGGAGGCCGCGGCCATCGGGGTCCCCCACGAGGTGAAGGGGGAGGAGCTCGTGTGCTTCGCGGTCCTCCGGGAAGGGACGGCGCCCACGGAAGCGCTGCAGAAGGACCTCGTCGACCACGTGGCGGGGCAGGTCGGGAAGGCCCTCCGGCCCGCGGCGGTCCACTGCGTCCCTGCCCTCCCGAAGACCCGGAGCGCGAAAATCGTCCGACGGGCCATCCGGGCGAGGTACCTGGGGGAGGCGGACCTGGGGGACCTCTCCAGCGTGGAGAACCCGGAGTCGTTGGACGCAATCCCTCGTCGGGGACGCGCGTGAGCGGCCCCACCGCAACCGTCATCTAACCCGCTCCGGTTCCCCCGGTCGTGGGTCTCCTCTTCCGCTTCGCCAGCCGGTTCGTCGCGGGCGAGACCAGGGGGGAGGCCGTCGCCCGGGCCCGAGAGGCGAACGGTCGTGGCATGCACGCGATCCTCAACTTCCTGGGCGAGCACCACACGGAAATGGCGGAGGTGGAGGCGTCCGTCGCCGAGTACGTCCACCTGGCGGAGGGCGTGGCGTCGGCGGGCCTCGACGCGTCCCTCTCCGTCAAGCCCACCCAGGTGGGCCTCGGCGTAAAGGAGGCCCTCTGCCGGGACCGTTTCCGCCGGATCGCGGACGCCGCGGCGGCCCATGACCTCTTCCTGTGGATCGACATGGAGTCCGCCGAGTACACGGACGCCACGTTGCGCATCTACCGCGAACTCAGGGGGCGGATGGAGCGGGTCGGGGTCTGTCTCCAGGCGAACCTGCACCGGACGGCGAAGGACCTCCAGGACCTGGCGGGGGCGGGAGGGGTCATCCGCCTCGTCAAGGGGGCCTACCGGGAGGACGGCCACATCGCGTACACGCGGAGGGGGGAGGTGGACGCGAGCTTTGGCCGCCTGCTGGACCAGCTCTTCGAGACCCAGAACGCCTTCGCGGTGGCCACCCACGACCCCCGCTTCGTCGAGCGCACCCTCCGGCGGGGGGCGACCGCCCCGAGCACCTTCGAGTTCCAGATGCTCCTGGGGGTCCAGGACCCGCTGAAGCGCCGCCTCGTGGGCGAGGGCCAACGGGTCGCGGAGTACATCCCCTACGGGCCCGAGTGGCTCCCGTACTTCTTCCGAAGGATCCAGGAGAGGCCCCGGAACCTCCTCACGGGGGTCCGGTCCCTCTTCCAGCGGCGGGCCTAGTACCTTCCACCCCCCAAGGGAACGTTTATCAGCGAGGGCGCGCGTGGTTGGCCTCGTGCCCAAGGACTTCCCGGTGATGCTCGCGAACGCCCGCTCCCTGGCGGACGTCTTCGAGGTCGTGAAGGCGGCGGTGTGGGAGACGGTCGGGAAGCGCCGGGCGGGCCTCATGCTGGGCCTCGCAGACCTGGGGAACCACCCCCAGGGATGGCTGGGCGCCTTCTACCCCGTGGCCTCCAACGTCATCGTGATGAACCGGGTGCCCCTGCAGCGGATCCGCGACACGGACCCGGAGCTGTACAACCCCTACGCCTTCCACGTGCTCCTCCACGAGTACCTCCACACCCTGGGGTACCTGGACGAGGCGGTAGTGCGCCCCAAGGCCTACGAGGTCAGCCTCGCCGCCTTCGGGGAGGGTCACCCCGCCACGGACATCGCCGCGGACCCGAGCCGGTTCTTCCCGAGCCTGGTCTACCCGGACGCCGCGTGGCAGCCGCAGGAGCTACGGATCGAGCTCGTCGAGGGCTTCGACCGGTCGAGTGCGAGCTACATCGCGTAGGCGCCTCTCCATAGGAGGCGATTCGCCTTCCCGAAAGGTTTAAGGCGGCTCTGGGGTTGAACGCGGCCGCATGGCCAGCGCCCTCAAGACGGAGCGCATTATCCGCCCGCCCAAGGCCCGCCGTCACACCGTCGAGGTGCTGGACATCACGGACATCACCCCCACCGTCTACATCCTCCGGATGTCCTACCCGGACGGGTTCGACTTCCTCCCCGGCCAGTTCCTGTCAATCTTCGCGGAGAAGGACGGGCGGAAGATCAGCCGCCCCTACTCCATCGGGTCGCCGCCCCATGAGAAGGAGGCGATGGAGTTCTGCATCAAGGTCGTGGAGGGCGGGTTCATGTCGAACCACCTCCACCGCGTGGAACCCGGGGAGGAAATCGAGATCCTGGGGCCCCTGGGGCGCTTCGTCCTCCTGGAGCCCCTCGACCGCGGGATCGTCTTCGTGGCCACGGGCACGGGCATCGCCCCCTTCGTGACCATGGTCAAGCACATCTTCCACCACGGGACCTCCGAGCCAATCGACGTGGTCCTCGGGGTGCGCTACGTGAGCGAGCTCATCTACACGGACCTCTTCGGCGGGCTGGAGGCCGCCCACGAGAACTTCCGGTTCTTCCCCACCATCTCCCGCCCGGAGACGGAGGACTGGAAGGGGCGCGTGGGCTACGTGCAGAAGGTCCTGGAGAACGAGATCCCGGACCTGCCGGACCGCACGGTCTACATCTGCGGGCTCCACAACATGGTGGAGGGGACGAAGCAGCTGTGCGAGGACCTGGGGGTCCCCAAGGAGCGGGTGCACATCGAGAAGTGGGACTGATCCCCTCCCCCTCCCGCCCGGGATTTGGCCAAGGTTAATTACGTCGCCCCCCTTCGCCGCCCCGGGGAGCGACATGAAGCTAGTAGCGAAACCCATCGCGACGTTGGCGCGGGCCTTGGACCGGAAGAGCGAGCCGCGGGCGGCGGACGCCCACTGCGACGTGCCCTGCGGGCTCTACGACGCCTTCCCGGCGGGCCTGGCGGCCCGGACGGTGAAGACCATGGTCCAGAAGATGGTGGCCCTGCCCCATCCCACCCACGACTCGAAGCTGGAGGAGAAGCTGGCCTACCACAACACCCTGGGCCGGTACATCGCCACGAAGGAGGAGCACGCGAAGCTCTGCAAGAACGAGCTGCTCATCCTCTGGACGGACTACTTCAATGAGACCCACCTGGAGACGTTCCCGGACCTCCACGAGGCCTTCTGGAAGGCCGCGAAGCTGTGCTCCCGCAACAAGCGGGAGGTGAACATGGAGGCTGCGGAGGCGTTGGAGGACGCCGTCCACGGCATCGCCCACATGTTCGAGGACGCGGAGAAGGCCGCGGGCAAGGACAAGCCCCTGAGCGGGGCTACAATGGAGCAGGGGATGTGGGCCGGGGCCCACTGAGGCCCCACGCGGAGGCCCTGCGGTGGTCCGGCCGATCCTCCTCGGACGCTACCGAGTGCGCGGACACAGCATGGAGCCCACGCT
>CAYFXO010000001.1:2996-46430 GCA_964347125.1 uncultured Methanomassiliicoccales archaeon | reverse complement strand
CCCATCCTCGCGGGCCTCTGGTTCGTCCTCATCGACGGCGACCTCCCGCCGGAGACCGCGTTCCCGCCGCTCGTGGCCCTGGCGGCCTACGGCCTCGGCGCCGCCGTGGTTTCCTCCCGGTGGCTGACGGAGGCCTGGAACTTCCAGACCGCCGCCTCCGGCCGGGTGCGGCGGCGGGAGCGGGCGCGCCGGGTCGTCCCCGCCAACGGCCGGCTGGGCGCGGTGCTGCGGAAGGAGCTGACCGTGTCCCTCCGGAAGCGGGAGTTCGTCGTGTCCGCGGTGACCACCGTGCTCCTCGGCGCCGCCATCCTGGTCCTGTGGTGGCGGCTCGGCCCCCTGGACGAGCTGGGCCCCGCCTACGCCCGCCGCGCCTACCCCTTCATCGTGTTCATCTCCCTCTACGTCGCCACGGGCGTCCACTGCGCCATCGGCGGCCTAGGCGCCGTGGGGAAGGAGCTGGACTCCCTGTGGGTGATGCGCTCCGTCCCCGTGGAGGGGCGCACCGTGATCGCCGGGAAGGCCGCGGCCCTCCTCGCGACGACGCCCCTCATCCTGCTGGCGGTGGCCCTCCCCCTCCCGATCCTGGGGGGCTTCGGCCTCGGCGCCACCCTCTTCATCGGGACCTCCGCGGTCACCCTCATCTTCCTGAACCTCGCCGTCGGCGTCTGGGGCGGCACCCGCTATCCGAACTTCGAGAAGGCCACCGGCGGGTTGCCGGACTCCATCACGATGTACAACGTCCTCCTCCTGATCCTCGTCCTGGACGCCCTGTTCGTGATCGTGCCGTCCGTCGCCTACGAGGGCGACCCGGTGCTGGGCATCCTCGCCGCGATCCTGGCGGCGGACCTTGCCGCGTACCTCCTGGTCCGCGCCGTCCATCGGGGCGGGCGCGCCTACGACGCCCTGGATGCCTGAGAACGCCCCCGTCGAAAGTTAAATAGCCCCTGGCCACTTCGAAGCCCGATGCTCCATCTCCTCGTCGCCATCCCCATGTGGTTCTTCGTCCCCGGGTTCCTCCTCGTGAACGCCATGTTCCCTCGGAAGGGCGAGCTGGACACGAAGTACGACGAGCTGTACCGCATCGCCCTGGGCATCGTCCTCAGCGTCGTCCTCGTGATCCTCATGGGGTTCACCCTGAACTCCCTGGGCCAGCAGCCGGACACCGGCCTGGGCTACTTCACCGCCCCCTTCATCTGGGCGGGCCTCCTGGTCATCTCCGCCGTCCTGTTCCTGGCGGGCTGGCTCCGCGGGGCCTACCCCATCCTCGGTCGCCTCCACCCCGCCCTCGTCCGCCTGCCTCCGCGGGACCCCGCCTCCGTCATGGTCCAGTTCCCCGGTGAGAAGGACGTCATCCTGAAGTTCAAGGAGCTCGCACGGGAGCGGGAGACCCTACGGCGGAAGCTCCGTGACTACGAGCGGCGAATCCGCACGTCCTCCCCGGACATGCAGGCCCACTACGAGGGGAAGCGGAAGGAGACGTTGGCGGCCCTGAAGGCGACGGACGAGGCCCTCCGGAAGCTGGAGGAGGAGCGGGCCGGGGAGCTCTACTGAGGGATGTCCACGCAATACAAGCTCGTCGTCGTGGTGCGGGAGGACCTGAAGCTCTCCGCGGGGAAGCTCGCGGTGCAGGTGGCCCACGCCTCCCTCGCCTGCTCCATGAAGGCCCGGGGGGTGCGGGACCGGTGGTTCCAGCTGTGGTACCAGGAGGGGCAGAAGAAGGTCGTCCTCCGGGCGGAGGACCTGAAGGAGCTCAAGAACCTCCAGGTCGTGGCGGAGGGTCTCGGACTCGTGACGGTGTTCATCACGGACGCGGGGCTCACGGAGATCCCGCCGGGGACGGTGACGTGCCTGGGCATCGGGCCCGCGCCGGAGAGCGTGATCGACGGCGTCACGGGACACTTGAAGCTGGTGTGAGATGAAGCCCCAGTCGCGGGTCGTGGGGGTGGACGACTCCCCCTTCACGTTCGAGGAAGAGCAGGTGATCCTGGCGGGGGCCGTGGTGCGGCTGCCCGCGTACTTGGAGGGCGTCCTGGTCGGCACCGCGACGGTGGACGGGGACGACGCCACGGAGCGGATCGCGGCGATGGTCGGGGGGTCGAAGTTTGCGGAGGGCGCCTCTCTTGTCCTGCTGGATGGGGGCGCCGTTGGCGGCTTCAACGTGGTCGACGTGGACGCGCTCGCAGAAGCCCTGGCCCTGCCCGTGGCGACGGTGACGCGGAGGGCGCCCGACATGGGGGCCATCGAGACTGCTCTCAAGGCGAAGTTCGAGGACTGGGAGACGCGGTTGGAGCGGCTGACCCGCCATCCGTTGCGGGAAGTGGAGACGAGCCACAACCCCCTCTACGTGCAGTGCGTCGGCATCGAACCTCAGGAGGCAGAGTGGGCCATCCGTCGGTCCACGGTGCGGGGGGTGGTGCCCGAGCCTCTGCGGGTAGCGCACCTCGTGGCGACGGCGGTGAAGCGGGGGGAGTCCCACGGTCGGGCATGACGCTGCGGCGGACTGACCGCTTCACTTTCCTCACTGTCCATAGGGTGTTCATTCTCCAACCGTCGTGGTCGGAGGGGAGGGCGGGACAAGGTCGCGGAGCCTGGTGCTTCAGGGTCGTAGATCCTCGCCCTATGGCGTCTCGTGCCGGTTGCCCGTCGGTGGTCTTGCCCTGGCCAGGGCTTCTGCCAACCTGCACACCATCCGTCTCTCACTCAGAGGACAGCGGATTGAGTGGCGGCTGCACGTCCCGCCTCCACGGCCTTGGAGACTCCTCTGCGCTTCCTACCTAGGAGCGTCGAGGTCTTGTCCCTTTGCTGGACCGTGACTGCGCCGCACCGTCCGCAGCGGCGATAGGTCGCCCCCATGTTCCTGCCGAGGTACTTCCCAGCCCCGTGTGCGCAGGGTGTTGCTGGGACATTGGGCCCGTGACTCGTCGGCGTTACGCCCCGAATCTTGGGTGACGTCTGGGGGGATGCGTGCGTTGGAAGTCGCCAGTTGGATTCCGCCTGATCCACCGCCGACAGCTGCGGAGTCTTCCTCGTCGCCCGCCGAAAGGCAGGAACCCGACGCCCGTCTCGACCTGTGCCACTGCCGCGGATCTTGGTGACCGACTCCCGTCGGGAGCGGACCTCCGCTTCCAGCCACTCGCCGTTGCCGGGGCCGTACTCCAGACTGGCGTATCTAGCCAGTGGGGTCTCCTCACTAGCCTTCTCGTGCCGTCCCGCTCTCAGATACCATGACCACATCGCCATCACCTCCCTTTTCCGATTCTTCCACAGATGTTTGGGGAACCCAAGCCACTCCTTCCTTTTTTGTAGCTCATGTTTTCTCCACCCAAACTTCTGTTTGGCTAATACACGTGGTAGTAAATAAAGCCTTCGTTTGGTCAATAAAAACACTCTTATAGTGATTGAAGTATAGACCTAGTTGGTGAGACGGAGATGAAACAGTACAAGGTAATCCGAGACCCCGAGGCCTTTCAGCTTCTGGGCGACAAGACTCGCCGGCAGATCGTGTTCCTCCTCCGAGCGAAGGAAATGTCCGCGAGTCAGATCGCGGACGCACTGGACAAGACGCCCCAGGCAATCTATCATCACATCAAGAAGTTGCGAGAGGCGGACATTGTCGAGGTTGCCCGAGAAGAGCGTGTGGGCCACTTCATCGAAACGTACTACCAGGCCACGGCAGAGGTCTTCTCGTGCTCCTATGGGGAGAGCGGGGGCGAGGAGTTCGTCGAGCAGGAGTTCCGAGGTGCACTGGAGGTCCTACAGAAGGCCGGGTTGGAGATCCACCTGGACGATCAGACGGTGTCCAAGCTCGTCAAACTGAAGCAGAGCAAGGGGCACGGCGGCGACCGGGAGCTGGAGACGAGAGTGACGGAGCTGGAGGATGTGGATTTCAATGCCCAGCAGACCGCCACCCACTTCGCGAACTTGATCTCCATGGGGGACAAGGATTTCGAGCAATACCTTGAGCGCGAGAAGGAATTCCGGGATCTGCTGAGGTCCATGATTATGGTGAAGGTTGCCGCCTAGCGTTATCCTCGCTCTTACACTCTCTAGGAATCGGTGCCCACGGAGAAGGGCATCAAGCGGGTCACTGCCCGTTCGCCACCCAGGAAGGGGGCCTGGGCCTACACCGTGAACCGTAGCAGGGCGGCGACCCCACCCAACGACTCCAGCTTCTTCCCCCCCTCGTGCATCGCGCTCACCACGGTGACCGCGCCCCGTACCGCCTCCGCCGCGACCATGAGCCCGTCCACCTCCGCGCCCCGCAGCCGAGCGTCCGACACGAGCAGGTTCTCCACCGCACCCGCCTCGATGGCCCGCGTCACTTCATCCACCCCGTAGGCCACCGGCTCCCCCGTGCTGATCCGCTTCAGCGCTTCCTCCACGAGGCGCGTCTCCTCCGCCACGCGGCTGTCCTGGAGGACGGACGCGCTGATCCCGCCCTTCAGAGCCTCTTGCACCCCGGTCATCCCCGCGTGCCCCGTCCCATGGACCTGCGCCTCCCGGAACAGCTCCGGCGCTCGCTCCCGCCCGAAGGCCATGAATTCCTCCTTCGCGAACCCGGGGCCGATGATGAGGAGAACCTCGCTCTTCGGTGCGTTCCTCAGGACCCCCACGAGCTCGCCGTAATAGGCCTCCTTCTCCCCTTTCTGCGGGTGCCGCTTCCCGGTTCCGCCCGACTTGAGGCTCGCCAGCTCCCGCACCCCGTAGGGGAGGATCTGGGCCGCGGTGGCCTCCTCGTAGTCCAGCGCCACCAAGGTGACCAAGGGCTCCCGCGTCCCCTCCACCGCCCGCTGCACCCGCGCCAGCTGGTGTCCCTTCCAGGCCTTGACGATCTCCAAGGCCTCCCCCGGCTGCACGTTCAGGGTGTGGTGGGACCCCAGGTCCTGCGGGCCCTCCTCGATGAGCCCGTGCACCCGCAGCCACTCGGCGAACTCGTGGAACTCCACCCGTTCCACGCGGATCCCGAGACGCATGCGCTTCTTCGCCCGCCGCTCGGCCCGCAATCTGTCCCGCGCCGCCTCCTCCCTCCGGTAGGTCTTCGCCCGGACGAGGTCCCCCACCTCGATGACGTTGTGGAGGTGCCACAGGTCGTCCATGTTCTGGACCAGGAGCTTCATCTCTCCCGTCCGCTCGTGCCGCTTCAGAACGCGCAAGGCGGGCCCCGGCTGCCGATGACGCCCTCGCTATATCCAGGTATCGCCAGGTATGCCCCGGCATAGGGCCAGCAGGGGCAGTTTTATATCCTCCCCGCATTGTCGCTCCTCGCTTCGCGGCCGCGGGGGGCCCTCTCCGGCGACGCCGCGGGCGAGGGGAGGAGGCAGATCCACGTGCCTCTGCGCGGCAACGGCATCCAGCCCCAGGACATTCTTCAGGTCGGCCCGGAGGGCGCCATCCTCGTGGGCGGCACCCGCATGTGCCTCATCGAGATCGTCGGCGGCTTCCACGCGATCAAGGAGGCCATGGCGAAGTGCATGGGCCCCTCCGCCGGCGAGGTCCTCTACGAGGCGGGCATCCAGGGGGCGAAGGTCTTCGTGGACAGCGCGCTGGAGCAGGGCATCCTCTCCCGGGACAGCGTGGGTTTCCGGAAGGCCGTCGCCGCGTTCACTCGCGCGGGGTTCGGCGGGTTCCGCGTGAACCAAGTGAACTTCGGCCGCCGCACCGCCCGTGTGAGCTGCGACCGCCCCATGGCCTTCGAGGCCTTCGCGGTGACGGAGAACAACGGGAACGCCCCGGCCCCCGTGTGCGACTACTCCCGCGGGGTGATCGCCGGGTTCATGATCCACCTGGCGGGGGACGACGCCGTCCGTGGGGTGGAGACCGCCTGCCGCGTCCAGGGCGAGCGTCGGTGCCTCTTCGAAGTCGAACCGGCCCCGTGAGGGGGAGAAGGGGAGACGGTCAGGCAATTACCGCCCGGCCGTGGCCGGGTTTCTTCCTGGCGCGCGCCGCCTCGGGTTTGCGTTTTCGGAGCACAGTCGATCGGTGACGTGCGTGCTGGAGAGAGCGGTCTTACCGCTACCCGTCTCCGGGGATACCATCCTGACCTGGATTCATAAGGCTATGCTGCACGGAATCACTATCGGTTCTGGGAGCCCCTCGGGGGGCGGCTACTGGATGGTCCCGTGTCCGATGAGGCGCCACTTCCCCCCGATGCGTCGGCTCACCGCGGCCCGTTGCCCTGGCTCCGCGCAGACGGGAATCTTCAGGGCGACGTCCGCGGTGTGGTTCCGGCTGCTCCGCACCACCCCGACCGTGGTCGCCGTCCCCACGTTCAGCATGAGGGGCTCGTTGGACTTCACGTCCTCCACGGCGAGCTCCTCCGCGGCGCCCACGACCCGGTCCATGAGCTCCAGGTCCATCGTCAGCCCGTCCAAGGCTTCCGGGAGCGCCCCCGCCTGCCCCGCCACGCGGCCCCGGAGGGCGTCCGATTTCGTCAGGGACGGGTCCAGCTGCGTGCCGATGGCCAACAGACCGCCTGGCCGCCCCTCCTTCCGGTCCTCCCCGCCGGAGAACAAGGACGTGACCTCGCTGTGGAGGTTCTCCCAGTGCTTCGCCCCTGCGGCCTCCACCTCCCGCCCCGGGCAGATCTCCAGGTCGTCGCCGACCTCCACCTTCCCCTGGATGAGGCTCCCGCCCACGACGCCCCCCCGGATCTTCTCCGGCGGGATGCCGGGCTTGTTCACGTCGAAGGACCGGGCGACGAACATCCGCGCGGGGGCGTCCGCCCGCAGTTCCGGCGTGGGCATGCGGTGCTCGATCGCCATGAGCAGGAAGTCCAGGTTCACCTCGTGGTGAGCGGACACGGGGATGACGGGGGCGTCGCCCCACGGGGTCTCCTTCAGGAACGCCACGATCTGCTCGTGGTTCTCCCCCGCGTCCGCGTCGCTGACGATGTCGATCTTGCTCTGGACCACGACGAGGTTCTCCACCCCGCTGATCTCGAGGCCCATGAGGTGCTCCCGCGTCTGTGGCTGGGGGCACGGCTCGGTCGAGGCGATCAGCAGGAGGGCCCCGTTCATCAGGGAGGCCCCCGAGAGCATCGTGGCCATGAGGGTCTCGTGCCCCGGGGAGTCCACGAAGCTCACGGCCCGCAGGAACTCCCCCTTCTTCTCGCAGTTCGGGCAGGTCTCCTTGACGGAGTAGCACTGGGGCTCCGGGCAGTCCGGGCACTTGTAGACGGCGGCGTCCGCGTAGCCGAGGCGGATGGAGATGCCGCGCTTCAGTTCCTCCGAGTGGCGGTCCGTCCACTCCCCCGTGAGGCGCTGGGTGAGGGTGGTCTTCCCGTGGTCCACGTGCCCCACGAGGCCGATGTTGATCTCCGGCTGGTCCGGGACCTTCATGCACCCTCCCCTTCAGCCAGGGCGTCCTCGATGGCCTTCGGTCCGCGCGAGACCACCTTCAGGTTCAGCTGAAGGGTGTCGGGGGTGATGGCGTTCCCGCGGAGGTTGCGCCGGCGGCGCACCCCCTTCTCCGTCGTGCGGAAGCCGACGCCCTCCGTCACCAGCACCTTCTTGCGGCGGCCGCCGGGGATCTCTGGGCGCATGGGGAACCCGTCCTTGTCGCTCCCGCCCGTGATGACGAGCTTGTACCCGGGGAGGCCCACGAAGATGCCGTCGACCTGCTCCCCGATGCGCTTCCCGATGAGGGAGTTCGCCTGGGGGCCGGTCACGGGGGCGTTGTAGGACTTCCCGCTCTTCGGGTCTGCGATGACGGCTTTGAACTCGACCAGGGAATCAGCTCTCCTGTGGCGGGGCGCTCAACACGCCTTCTCAATATGAAGCTTCGGGTTCTGGACCCGGGGTCACTGGAGGAGGCCCAAGACGCCCGAGGCGGCGTCCAGGGCGCCCAGGGCGGCGGCGCGCTCCGGGGCGTCGAGTCCCTCCCACTTCGTTGCGAGGCGGTCCAGGAAGGTTTCCAGGTGACCGAGGGCCCTCGGGGTGTCCAGATCGTCGTCCATGGCGGCCTCGAACGCCGCCAGGAAGTCCTCCGCCGCCGGGAAGGGTCCGGCGTCGGGTCCAGAGGGCGGATGCGCCCGCAGCCGGTCCGCGGTCTCCCGCCAGGACGCGAGGGTCTTCTCCGCCGCCTCCAGGCCGTCCCACTGGAACTCCAAGGCCTCGCGGTAATGGCTCTGCAGCAGGTAGAGCCGGAGGGCCTCCCCGTCCGCCCGCTGGAGCGCGTCCCGGATCGTGGCGTAGTTCCCCTTGGACTTGGACATCTTCTGACGCTGCTGGGTGACGTGGCCGTTATGGACCCAGAGGCGGGCGAAGTCCCCCTCCCCGCAGACGTGGGCGATGAACGACTCGCTCTCGTGATGGGGGAAGATGAGGTCCAGGCCGCCTCCGTGGATGTCCAGGTGGGGGCCCAGGTGCTCCGTGGCCATCACGTAGCACTCGATGTGCCAGCCGGGGCGGCCCACGCCCCAGGGGCTCTCCCATCCGGGCTCCCCATCCTTCGCCCTCCGCCACACGACGAAGTCCAGCGGGTTCTCCCGCCCGCCGGAGGCCGTGTCCTCATCCACGACGATGTCTTCGAAACTCTGGTGGCTCAGGCGGCCATAACCCGGGGACTTGGAGACCCGGAAGAAGACGTCCCCGTCCACCGCGTAGGCGCAGTCGTGCTCCACGAGGGCCTCGACGATGTCCAGGATCTGCGGGATGTGCTCCGTGACGCGGGGATAGGCGTCCGCCCGGAGGACGTTGAGGCGGTCCATGTCCTCCAGGTAGGCCTCCGTGAACCGCTCGGCCACATCCGCGGGCGTGGTCGCCAGTTCCTGCGCCCGGACGGTGATGGAGTCTTCCACGTCCGTGATGTTCTCCACGAACCGCACCCGATGCCCCTTGTAGTCCAGGTACCGGCGCAGTACGTCGTAGGCGACGTAGGACCGGGCGTGGCCCACGTGGGCGTAGTCGTAGACCGTGGGCCCGCAAACATACATCCGCACCTCCGGCGGGTCCAGCGGTTCGAAAGCCTCGAGCTCCCGTGATTTCGTGTTGTACAGGCGCAGCGCCATGGAGGGTCTCCGGGAGGGTGGGCGAACTACGCGGGGGCCGTTATATAACGCTTCGGTGCCGCCCTGGAGGGTCGGCCAGGGCCGAGGGGCTTCGATGCCCTGGCGAGCGAGGCTACTTGAGGAGCCGCTTCACGTTCTCGCGGAACACCGTCTCGGAGATCTTCCCCGCCTCGTACGCCGCGGAGAGCCTCTCGACTTTGTTGGGCAACTCCGCGTCAGGGAGCTCCAGGCGGCCCAGGTTCTGGGTGAACAGGTCCCCCGAGACCCGACCCGCCGCGAACGCCTCGGCAAGCCGCGTCAGCGGCCCCAGGTCGACCGCCTCCTCGGGGACCTCGAAGCCCATCAAGGCCAGGTTCTTCTCGTACACGTCCCGGGAGATCTTGCCCGCCTCGTAGGCCCGCTGAACCCGGAGCACTCGCTCGTCCTCTTCCGGGACCTCCTCTTCGGGTTCCACGGCCTCTTCCTCGGGCTCCTCCGGGGCCTCGACGCCGATGCGGGCGAGGTTCTCGCGGTACACCGCCTCGGAGATCCTCCCCGCCTCGAAGGCCCTTTGGAGCCGGGTGACTTGGTCCTCCGTTGCGAGGGGCTCCTCCACTTCCTCGGGAGGCTCCTCGAGTTCCTCCTCGGCCGCTTCCTCCTCCGCGGGAGGGGCCCCCGTCAGCCGTGCCCGGTTCTGCTCGTAGACCTCCCGCGAAATCCTGCCGGCGGCGAAGGCGGCCTCCAGCCGGGCCAAGGGGTCCTCCTCGGCCGGGACCGCCTCTTCGGGAATCTCCTCTTCCTCCGGCGCGATCGCCTCTTCCTCTTCGGGCGGGCGCTGGTCCTCTTCCGGAGGTTCCTCCTCCTCCTCTTCGGGCGGGATCTCCTCCTCTTCCGCCGGAGCTTCTTCCTCCGGGGCTTCCCCCGCGAGGCGGGCCAGGTTCTCCTCGTACACCTCCTCGGTGATCCTCCCGGACTCGTAGGCCTCCCGCAGCCGCGCGATCCGCTCGTCCTCCTCCGGGAGTTCCTCGGGCTCCGCCTCCTCCGGTTCCTCCTCCTCAGGGCCCCGCGGCCCGAGGACCCGCGGCCCCACGAAGAATCCCAGGAGCAGCCCGACCACAAGGAGCAGCGGCGCGAGCACCCACAGCAGGAGGTCCGGCCCCGCCTCCGGGCGGTACTCCACGACGAGGCGGCGCTCCACCCGGTTCCCCGCCACGTCCTCCGCCGCGACCACCAGGACGTTCGCCCCCCGGCTGAGCTCCACGTCCACGGTGAAGGCGCCCGCCGCCGTCACCACGAGCCCGCCGTTCAGGGTGAGGACCGCCGACAGCTCCGTCTGCCCTTCGATCGTGAGGGTCCTCCGATTCGTCGTCTCCGGCACAGCCTCCAGCGAAAGGCTCGGCGCCAAGGTGTCCAGGATCACGGTCCGGTTCACCGACGCGGTGTTCCCCGCGAGGTCCGTCGCCGTCAACGGGATGACGTTCGGTCCTTCCACCAGCGGCACGAGGGTCTCGAATGAGCCGTCCGCGTTCACGGCCACCGCGCGACCGGCCACCGTCACCGCCAGCGTCGTCGGGTCCCACGGCGTCCCCGCCGCGATGAGGTCCGACACCCGCCCCGTCACCGGGGCGGTCGCCGTGCGGGTGGGGTTCGGCCCCTGGATGAGGGCCTGGTCGAAGGCCGGCGCGAGGGCGTCGTAGACGATGGTCTTCTCCACCGTGGCCACGTTGGCAGGCACGGGGTTCCCCGACCCGTCCACGGAGTACCACGGGACGGACCGCACCTCGAACACGTTCGCGCCCTCCGCCAGGGTGACCGTCGCCCGGAAGGTCCCGTCCGCCTCCATCTCCACGGTCCCGCCGGGGATCTCCACGGTGCTTCCGGGCCGCGACGCACCCGTGATGGCGTGGGTCCCCTGGTTCGTGAAGCTCACGTCCGGGTCGTCCAGGGTCAGGGGCGGGGACTGGGTGTCGATGACGACGACGAAGCTCTGGGACGCGACGTTCCCCCCCTCGTCCCCCACGGCGACCGTGAGGAAGTGGGGGCCGTCCGGGAGGGGCGCGGGCACGCCGAAGGTCACCGCCCCCTGCCAGTACCCGAGCTTCTCCTCCGCGTTCAGGCCGAACGGGATGACGACCTCCGCCTGGGGGGTCATGTCCTGGCCGTCCAGCCACAGCCGGACGGAGTCGTACGAAAGCTCGCCGCGCTCCGCGTCGCTGAACGAGATGGCCACCCGGGGCATGGGATCGTTCGTCCGCAGCTGCGTCGCGTTCTCGATCTGGAGGCCCGGGGCGGTGTTCAGGCTGAAGCCCTCGATCACCGGCGCGACCCGGTCGACGGCCAGCTCCACGGGGATCAGGAGGGTGAGGGGGGCCTTCTCCGGGCCCACGTAGAGCGCCCCCAGGAGCTCCCCGTCGGGGGTGCTCCCGTCCAGGTTCCACTGCAGGGTGACGGTGCTCACGTTCCACGCGGGGATGAGGGCGGCGGTCGTCCCCGCCACCGTGAAGCCCTCCCCCTGCACCAGGGTGAGGTCCATGTTGAAGGTCCCGAAGCCCTTGGGGCACGTGAACCCGAGGACCTTGATGATGTACGGCGCCCCGACGACGCCCTCGTTGACCTCGGGCGTGTCCGGGTCGTCCTGCACCGTCGGCTTGATGAGGCGGATGTGCTCGTCCGCGTCGGCGTCCGCGTCGTAGACGACGAACTCCTCCACCTGGGCCGCGCCGTCCGGCACGTTGTCCGGCCCTTTCCCGTCGAGGAACAGGGCCAGGTCCAGGTCGTCGCAGGGCTCCGCCGTCCCCTCCGGCGGGTCCCCGGGGTTCGAGGTGATGTGGACGTCGAAGATGAGGGCGCTGGGCTCCACGTTGACGACCTTCGTGTAGGAGCCGCCCACGAGGAGGTCGATGAAGGTGCCGCCCTCGATGACGTCCTGCTGGATGGGGACGTCGAGGAACTCCTCCGGGGCGGACGGCCCCGCGGAGACGCTCCCGATGCCGGGCCACGGCACGCTGGAGTACAGGAGGACATCCCGGGACCCGGAGAGCTCGTTCGTCACCACCTTGATCTCCGGCGGGTTCACGCGCATGCTCCCCACCTGCCCGGAGACGGCCTCCGACGCGTAGGTCCCGTTCATCAGGACGTTCTGGATCGCCAGGACGTTCAGGCCCCCCACGAGGCCCGGGGCCACGATCTCCTCCGGCCCGCCCGTGGTCGTGAAGAACGTGGCCGTCTCCTCGGAGCCGCCGTTGGTCGTGTACAGCAGGTAGGGCCCGTACCGGCTCTGGGGGAACGCCCCCGCGGTGAGGCCCGCGGCGATGGGCACCGCCCCCGGCCCGAACGCGTACCCGTTGATGTCCGTCATGTCCAGGTCCCACTGGAGGTCCAGGAAGAACTTCGAGCCGCTCTCGATGGAGAACTGCCCTTGGTCGGGGACGTCCACGAAGTAGAACCGCCAGTCCCCGGATTGGGTGCCCTGCCCGAAGCCCCCCACGACGCGGTTCCGGAACAGGTCGTCCTGCCCCGGCGCGTCCTGCCCGAAGCCGAACTCCACTTGGTTCGAGGGGACGTTGATCACCACGGGAATCGTCGTGGTGTTCGCGTAGGTGTAGTCCATCTGCACCACGTCGCCGGGGTTCAGCGGGGCGGTGAAGTTGACCATCCCGGCGGCCAGGTACTCCAGGTAGTCCACCCCCGCCGTCTGGGGGACGCCGTTCCTGAGGACCGTGAGGGCGGAGATGTCCTGGTGGTCCGCGGACACCCAGCTGGCGAAGAAGGGCACCTGGATCGACCGAGTGGCGGAGGCGGTGGCGGGGTCGCCCTGGATGTAGATGGCCCCCTCGTAGCCGCCGATGGGGGTCCCCGCGGGGACGTCCACCGTCGAGGTGAAGGTCTGCGTCTCCCCGCCCGCCAGGGACAGAGAGCCCGTGCTGAGGCTCAGCCAGTTCCAGTCCGCCTTCTGGTAGAACTCCAGGGTCACCAGGAAGTTGATCCCCGCGGCCCCGGGCTTCCCCGGCTGGATGCCCGCCCGGACGCCCATCGCCAACCCGTCGTGGGTCCGCCCCGCGGGGTCGTGGATGCGCCCCTCCCACACGTTCGCGTCGGGGAACACGATGAGGCGGCGGTTCAGGTCGCTGAAGGCCCCCGTGTTCGGCTCCGGCGGGAACATCGTCCAGTCGTCCTCGGACCAGTCCATGACCTCGAGGAAGTAGGAGTAGTTCGTGTTCCCGTCGCCGTCGGGATCCAGGTCGCCGATGGGAACCCGGTAGCTGATCCGCAGGAGGTCCGCGTTCAGCCACTCACCCTCGTCGATGGCCGCGACCTTCTGGTAATTCTTGTCGTACACCCCCGTCCCCGTCAGGGCCAGGGGGAGGCCGTGGAGGATGAGGAACCAGTGGGCGGGGTCGTTGGGGAGGTCCGTCTGGGTCTGGAAGGTGAAGTTCACCTCGGAGGTCTTCTGGAAGACCGCGTCCGTGAGGGTGAGGGTGTCCGGCGCCGGGGCGACGTTCGTGACGGTGAAGGTCTCCTGGGCGCTGTCCCCCGGGTCCATGAGGTGGGCGAACGACTCGTACCGGGTGCCCTGGTAGTCCCCGGGGTTCCACAGGTTCGGCGCCACGAGGAAGCCGTCCTGCCCGGCCGCCAACTGCGCGGTGCGGAGGGCGTTCACCCGCCCCGCCCCCTGGACCAGCGGGTCGTACTTCAGATTGTCCGCCCCGCTCATGAGGAGGCTCCTGGCGACGCTCGCGTTGGGGAACGCCCCGTTGGCCTCCTTGTACGCCTGGAAGGCCAGGGCGAGCATCCCCGCAGCCCCCGGCGAGGCCAGGGACGTCCCCGCCCAGAGGTTCGTGGCCTCGTAGCCGTTGTAGGGGCGGTAGTCCACCTGGTTCAGGGCGACAGACCCGAAGGCCATGCGGCCGTTCGCCACCACGTCCGGGTCCGGCATCCCCTGGGCCGTGGGCCCGCGGGAGGACTCCGGGGTGACCTCCCCGAACGTCGGGTTGAGGCCCCGTTCCAGCCCCGAGAGGTGGCGGTAGAAGAAGTCCGTGGCCGCGCCGACGGTGATGACCGCGGGGGACGCCGCGGGGGTGGACACCGTCCCGTACCCCCACCCGGAGTTCCCCGAGGACACCGTGATCGTCACGTTCCCGTCCGCGTGGTCGTTCACCAGGTAGTCCAGGAACCGGGCGTTGAAGTCCCACCCGTCGTGGTAGGTCCCGGAGAAGCCGAAGGAGTTCGAGATGATGTGGGCCTCGTCCCCCGTGTTCGGGGTGCCGTCGTAGCCCTCCACCGAGAAGTACCAGCCGTCGTAGAAGTTCGTGGCGTAGACGTTCGCCACGGGCACGAGGAGGGCGTCAGGGGCGAACCCGATGACGTGGCCCACCGTGGGGACGTCCATGGTCCCCTCGTCGAAGTAGGTGGACTGGCCGCGCCCCACGAGGCTCGACGCGACGAGGGTGCCGTGGCCCTGGTCCAGGTCCAGGGCGCCCATGAAGGCGACGACGGTCCCGTTGGCGGGGATGATGTTCTGCAGGTCCAGCACGGCCGGCTGGCGGGCGATCCACACGTCCGAGTAGGGGATGGGCACCTGCTCCAGGGTCCCGCTGCCGAAGTCCCACTCGTTCTGCGCGATGAAGTAGATGATCCCGCCGGAGACGTCCGGGACGCCGTCGCCCGTGAGGTACCACGTGTAGTCGGTGGACCCCAGGGCGTGGCCCTTGTAGTCTCCCTCCAGGGAGAGGGTGGCGCTCGTCCACCGCCGCGCCCGGGCCTCCTCCCCGCCGGAGACGACGGAGAGGCCGTCGGTGGACCAGGTCCCGGAGAACACGCTGGCCTCGTGGGCCGCCTGCCCCGTCTTGGAGCCGGTGACGAAGAAGTCGTTGTAGTTGTTGACCGTCCACCGGGCGAGGACGAAGTTGTTCGTCTCCTCGTCCCACGTGGAGGTGGTGAGGAGCTGGGAGGCCACGGGGGACCAGGATACGGAGGTGATCGGGAGGGTCTGGTGCTCGGGGATGGACCAGGTGCTCCAGGCGTCCAGGACCACGTCCCACACGCTCAGGAGCCCCGCCCGGTCGCCGTAGGCGAGCCACGTCCCGTTCGGGCTGAACGCGATGGCGTTGAGGGGCGTGCCGTGGGCCACCGAGTCCGCCTCGGTCCACGAGGCGTCCCAGAGGCGCACGGTCCCGTCGTCAGAGCCGGTGGCGATGCCGTTGGCGCCCCAGTCCGCGGTCCCGACGGCGGCCGTGTGTCCGGTGAGGGTGGCCACGAGGCCCGTTCCGACGTTCCAGACCTTCGCGGTGCCGTCCATCGACGCGGAGACGAGGCGGTTGTTCGCCCCGACGGGGTCCCACGCCACGGCGGTGACCCCCGCGGTGTGCCCGCCGTCGCTCTCGGTGAACGTGGCGGCCACCGTGCCGTCCCAGTTCCACACGACCACGGCGTGCTGCCCGCGGCCGGAGGCGTCGGCATAGCCCGCGGCGAGGCGTAGCCCCGCAAGGTCCCAGGCCACGGACGTCACCCGCCCGCGGTGGGCGTGGAACTCGTTGACCTGGGCGCCGGAGGCGGCGTCCCACAGGAGGATCCGGTGGTCGTTGGACCCGGTGGCAATCCACGTCCCGTTCGGGGCGTAGTCGATGGACGTCACCCCCGAGGCGGGGTCGAAGAAGTCCAGCCACGAGGTCTCGTCGTAGACCGGGCAGGCCACGGGGTCGTCCGCGGGCCGCCACTGCTTGTCCGCGCAGTACTTCCCGTACTTCTTCAGGGGCTTGTCGTTCGTGAAGTCCCGGTTGTGGTCCAGGTCCACGTAGACGGTGTCGTACACCCCCGCCACCGCCTCGTCCACCACGAGAATCCGGGTGAGGGGGTAGTTGTCGTCCGGGTGGTCGCCGAAGTAGTAGCCGCCGCTCTTGCTGGTCCCCGTGACCTGGTACTCCAGGGGCCACGACATCTGGACGTTCGGCTTCCCCGCGACGGTGTCGTCGGAGCGGACGTAGGTGTGGATCCAGAAGCCCCGCCCCACGTAGGTGAACGCGGAGAGCTGGGTGGGCGTCGGCGTCCAGTCGGGGGCTGGGAAGTTCACGTTCGGGTCGGAGTAGGCGGTGTCCAGGGCGTGGGACGCGTTCACCCCCGCGGTGAACAGCTCCACCGCGAGCTGCTGGGGGTCCCCTAGGAACGCCTTGGGCAGGGAGAACTCCAGGAACGCCTCCTCATCCTCGAAGTCCCAGGCGCTGTAGCTGATCTGCCCGTTGATGGGGAACTCCGTGATGTTCACCCCGGCGTCCCAGGCGGAGCCCAGCCAGGTGTAGACCGTCCCGTTCTCCACGGTGTCGTTCCGGTCGTACTGCCCCGGGGGCTGCCCGCCCAGGTGGTCGATGTAGACGACGAACTCCGGGCGGTGCTCGGGCACGGCGGTGATGAGGCTCCCCGCTCGCGGGTCCACGTCCCCGCCCGACCCCGTGACGTTGTCCGTGTCGATGTAGAGGCCGAAGGCCACGTCCGACTGGTTCGTGAAGGTGTCGAAGCCGAAATACCACCAGTCCGCGTCCTGGGTGGCGTACAGGGAGACGAGGTCGAAGTCGTTCCCCAGGTGGGACGGCTGGCCGACGTTGATGTCCCCCCGGAGGTCGGTGGCGACGAGCTCGCTCCCGTCGTCCCAGAAGTCGTTCCGGCCGTCGATCCGGATGGTGTGGGTGACGTTGCGGTCCGTGGAGGTGGTGTTCCCGTACCACGTCCCCTCCGCCTCGCCGTTGTTCATCATGAAGCTGGACATGGAGAAGGGGTCGAAGGCCATGGGCCAGTTGTCGTAGTGCCGGAGGTGGGGCTTCGCGGCCTGGATGTTCGCGGGGAGGTTCGTCCAGTTGAACCGGGCCATGGTCCCCATGAGGTCCGGGTGGGCGAAGTCCACCCCGTCGTCCATGACGGAGATGCGCACCCCGTCGCCCGTCCACCCCGCGGCCCACGCCTGGGGGGCCAGGTGGTTCAGGGTGGAGTTGAGGTTGCTGGGGCGCACGCCCTTCTTCGAGAAGGTGTCCACGGTCTCAACGACCTGCCGCTCCGGGGGCCGCCACTCCATGATGGCGACGGTGGAGTCCAGGGCGGCGATCTCCTTGAGGCGGACGCCCTGGAGGTCCACCATGGGGACCGCGAGGCCGGGGGCCTTGGCACCGAGGTCGGCGGCGTCCACCGCCCCCGCCCCCAGGGCCACGCCGAGGGCGCCCACGTCGTAGGTCGCGATGAGGACGCGGACGGTCTCCTTGGAGTCGAGGTGGCTTCGGAGGCCCGCCTCGAGTTTATAGAGGCCCGCGATCGTCTGCGGGTCCTCCGTGGTGGGGGCCGCGGGACCGAGGGAATCGTCCGCGGGGGCCACGTCCACGCCGTCTGTGACGTCGCCCGTCGCCGCGGGGAAGAACGCGAACGCGGAGGAGGACAGCGTGACAACGACCAATACGCTCAGTAGGCGCGAGTGGATGCGCGGGCTCAAATCGACTCCTCCATTCCCCACCAACCACGGACTGGACGCCCGCGGGGACGTGTAGATAGGCGCAGTCTATTTAAGGGCTTTTTCGGGGCTGGAAGGGGCCACCTCCATCGCGAAACCTATTTACCGCCGCCGGGTCTCACCGCGGGTGCGGGCCCATAGATCAGCCTGGAAGATCGCCAGCTTCGCAAGCTGGAGGCCGCGGGTTCAAATCCCGCTGGGTCCACTCTAACCACGGCGGGTCCCGCCTACTTCTTGTCCCGCTCCACCATCCCCATGAGCAGGAGCCCTCCCAGCACCACCCGGCGGTCCAGGTAGGGCGGGAGGTTCATGCACTTCAGGTCCCAGATGTCCCCGATGACCTTGAACTGCTGGTCGATCTCCGCGACGGGCGCCCCCTGGAACGTGAGCGTCAGCTTCTCCGGGATGAGGGCCCCGCCCGGCAGCAACCGCCGCGCCAACCCCCTCCCGGCCTTCTCGTAGATCCCCGCGACGAGCTGGTTCTGGGCGTCGTACACCTCCCACTCGTCCCGGATGATGGAGGCCATCATCTTCCGGCGGATCGCCCCCAGGTAGGCGTTCGTCGCGCTGTCGAAGACCGCGAAGGTGCCCCAGGTGTCCACGAGCTGTTGCTGGTGCACCCGGAAGAGCTCCTGGCTCATCCCTTCGTCCGTGAAGATGCGGATGTCCTCCTTGAGCCGGAAGAGCTTCTGCTTGCTGAAGCCCAGGACCGTCCCCCCGCCGTCCTCGATCCAGTACTTGTTCCCCACCGTCAGGACCTTCTTCCGAATCCGGTAGTGGTTCTGGTGCCACAGGCCGTTCCCCCCCGCGGGGGCCGCCGGCGCCGCGGGCTGCGCGGGCGGCGGGGCGTACTGCTGACACTGCTGGCAATACCAGGCGTTGTGCTGCTCCACGTAGGTCAGGCCGGTCCCGCAATTCGGGCAGAAGCTCATGGGATATCACCTCGGGCGTCCCGTGAGGGGCCCATCCCGGCGGGGCGGGGATAAGGTTTCCTCTCCCGTTCTCACCGCGGCGACCTACCCTCCGTTCTCCAGGGCATACCGGTGGTACTCCGTCTCGCAGGGGGGACCGGGGGCCAGGAGCATCGACCGGGCGTCCAGGTCCAGGACGACGGAGGCCACCGTCTCGTACCGCTGCTCCTCCGGCCAGTCCACCAGGTCCTCCTGGTGGCGGCAGAGGGACTTCGGCCGCCCGTGGTGGTCGCTCAGAAGCTGGATGGCGGCCTCGGCGTCGAAGGTCCCGCTCCCCAACCGCTCCGCCATGAGGGCCCCGATGCGGTCGTGGCGGTCGAAGGTGGAGGTCTTCTCGAGGATGAGGGGCTGCCAGATGCCCAGCTCCGCCTCGCAGTGGAAGTGGTTCGTGTGGGTCAGCACGCCCTCCTCCGGGCGCAGCTCCGCCGTCCCCACGGGGGAGGACTCCACGTCCACCGCGACCGCCTCCCCCCCGCCCCACTGGGCCAGGAGGAAGTTCGCGGAGCAGGACCCCGCGGACCCTTCGAGGCGTTCCCGGGCCTCGTCCACGGTCTCCGATTGGAGCACCCGCCAGCACCGCACGTGGAACGGCGTCCCCAGCCGCTCCCAGTCGTCCTCGTTCGAGAGGAGGCCGTTGATGAGGAGGCCCAGGCGGTGCTCGTTCAGACCGATCTTTCCGCCGACGATGCCCGCCTCGGTGAAGGCCAAAACCTCCGGGCCGTCGCGAACGCGAGTCTGCAGGACGAGCCCGCGAATCCCGGGAATCCAGTCCCAGTTCTGGGCGAGGACGAGGCGCCCGCCCGCGCGCTCGGGCAGGACCGCGAAGGACGTGCACTCGCCAGGCGGCGGGGCCCCCCGCTGGGCCTTCCCCAGCTTCGTGTGCTCGCTGTAGACGATCTCGTAGCGGACATTCAGGGCGATGAGGTCTTCGAGGGGGAGGCCGGAGCCCTCCGCCACCCCTTCCAGGGCGTCGCCGTAGTCCGGTTCTTGGTCCCAGATCACCGCTTCATACATCCGTGCCCGCCGGAGGATTTCCTCTCGGGGCAGCCCCCATTCCTTCTGGAACCGGTGGAAGTACAGCTGCAGGTTCGCCTCGATGAGGTCCCGGGCCGCCTGGCCGTGGGCCAGGCCCACCTCCCGCGGCGTGCCCGCCGCATACACGTGCAGGGGCCTATGCGTCATCCGAGCCCCCCAGCTCCTTCACGTAGGTGATCCACGCAGGCTCGCGCTGAAACCCCAGTTTCTCGTTGATGGCCAGGATGCCCACGTTCATGGAGTCGTTCCAGGTCCGCACCCGCGTGTACCCCTGCTCCTTGGCCCACTGGAGGGCGGTCACCTTCAGGGCCATGGCGAGGCCGCGTCCCCGGTGGGTCTTGGCGACGCCGGTGAGGCCGTGGGTGAGCTCGCCCTCGGACTCCATCTGGGCGACGAGGACGCACTTCCCCACGTAGTCGCCCCCCTCCTTCGCGAGGAAGTAGCCGTCCGGCAGGGAGCCTGGGTCGTCGAACCATCCTTCGAACATCTCGAACGAGATGGGGGTGTACGGTCCGGGAAGGGGGACGTCGCTCATCAAGGAGGTCTCCTGCTCGTAGAGGGCCTCGTGGAGGTCCGGGCGGCTGCCCTCCTCCGCCGCGAGGGTCGTGAACTCGATGTCCTCCAGCCCCTCGAAGTACCGGCCGAACGGCGACGGGTCGAAGGCCGTGAGGTCTAGCACCGACTCCCAGGTTCGCATGACCTCCACGAAGCCCCGACGCTCGAGGAATCGAATGCTCTCCGGACTCGTCTCCCGCGCGTTCGCCCGGAGCTGCAGCGGGTCGAACTCATCGAGGGCGCGCACCGCGTGGTTCCATAGGCGGGTGCCGATCCCCCGACGCCGCTGGGAGGGGTGGACGTCCACCTCGATCCAGAACTTCCGCGGGTGGAAGACGGCCGGCGAGTGCCCCCACTCCCCGAAGGCCACGATCTCCCCGTCGGCGGTCTCCGCGACGTACCGCCGCCGCTCGTAGCGCGTGTGGTCCCACGTCTCGTCCCAGTGCTTCATCTCTTCCAGGCTCTCCCGGTGCTCCGGGTAGGTGGCGTTGTAGACCTCCTGCAGGCCCGGGTAGTCGGCGTCCCGGAAGTCCCGGATCTCGACGTCGGCGGCCTTCCCCATCTTCGATCCCTTCGGAACGGCCTCCACAGGCCCGGCGCTGGATATACCTTTTTCCGGCGGCCCGGAGCCCTGGAAATCACCCGGCGTCCTGGCCCCACAACCCCTAAATAAACCCCGCCGCTTACTTCGCTTCAGGTGCCCCCATGACCCACACGACCCTCCGGTTCGTCTTCATCTCGGACCCCGAGAAGCCCGTCGTTTCCCTGAAGGTGCCGAACGCCATGCTGTTCCAGGAGGCCCTGGTCATGGCGGCGAAGCGCCAGGGGCGCGACCCCTCCATCCTCACCGCCACGTTCCCCGGGGGCTCCCCCATCGAGGGCGGCACCGTGGACGAGGTGGCCCAGAGCGGCACCAACATCCACGTCATCGATCCGAGCATCGTCGGTTGAGCCCATGGCTAGGGAGGACGACCTCTTCTACTTCCTGCAATGCGCGACGGTCGCCTCCCCGCGGGACGACGCGTGGCCCACGCGGGTGAAGGAGGAGCGCTACGCCCTCCAGAAGTTCTCCGAGTACCTGCGCTACCTGGAGGGCAATGAGTGGTTCACCCTGGACGCCCGGGATCACAATTCCACCCGGTGGACGGGGGAGGTCCGGGCGGCGGACCAGGCCTTCACCCTGGAGCTCGTCCTCAAGGACGCCTACCCCCACACCCCCCCTGCGGTCCGCATCCCCGAGCTGATGCACTACACGGACCGGAAGCTGGACGACCCCGTCCTGGGCCTCCGGATTTGCGACATGCACATGGAGCAGGACTACTGGTGGGACGACCACGCGGGGATGGCCCTCTACCTGAAGCGGGAGGTCTCCTACTGGCTCCGGAGCGTGGTCCATGACATGAAGGCGAAGGGGTGGATATGACGGAGCGCTACGCCCGCCTGCGGCTCTTCGAGTTCGCCGACTTCTCCGGCCTGGTCGACAAGCGGGTCGCCATCGTGGGCGTCGGCGGCCTGGGCGCCCTCTCCGCGGACATCCTCGCCCGGTGCGGCGTCGGCCATCTGGCCCTACTGGACTACGACACCCTGGAGGAGGCGAACCTCAACCGCCTCATCTACGACCCCTCCCAGGTCGGGATGCCGAAGGTGGACGCCATGAAGGCCTACATCCACCGCGCGAACCCCGACGTGGAGGTGACGACCCACCCCCACGACGTGACGGACGGGGAGGGGTACGACGCCCTCGCGGGCGAGATCGAGGCCTCGGACCTCATCCTGGGGTGCGTGGACTCCTTCCAGGTGCGGATGTTCCTCAACGCGAAGTGTGTCCCCGCGAAGCGCGCCCTCATCGACGCGGGGGCCTCCCAGGACGGCATCAACGGCTCCGTCCACGTGATCCTCCCCGGCCGCACCCCGTGCTACCGCTGCAACAAGCCCCTCGCCACGGAGGAGGGGCGGGTCGAGCACCGGCGCGATGAGTCCGGCCTCTGCCACTTCACCTCCCTCCCCACCACCATGGCCATCGTGGCGAGCCTCCAGTGCCAGGAGGCCCTCAAGTACCTCCTCCAGTTCGGGAACCAGGCCGCCTACCTCATGTACAAAGGGATGGACGGCACCCTGGAGCGCTACGACTGGGAGCGGGACCCCAAATGCCCGACCTGCGGGGGGCTGAGCCCGTGAGCGTCGTCCTGCAGCGGTCCGCCTTGGACGCCCTCCTAGACCACGCCCGGCGGGGGTGGAAGCGCCGCGGGCGGGAGGTCATCGGGTGGCTCGTGGGCTTCGAGGAAGGCGGCACCGTGCGGATCAGCGAGGCCATCCCGTGCACCGTCTACCGCCGCCAGAGCCGCTTCGGGGCGGAGGCGGACCCCCTGGAGGAGGCGAAAGTCGCAGGGCGGTACCCGCGGAACGTGGGGATCGTGGGCCTCTACCACTCCCACCCGTCCATGAGCGGCCACGGCGGGGATTTCCGACACATCCACTCCCCGGAGGACGTCTTCCACAGCGGTGTCGACGACCGCACCCTCCTCTCGCGGGCGGGGAAGGACCGGAACCGGGTGTCCCTCGTCACGAACGGCACCCACTACCGCTGCTACGCGAAGGGGAACGGGGTGGAGGAGGTCCCCGTGGATGTCACGCAGCGGGTGTCCTATCGCTCCACCCTCCACGCCTTCAAGTCCTCCGTGGGTATCGTGTACTCCAAGGAGGTCGAGGCCGCGTCGGGTACGGACGCCATCGGGGAGCTGGCCCGGGCCCTCACGGAGCACGTCGTCGCGTCCCTCAAGGCCGAGACGGTCTCCGTGGAGGAGGGGCGCGGTCACGAGCACCGAATCCGCGCGGGACCCTTCGAGGGCTCCGCCGGGGGCGAGAATGTCCTCACGATCAGCCGCGAGGACGGGACGCTGAGCGTCAACCTGAAGGTCTCCCTCTCGCCGATGATCTACGCGGCCACCGTGGAGCCGGAGCCGGCGAAGGCCATCTTCGTCGACGAAGTGGTGGACGACATCACCTACCTCCTGTGGCAGCCCCTGGCGGAGGGGACGATCCCTGCCCTGGAGGACGACGTGGAACGGGTGGAGGTGCACCTCGGGCGGTTCGAGGTCACGGAGGGGGACCCCCTCCCCACGAAGACCTACGCGGGCCCCGACCGCAAGGTCACCGTTAAGCGGTCAAAGTGAGGCGCCGCACTTCCCGCAGAACTTGTCGCCGGGCTCCATCTCGGCGCCGCACTCCGGGCAGGCGGCCTCCGTCGCCGCACCGCACTTCCCGCAGAACTGATCGCCCGGGTGGAGGGGGGCGCCGCAGGAAGGGCATGCGACCCCGCCCGCGGGCTCCGCCGGCTCCTTCGGGGCCGTCTCCTGCTCGTAGCACGCCTGGCAGGTGAACTCCCACTGGCCGCCCACCTCCACCTCGACGTAGGGCTCCTTCTCTTCCCCGCACACCATGCACCGGCCGCTCCGTGCCCAATCCGAGTACTCCCGGATGCGCACGGGGGTCTCCGGCGACCCCTCCTCCGGCGGGTACTCGGCCTCGAAGTCGAAGTCGTCCTCTTCGGACTCCTCCCGGATCTGCTTGGCTGTCCGGAGGCGGGAACGGGGATCCTCTTCCTTCATGGAACCTGGCCGTATGCCTCAGGCTTCTTTCGCCTTAAAAGGATGGTCTTGAGGCGCGGCACCCCGTCGCCGGGGGTCGCCAGGTAAGTCAGGTAGCCCGAGCCCACGTTCAGGTGGACCACGGTGACCCCGCGGCGGATGTCCACCATGCTCTTCCGACTCCGACGCTTCATGGGGTTCCCGCCTGAGCTCGGGTTCTCATCGGAGGCGACGCTATTTGAAGGGCCTCACCCTGCTATCAATTCTGATAAGGTGGAGCGACCAGGCCCGATAGGTTCCACGGAAGACATATATAGAAGGACAAACACAATAGAAGTGAGGAGGAGGAGCGGCCATGGTGCTGACCCCGGAAACCCTCGGCAGCCTCATCGAGAGGCAGGCGGGCATCGGGTCAGCGGAAGCCTTGGGCATGGCGGAGACGGTCCTCTCCTACTTCGGCTACGGCACCGTAATCATCGACAACGCCATCGACAGTGAGGACCGGAAGCTGTTCTACCGGCTGCAGGACTTGGGGCTCCTGCGGAGCACCTGGGAGACCGTGCTACTGCCTTCCGGGAAGTCCTGGCGGATCTTCTACTGGGAGCTGCCCGACGAGTCCGAGGCGGAGTCCCCGCAGGACCGTCCCGACGAGGGGTTCGCATACGACAGCCTCCCCGAGGAGGTCTGGGGGCGGGCCGAGCAGCTGGGCTGAAGGCACCACGACCACGTGCCGTCTCGGCGCGCTTCTGCGCGGCTTGGCCACGCCATGTCGTGTTGTGGGCTCCCGTGTGCCTCTGCTCAAAGCTTAAATAACCCCATCTCTTCTGCGGCCTTCGCTTTGGCCTTGGGCCCCCCAACAGGGGGTAATCCAGTATTGAGCTGGAGGCACAGAGATGAAACCGGGAAACGCCAACGGTGTAGCAGCGGTGTTGCTGGCGCTCCTCGTCCTGATGGGCGCCTTGGCGGCACTGCCGAGCTGGCATGCGAGCGCGACCCAGGCCAAGCCCATTTTGTTTGGCTGGGTCTACGAAGACACTGACGCATCCGGCACCTACAACCTCCCGGCGGAAGGCCTCAGCGGGATCCGTGTCCGCCTCGACGACATCTCCAACGGCGTCGCCGATGTGGCCAACACCCTCTCGATCGAGGGCGGTTACTTCCAGGTGGAGGCTCCCGCGCCCAGCTACTACGAGGTCATCATCCAACCCGACTCGAACCCCTTCCAGGACGGGAAGGTCTACTTCACCTTCACCACCGGCGTCCTTCGTCTCGACTTCGGGCAGAACCAGTCCCTCGGGGACATCCCCCTCGAGACGCGCGTCATCGACTCGACGGTGTCCGGCACCGTCCGCGACTCCGCGGGGAAGGTCCTCGCGGGGGCCTCGGTGACGCTCATCGACCCGGACATGGGGTACAGCAACGCCACGACCACGGCGACCGATGGCACGTACGCGCTGGACTTCTACAGCGGGACCTACCAGATTCACGTCACCCACACCGGCCTCTCGCCGCACTTCGCGACCATCGACATTGTGCCCCATGGCAAGACGGGGCGCCTGGCGAACCCAAACGTCGTCCTCGGCTCAGAAACGATCGTGGCGGACGCCGTGACCCTGACGTCTCCCGGGGACTATACGATAGATTATCCCACGGGAGAGGTCAGCTTCACCCCCGCCCTTGGGCCGGACGCGGAAGTGACCGCGTCCTACAACTACACCGCGCAGTTCTCTGAAACCCTCGTGCTGCAATCTCTCGGCGGCGAGGCCCAGGCGGTCTTGGCCAAGGCGGACATCCTCAACATCACGGTCCGGAACAACGGGAGCGTGTGGTCGGACTACGTGCTGAACGCCGCGGCGGGCATCGTGACCTACAACACCCCTCTCCCGCCCCAATACAACCTAACGGCGACATACAACCATACCGTGTTCTGGGACAACTCGACGAATATCTTTGACGCCATAGGCGGCGAGGCCGCGTTCCCCCTGACCCTGGTGGGACTGTCCCCTTACGTCCTCAACGAGGATCTCGTCTACTGGAATGGAACCGAGTACACCCCCCTCGTGGAGAATGCTAGCATGGGCATGCCCAACTACACCATTGATCGCAACACAGGGATTGTGTCCCTCTCGATGTGGACCTTATTCCCGGGCGACGACATCGTCGGCTTCTACAATCACTCCGCCCAAATTGACTACGAGTACCTCACAAACACGAGCCGACTGTCTTATCCACCCATCCCACCCCTGGTGATAAACAGGAACGGGATTCCCCTAACACCCACTTCGGAGTACAACGCAGACCTGGTCACCGGTGAGATTACGGTCTTCGTCGACTTGTTCAATGGCGACGTCCTCACCGCCGACTATGACCGGGAGTACGCTGTCGCGGACGAGCCCGTGCCCCTCGGCGGGCCCACGGAATACAACGTCACCCTCTTTCAGACAGTCGTCTGGGGCCGCGTCTTCGACGCGGCGAGCGGCCTCGGGATCACGAAGACCATCAAGGCCGTCCTCTACGACGAGGACAACAACCGCACCCTCTCCCGCGTCTCTGCGGGACCGAAGTTCGAGATCGGGACCTACAACGGCAACTTCACCCTCGTGGTGGACGCCGATGGATACGCGGCCTACACCCTGAGCGGCCTGACGGTCGCCGGGAGCACCGTGAACCTGGGCAACATTACCCTCTCCCTCGCGGAGAAGGAGACCTTCACGAACACCGTGAGCTTTGTCGCCGAGAACTGGAACGTCATCCAGCTCGAGCGGGCCTGGTCCCTCAATGCGGACAGCGCCGTCCCCGGCCTGGAGAACGCCGGGGTCAGCAACCTGCGTCTGCAGATCGACTCCGCCCTCGGCGACGGTGACGGCACCTTGACGACCGCGGAGATTGACAACTTCCTCACCTGGTTCTTCGACCGCGGCCCGCGGTTCGTCGTCACCCGCGATGTCCTCACCGTCGACAACGAGTACTACCGCAGCGACGCCCTGACCTTCGCCGCCACCTTCGCGCCCTACGCGGACTCCGCCATCGACGCGGGCGGCCGGGTCTGGGTCAACATGACGGCCATCTACAACGCAGTGGCCGACCCCGAACTCGACCTAGAGGAGTACACCCTCGTGGTGAACGGCACCTACGACAGCACCGGCGCGGTCACGAAGGACTACCAGTATGTCTTCGAACTCCCCGCCCAGTACGAGCTCGTGGGGAACACCACGAACCCGACGAACGTCGCGGTCACGGGCTTCACCACGGTCACCGTGGACCCGAAGACGAAGCCCGCCTCCGCCCCCGACGTTCCCACGGCCACCCTGGACATCCAGCGGCGCGCCAACGGGACGGCCCGGGCGAAGGTGGTCAACGGCACCTTCCACCCCCTCAACGAGTCCTTCGAGAACTACACCGTCATCGTCCGGGGCATGGAGAACATCACGTTCTCCGCCGAGGACTCCACGGACCCGAACAGCGCCGACGGCCTCGTCTCCCCCTTCGCGAACTTCACCTGGAGGTTCCGGAACAACACGAACCCCTCCCTCATCGGCTACGGCATCCAGGCCACCCACAACTACACCGTCGGCGGGAACTTCACCGTGAACCTCACGGTCACGGAAGCGGGCGGGGACGTCACCTATCGGGACATCTCCGTCTCCGTGGACGTGGAGGACCCGGTGGCCGCCGCGGACATCACCTCGGGCGCCGAGATGGACGGGACCACGTTCGTCGTGGAGGAGGGCGCCTCCGTGGAATTCAGCGGGGCCAACTCCACCGACACGATGTTCGGCACCGTCCCCGGCCTCATCGGGACCTGGGAGTGGGACTGGGACGGCGACGGGACCGTCGACGGCTTCGGCGAGACCGCCACCCAGATCTACAGCCAGCCCGGCGAGTTCAACGCGACCCTCAAGGTGACGGACGTGGTGGACCACGAGAGCCAGAACGCCACGCTCTCCGTCCGGGTGAAGGACGTCACCGAGCCCCAGCCGGAGTTCGTCGTCCTCAACGAGACCTTCGCGGAGGTCGTCCAGATCATCGAGGGCCAGACGGTCTACTTCAACGCCAGCGACACCACGGACAACTTCGACGACATCACGAACCTCACCTTCAACTGGACCTTCGACGACGGCGAAGGGATGGGCCCCGGCCAGCCCGGGGAGTTCATCAACGTGAGCCACGTCTACGACGAGGTGAACCTCGAGGGGTACACCGTCACCCTGAACGTGACGGACCAGGCGGGGAACGTGGGGAGCGTCAACGTGACCCTCGTCGTCCTCATCGACCCCGAGAGCCGCCCGAACGTCCGGGTGCTCTCCACCTCCTTCGACGCGAAGCCTCGCACCATCGAGCAAGGACAGACGACGACCCTGAGCATCCAGGTGGAGAACCTGGAGGGCCGGGCGAACGCCTCGAACGTCCAGCTGCAGTTCGAGTTCCTCTCCGGCGGGCAGACGGGCAACCGCGTGTCGCTGAAGACCCCCGCGGACGTCCAGTGGTTCAACGCGACTGGGGTCCTCCCGGTCAACAACAGCCTCGCAGCGGGAGAGACGAAGACCGCGAAGATCACCTTCTCCCGCGATGTCATCGGGAACTACACCATCTACGTCAATGCCTCCGTCCAGGGCGAATGGGACGGCGAGTGGGGCGACAACACGAACGACGCGAACCCCGGCTGGGTCCGGGTCATCGAGCCCGGCTACGTCCGACCCCTCATCTATCTGGCCATCATCCTGCTGATCATCGCGGTCCCCGTGCTCCTGTGGCTTCGCAAGAAGTACCAGCGCGGCGAGATCCGCTTCCGTCGGCGGGAGAAGGGCGAGAAGCCCGAGAAGCGGGCGAAGCCGAAGGTGAAGAAGTAGGGGCGCCGACCCCGTGGACACATCGTCGATACAGCGCGAGCCCTACATCTCCGAGGGCGCCAGGATCCCCAGGCCCTCCAGGGAGTTCGCGAGGACGGCCCGGGTCGCCCGCACCAGGGCCAGCCGGGAGTCCCGCAGGTCGTCGGGGGCCTGCAGGACGGGGCAGTCCCGGTAGAACTGGTTGAACAGGGCGGCGACGGCGTTCGCGAAGGTCGCGAGGGTGTGGGGCGTACGCGCGCGGGCGGCCTCGAGGATCGTGTGGGGGAGCTTCGCCAGGGCCCTCACCAGGTCCGCCTCCCGCTCGTGGCTCAGCGCGGCGGCGTCCCAGGCCCCCGCCTCCCCGGCCTTCCTGAGGATCCCGCAGGTCCTCGCGTGGGCGTACTGGATGAAAGGCGCGCTGTCCCCCTCGAAGTTCAGGGCCTCCTCCCACCGGAAGACTATGCGCTTCTCCGGCTGGACCCGGATGACGTTGTACCGGAGCGCCCCGAGGCCCACGATGCGGGCGATGGCCTCCCGCTCCTCCTCGTCGAGCTCCTCCCGCCGCTTCCGCACCTCCCCCGCGGCGCGGGCGACGGCCTCGTCCATCAGGTCGTCCAGGTTCACCACGGTCCCCGCCCGGGTGGACATCTTCCCCTCTTCCAGCGAGATGAAGGCGTAGAACACCCCCTCCGGGGCGCGGGTCGAGCCCATGAGGTCCAGGGCCGCGCAGAGGGCCCGCCACTCCAGCTTGTGGTCCTCCCCGAGGACGTTGATGGCCTCGTCGCTCCGGGTGAACTTGTCCAGGTGGTAGGCGATGTCGCGGGTCGTGTAGAGGGTGGAGCCGTCTCCCCGGGTGAGGAAATACTTCGACTCGCGGGTGGGGAGCTCGTAGGCCCCCAGGTCCAGGAACCCCGCCCCGTCCTCCGTGTGGTAGGCCTTGAGCTCGCGGAGGTCCTCCAGCACGCGGGCCACCCGTCCGCCCAGGACGACGTCGCTCTCGTAGAACAGGCGGTCGTACTCCACGCCCAGGGTCCGGAGGCTCTCCAGGATGCCCTCCATCACCCGGCCCGCGGCGTCCTTCACTTGGGCCGCAACGGCCTCGTCCCCGCCCTCGAAGGCCACCACGAGGTCCCCCACCGCCAGGGAGACGCTCCGGTCCGTCTCCATGAGCTCGTTGGCCTTCTGGTAGTAGCGCACGAGGTCGTGGTCCTCCTTCTCCCGCGCGGGGGGCGGGAGGTCGTCCCCGGGGACGTTCGCGACCCCCCACGCCAGGGAGGCCGCCTGCTTGCCCGCGTCGTTCACCAGGTACTCCGAGGTAACGTCGTACCCTGCCATCGTCAGGAGGCGGGCCAGGGTGTCGCCGATGATGGCGTTCCGCGCCCGCCCCACGTGGACGGGGCCGGTGGGATTGATGCTCGTGTGCTCCACGAGGACTCGGATGCTGTTGGGCGGGTGGGTGCCGTAGGCGTCCTCCCGGTCCAGGATGGAGGTCAGCGTGAGACGGGCGAAGGCCTCCCGGTCCAGGCGGGAGTTCACGTAGCCGCCCTCGGCGGCGTGGGTCGTCAGCAGGGCCCCCGCCTCCATGGCACCCGCCAGCTCCGACGCGATCTCCGCGGGGCTTCTCTGCAGGGCGGGCGCCAGCTGGAACACGGGGAACCCCAAGTCCCCCAGCCCCTCCGGCGGCTCCTGGAAGGGGAGGTCGATGGCGGGGTACTCCAGGGCGCGCGCTGCGCTTTGCCGGAGCGCCTCCGCCTCCTCCAGGACGGCCGCCCAGGGGTCGTGGGTCATCAGCTCACCCGGAACCGCAGGAGGGCCGCCAGGCCCCCGAAGGCCTTCATCAGCAGCTGCCCCTCCTCCGACTCGCCTGAGACAATCTCCAGGGTGCTCCCCGAGGCCTCCGCGAGCCCCTGGAGGTGGTCGACGAAGTCCGCCCGCTCCCCGACGCTCGCCGCCGCGCCGCACTCGGGGCACGCGATGGCGTCGCTCCCCGCCTCCACCGTCCGCTCCTCCGTGTGACCGCAGGACGCGCACCGCAAGGACACCCGGTCCTTCCGCAGGGTCTCCGACACGAGAAGGGTGTCCACCGCCCCCGAGGTGAGGGCCCGCAGCACCTCCTCCTCCCCGTACGCCGCCAGGCCGCCGTGGGGCTTCCGGATCTCGTCGAAGAGCTTCTGCACGAGGTCCTTCTCCCGCATCAGGGCGAGGTCGGAGAGGGTGTCCTGGGCCTTCCCCACGAGCTCCCGCAGCCCGTACTCGTCCGTGTAGCCCGTGTCGAACGGCCCCAGGACCAGGCCCTTCAGCTCGTGATGGAGGTAGCTCCCGTTCAGGAAAGCGTCCTTCGTCGCCCCGGGCCCGCCGATGAGGAAGCCCTTCAGATCCTCCCCCGCGAAGGCCTCGTTCGCCAGGTCCCCCACCTTCTTGTAGAACTCGTGGGCGGCGATCTCGATGAGGCGCTCGAAGCGTCGGGCGGACTGCCCCCCTTTGGAGTGCTTGCTGGGGACGAGGGACTGGATGTTCTTGATGGGCTCGATGCGCTTCCCCCGGAGGCTGCCCAGGGTCGCCTCGCCCCGGTCCATGACCAGGAGGCCGTAGCGGTCCCGCTCCTGCAGCATCTCCTCCAGCGGCTCCGTGTAGAACCGGGAGTCGCACCGGTACAGGTCCGTGCCCAGGGGCTCGGGGGGCTCGATGACGTACGCCACCTGCTCCGTCTTGTCCCCGCCGAGGAGCTTCTGGCCCACGAAGAAGACCATGCCGTTCTCCGGGGGCTGGCGGAAGTGCTTCAGGCGGGACAGGATGGACTCGATGGCCCCCATGACCGCCTTCCGGGTGCTCTTGGACTTGATGTTCGAGGACTCCGAGAGCTCGTTCCGGAGGTAGTTCGCCACGTCGCTGATCTGCTTCCCCGGGGGGACGTACAGACTGACCAGTTCCGTGCCGCGTCCCTCGATCCTCTGGATCGCCTCCAGCTCCCGCTTGAAGTGATAGAGGTCCATGTCGGATTGCCTGGGCATGGGTGGGACCCCAATAGCGGGAGGCGGGGTAATAACCTTTGGCGGGCGCCCCTCCCTTACGGCGGCGCCCCCGAGGAGAACGGCCCGCAGGCGGTATCCTTTATAGGTGGCGGGGGGATGCGCCCGCGGCGGGAGGGCGCACCGTGGAGAAGGTCGTCATCTCAATCGGCGGCTCCGTCCTCGTCCCGGGGGAGGACGACGTGCGGTTCATCGACTCCCTGGCCTCCCTGCTCATCGGCCTATCCAAGAAGTACCGCCTCTACGTCGTCGTGGGGGGCGGGAAGCCCGCCCGCTACTACATCGACACGGGGCGGGGCCTTGGGGGGAAGGAGCGGGACCTGGACGCCTTCGGCATCGTCCTCACCCGCCTCAACGCGCGCCTCCTCCTCACCGCCCTCGGGAAGGGGGCCTACCCGCGGGTCCCCCGGAACCAGGACGAGGCGGTGAAGGCCGGCCGGACCTACCCCATCGTCGTCATGGGTGGCGTGCGCCCCGGGACCACCACGGACGGCGTGGCGGCGATCCTGGCGGAGAAGTGCGGGGCCTCCCGCCTCGTGAACGCCACGAACGTCGCGGGGGTCTTCACGGACGATCCGCGGGAGGTGCCCACCGCCCGGCGCATCGACCGGATGAAGTTCCAGAGCCTCCTGAAGATCACGGGCGACGAGCACACGGCGGCGGGCCCGCGGGGGATCTTCGATCCCCAGGGGGCGAAGGTGATGCTCCGCCTGGGCATCCCCCTCTACGTCGTGGACGGGCGGGACCTGGAGAACCTCCGGAACGCCGTCGAGGACCAGCCCTTCGTGGGGACGCGGGTGGAGTGACGGTGGCGGCCATCCGGTGCTTCATCGCGGCGGACCTGGAGGTGGGGGCGCGGTTGCGGGGGTTCGCGACCGCGGTGGCCGAGACCGGGGCCCCGGTCAAGATGGTGGACCTGAACATTCTCCACGTGACCCTGAAGTTCCTGGGCGACACGGAGGAGGGGGCGGTGGATGCCGTCGACGAGGTGCTGCAGGAGGCGTGCGCCGGGGTGGAGGCCATCCCCATCACCCTCCGCGGGGCGGGGGCCTTCCCCAGCCTCAGCCACATCAAGGTCGTCTGGGTCGGCATGGAGGGCGGGGCCCCCCTGGAAGGCATCGCCACAGACCTCGAGGCGGGGCTGGAGCCCCTGGGCTTCAAGCGGGAGCGCCGCCCGTTCCGGCCCCACGTGACCGTGGGCCGCGTGAAGGGGGGCCGCCACAAGGAGCGCCTTCAGCAGGTCCTGCGGGACTACCAGGGGGCGGAGTTCGGCGCCCAGACCCTGGACGCGGTCCGCCTGAAGCAGAGCGTCCTCACCCCGAAGGGACCGATCTACACGACGCTGCGGGAGGCCCACCTCGGCTAGTCCCGGTCCTGGAACACCACGAGCTGGTCCCAGTCCACCTCGTGCTTGATCTTCTTCTCGTGGAGGAGGCGGCTGAGCACCTCCGTGATCCGGGGCACCTCCGTGGTCCGCCCCCGACCGTAGACGTAGAACTCCACCCGGTCGCTGATGGGGAAGATGAGGCGCATCCCGAACTCCCGGTTGTACCCCTCGGGCTTGCGGTTGAGGCGCAGGTCCCGCAGGTTCTCCTCCAGGATGACGGAGACGTACTCCGGGTCGTTCTCCGGCATCTGACCCGTCTCCTCCAGGAACCGGGTGAGGATCTCCTCGTACACGGGCAGGAGCCTCTTGTACTGGATCCTCTTCCCCAACCGGATGTGGCCGCTCCGGGCCCGCATGGCCGATTCATCCGGAGGAAGCTATAAACCATTTTCGGACGGGGCGCCCTGCGCTTCGGGGGAGCCAGACGGCCCGCGGAGGTTCGTTGCACCGCCCTGAGACTGGGCAAGTCAAGTTTAAGCGGGGACCCCCCGTTGCTCGCCGCCGTGAAGAGCGCGTTGACCATCGCGGGGAGCGATTCCTCTGGAGGCGCGGGCATCCAGGCGGACCTGAAGGCCTTCGCCGCCGCGGGCGTCCACGGCGCCAGCGTCCTCACCGCCATCACCGCCCAGAACACGCAGGGCGTCGAGGCCATCCACCCGATTCCCCCGGACATGGTGACGGCCCAGCTGGAGGCCGTCCTCACGGACCTGGACGTGGGGGCGGCGAAGACGGGGATGCTCTACTCCGCGGAGATCGTGGAGGCGGTGGCCCGGGCGCTCAAGGGGCGGAACCTCCCCCTGGTCGTGGACCCCGTCCTGGTCGCCACCGTGGGCGATTCCCTCGCCCGCGACGACTTCGTCGAAGCCCTGGAGGCGAAGTTCCTCCCGATGGCCACGGTGGTCACCCCCAACCTCCACGAGGCCGCGGTCCTGGCCCGGTTCAGCGTCACCGACCCCGAGTCCATGGAAGAGGCGTGCCGCCGGATCCACTCCCTCGGCCCCAAGTACGTGCTATGTAAGGGGGGCCACCTGAAGGGACCCGCGGTGGACGTCCTCTTCGACGGGGAGACGTTCCAGCGGTTCGAGGGCCCACGGTTGGACCTGGAACTCCACGGGAGCGGCTGCGTCCTGTCCGCCTTCCTCGCCGCCTACCTGGCCCAAGGGAAGGACGTCCCCGCGGCGGTGGGCCAAGCGAAGCGCCAGGTCATACTGGGGCACGAGGCCCACTACGCCTACGGCAAGGGCGTGGAGGCCATCCACCCCCACGTCCCGGAAGACCGCCACGCGGTCTGGCGGGCCGTCCTGGAGGGGGCCGAGGCCCTGGCGGGGGTCCTCCCCTTGGAGATGGTCCCCGAGGTGGGGACGAACCTGGGCTACGCCCTCCCATTCCCCGAATCCCTCGAGGACGTGTGCGCCCTGAAGGGCCGCATCGTCCCCGTCGGCGGCGTCGCCACCGTCACTGGCCCGCCGGACTTCGGCGCCTCCCGCCACGTGGCCCGCATCATCGTCACCGCCTCCCGGGAGGACCCCCGAATCCGCGCCGCCGCAAACCTTAAGTTTACGGAGCAAAGTCTCGACCGAATTCGGGCCCTCGGACTGAGCGCCTCCACCTTTGACAGGAGCCAGGAGCCGGAGAAGGTCTCGACGATGGAATGGGGCACCGCGGAGGCCATCCGGGCCCACGGCGGCGTCCCCGACGTCATCTGGGACCGTGGCGGCGTCGGCAAGGAGGCCATGATCCGTGTCCTGGGGACCGACCCGCAAGACATCGTGGACAAGGTCAGGAGAATAGCGCAGGGGTGAACGATTGCGGATCGCGCTGTTCACGGACTCGTACCTTCCGGCGGTAGACGGGGTGGTCAACTCCCTCCTCACCACGAAGCAGGCCCTGGAGGCCGACGGGCACGAGATCATCGTCTTCGCTCCCGAGGACCGGCGGCAGGGGAACGGGGAGGAGCCGGGGGTGGTCTACCTCCGCGCGCGGGAGCTCCCCTCGTACCCCGGCTACCGCATGGCCTCCATCCTCCCGACCTGCGAGCCCAGGATCCTCCGCGAGTACGACGTGGACCTCGTCCATTCTCATGGCATCGGGTCCGTGGGGGTGAAGGGCCTCTGGGCGGCCTTCGATCTCCGCATCCCCATGGTCCTCACGTTCCACACGATGGTCGTGGACGCCCTCGCCTACTACTCCCCCCTCCAGCTCCGCATCGGGTTCCTGGAGTCCGCGATGCGGTTCTACCTCCGGATCTTCCTCCACAAGTGCGGCGGGGTCGTCGCCCCCACGCCCTCCATCTCCGAGGAACTCCGGGACCTCGCCCCGAAGATCCGCCGCCTGGAGGTCATCCCCACGGGCGTGGACAGCGACCGGTTCCACCCCGGCGTCGACGGTAGCGGCGTGCGGGAGAAGTGGGGCCTGGACGGGGAGGAGCTCATCCTTACCGTGGGCCGCATGTCCCCGGAGAAGCACCTGGAGCAGCTCCTGGGGGCGCTCCACCGGATCCGAAAGACCCGCCCGGACGCCCACCTCATGGTCGTGGGGAAGGGCCCCGCCTTCGGTTCGTACCGCGAGATGTCCCAGGCCATGGGCCTGGACGACGTCGTCACCTTCACCGGGTTCGTCCCTGAGGACGAGCTGCCCCAGTACTACGCCGCGGCGGACGCCTTCGCCATCTGCTCCACCTTCGAGACCCAGGGCCTCGTGGTCCTGGAGGCCATGTCGTTGGGCACACCGGTGGTAGCCACTTCGGTCCATGCCCCATAATACCAGGTAGAAACCAACGAGGGCCATGGCGACCGGGAAGCCCGTCGCGGGGGTGAACTACCGGGCGATTCCGGACTTCGTGAAAGAGGGGAGGACCGGGTTCCTCTTCGAATCCGGGGACGTGACCGGCTGCGCGGACGCCGTCGTGCGGGCCCTGGACGCCAACGGGGCGCTCAAGGAGCGCGCCCGGGCGGTGGCGGAGCAGTTCTCCGTCGACCGGTGCACCAGCAAGCTGGTCCGGCTGTACGGCAAGCTCCTCAACGGCTCCACCCCCGGAGCCTGAGGCCCCCTCCTGAGGACGAGGTTCGGTGGACCCCACGTGAGCGGACTCGGCACGGAGATCATCCAGCTCTTCGAGGGCCTGGGGACCGCGGGCCTCCTCTTCTCCCTCTTCCTCATCTTCTACGTCGACGCCATCATCATCCCCCTCCTCCCGGAGATCTTCGCCGTCCTCATCTTCCAGGCGGGGGACGCCACCCTGGAGTGGGGCCTCACCGTCCTGTTCCTCGCGGAGGTGGCGGAGGTCCTGGGGAACACGACCCTGTACCTCGTCGTCCGCCGGGTCGGCCTGCCGAAGCGGCTCCGCGCGGCCATGAACAAGTGGACGGACATCCTCCTCGCGGAGCGGGAGATGCTCATCCTCACCAACCGCATCGCCCCCGCCGTCCCCTTCGTGGGCGCCTTCATGGCGGCCTGCGAGTGGGACTACCGCCGCTCCGTCCTCTTCATCGTGGTCGGCGGCCTCGCGAAGTACTCCGCCCTCCTCCTGCTCGTGGGCGCCTTCCGGTGGGTCTACCCCGAGGACCTGGCCGCCAACCTCACCCTCATCTTCGTCATCGTGTTCGTCGCCGTGAGCGCCGCCGTCGCCCTCCTCCGCCGCCGACGGATGCTCGCCGCCGAGAACGAGTGAGAAAGGTATATGGCAAAGCCCCTTCTACGGGGCGGGAGCGCATGACGACAGGCGTCCTCGGCGGCGGGTTGACAGGTTTGGCGGTCGCCTCCGCCCTGCCGGACTCCGAGGTTCTAGAGAAGACGGACCGCCCCGGGGGCCTCTGCAAGAGCCTCACGGAAGAGGGGTTCACCTTCGACTATTGCGGCTCCCACATCCTGTTCTCCAAGGACGAGGAGATCTCCGCCTTCGTCGAGCGGACCCTGGGCGACAACCTGGCCCGCCGCCGCCGGAACACGAAGATCTTCTACCGGGACCGCCTCGTGAAGTACCCCTTCGAGAACGGCCTCCGGGACCTCCCCCTCGAGGAGAACTTCGAGTGCCTGCAGGGCTTCCTGGAGGCCTACATCGCCCGCCAGGCGGGGACCGCCGCCCGTCCCGGCAACTTCGAGGAGTGGATGCACTACCGCTTCGGCCCGGGGATCGCCACGAAATACCTCATCCCGTACAACCAGAAGATCTGGAAGGCGGAGCCTCGGGACATGGCCCTGGACTGGGTCGACGGCCGGGTCCCCGAGCCGCCCCTGGAGGACATCGTCAAGGCGTCCCTCGGCCTGGAGTCGGAGGGCTACGTCCACCAGCTGAACTTCGTCTACCCGCGGGAAGGGGGGATCGAGGCCCTCCCGAAGGCCATCGCCGCCCAGTGCCCCTCGGTGGTGACGGACTGGGAGGTCACCGGGATCCGCGCCGACAACGGCCGCTACACCGTCCGGAGCGATACGGAGGAGCGGACCTACGACCGCCTCGTGTCCACGATTCCCCTCCCCCTCCTCGTCCGCCTCCTGGATGGCACCCCCCCGGAGGTCCTGGAGGCCGCATCCAAGCTCCAGGTCAACTCCGTCGTCACCGTGATGCTCGGCCTGGACCGGGCGGAGCTCAACGACCTCTCCTGGCTCTACTTCCCCCGGTGGGAGGACGGCCTCTTCAACCGGGTCTCCTTCCCCTCGAACTACAGCGACCGCAACGCCCCCGAAGGGACCTCGTCGGTCCTCGCGGAAATCACCTGCCACCGCGGCGACGACGTCTGGAGCATGCCCAATGTGGCCCTGGTGGAGCACGTCGTGGACAAGCTGCACGAGCACGGCCTCCTCCGCCGCCAGGACGTCATCTACACCAAGGTGGCCCGGGTCCCCCGCGCCTACGTCGTCTTCTCCCTGGACTTCGAACGGAACGCCCGGATCGTGAAGGACTACGTGGAGGGCCTGGGCATCCGGCTGTGCGGGCGCCAGGGCGAGCTTCGGTACATCAACACGGACATGTGCCTGCGGTCCGCCTTCGACCTGGCCCGTTCCATGGGCGGTTGAGATGCCCCGCCTCTCCGTCGTCGTGCCCACCTACAACGAGGCCGCGGGGATCGAGGCCTTCCTGACGCAGTTCGATGCCCAGACGCTCCCGCGGGACGCGTTCGAGGTCATCGTGGTCGACGGCGACAGCACGGACGGGACGCCGGAGATTGCCGCCCGCCGCGCCGACCGGGTGATCCGGCAGGTCTCGAAGGGCGTGGGCGGCGCCCGGAACGACGGCGTGCGGGTGGCCGAGGCCCCCCTCGTCGCCACGACGGACGCGGACGTTCTCCTGCCCTCCGATTGGCTTGCCCGCATCCTCGCCCACTTCGACCACCCGGATGTCGTCGCGGTGTGCGGCCCCGACGGCCCCATCGAGCAGGACTGGAAGGCGCGGCTCACGTTCCTGTTCCTGAGGAACCTCATTCGTATCTTCGCCCGCCTGGGCATCTACACCACGGGGGGCGGGAACTCCGCCTTCCGCCGCGATGTCTTCCTACGAATCGGCGGCTACCGGAGCCTCCCCCACTCTGACGACGTGGAGATCGCCTTCCGCCTGAAGCGGGAGGGGCGCATCGTGTACGACCCCCGCCTCTTCGTGCGCCTCTCGACGCGCCGGATGGAGAAGAACGGGTACGGGAACACCCTTCTCACGTGGCTCCGCGGGGACCTGAAGGTCCTCTTCGGCGGGGAGATCGAGGACGTCCCCTATGCCCGCCAGAGGTACTGAGGCTCACGGCCGCGAGATGCTCAGCAGCGTGATCTCGTAAGTGGCCGCATGGTCCCGCCGGATATCGTTCCGGTCCGCGAGGAACGTCCCGCCCGCCTCGTCGACCCCCACCACCAGGAAACCGCCCTGGAGGCCCTCGGCGAACACCTTCCCCTCGTCCTCCGACGTCAAGAGGTGGCCGACCTGGACGAGGCCCTCGCCCCCGTTGGCGGCGGCGTCCACCTTCTCCACGCGGGTCTGGAAGGTCTTGAACGGGGTGAGGAGGTCCCCTTCTTGGGGCTCCGCCCGGAACGTGATGAGCTGGGTCCCCTCGTCGAACTCCAGGACCCGGACGGGCCAGCCCCAAAACGGGTCGAGGACCGTCTGGTCCTCCGTCGGGACTTGGAGGAACCGGGAGTTCCACTCGGGGAGGGTGACCGTCTCCTTCAGGGGCTGCGACTCCACGAGGTTCCGGGTCTCCACGAGGACGGGGTCGTGGACCCCGAAGGCCTCGGCGGGCTCCAGGGTCACCGTGCGGGTCTCGCCGATGGCCATCCCCCGGAGCGCCTGTTGGATTCCCGTCCCCTGGTCCACGAGGCCCTCGAAGCCGGGACCCGTCATGGGCGCCCCCATGGTCACGTTGATGGGTGCGTAGGTCAGGGGCGGGTCGAAGGCGAGGGACTTCGGGTAGGTCTTGTCGTTGTCCCCCACGGAGGCCAGGCTCGTGGCGAAGACCTCCCCGGTGTCGAGGGTGGCGACGAAGTCCACCCGGGCGATGTCCCCGTTCTGTAGGTAAAGGATCTCCCGCCCGCGGGTCGAAGGCGCGGGGAGGGTGAGGATGATGTAGGCTAGGCTCGCGATGAGGAGGATGGAGACCACGACCAGGATGCCGAAGACATCGGTGGCCCCTTTCCGGGTAGAGGACAGGTGTGACATGACGCGCCGCCACAGAGCCAGGCCCCTTCTCTTAAGGGTTGCGGTTAGGCGGTTCCTCCCCCCCTTTGTGGTGAACCTCAAATACGCGCGGCGCGAATCGACCCCACGTGGGCAAGAAGATCCTCACGTGTCCCGACTGCGGCTCCGCCGACGTGTTCTACGAGGCGGGGCTCATCACCGGCTACAAGTACCACTGCAAGAACTGCGACTACGTCGGGGCGCTGATCATCGAGCGGGAGGTCGAGGAATGAGGCGGGTCGCGTGGGTGCTGGGGGCCCTCGTTCCCCTTCTTCTCCTCGCGGTGCCCCCCGCGACGGCGGAACACGAGGCCGACCACCGCTTTCAGGTCCACGGCCGCGTCCTCCACCCCGACGGCTCTGGGGTCTGCAACGCCCCCGTCGTTGCGTACGTCGCGGAGTACCCCGCCGGGACGGACAAGAACCGCTCCACCCGGGCGGACGGTGGCGGCGCCTACTCGATCCAGCTCCACGTCCACAGCGACGAGGTGGGCCTGCCCGTGACGGTCTACGTCCCCGGCGCGGGCGTCTCCGCGATGACGTCCATGGACTTCGACCCCCTCGACACGGAGACCCTGCGGCGAAAGCAGGTGGATCTCGTCGTGGCAGCGGACTTCACCCCGGAGTGCCCGAACCTCCTCCTGGACATCGGTCTGTGGGTCGGCATCCCCCTCCTGATTGGCGGGGTGGCCTTCGTGGCCCTGCGCGCAATGCCCCGTCGAGCGAAGGGCGCCCCCCTGCGAAACCTCCCGGGTCTCGGGAGCGCGACGGAAGCGGAGCTGCGGGGTCTGGGGATCCGGACCGTGGAGGAGCTCGCGGAGGCGGACCCAAAACACTTGGCGGATGAGTCCGAACTGAGCTACCGCCAGGCGAAGAAGCTCGTCCGCAAGGCCCAAGAGCTGACCTAGGCGGCCCCCGCCGATTCGGGCCTCCACGGCGTCGATGACCCTCCTTGCCGTCCGCACGATTTCCAGGAACCCGTGTCGGTCTTCCCCGTGGGTACGAATGCGTTATGAGGCCCCCGGCGATACACCCACATCGCCCAAGCGCCAGAGGGGTGGAGGGACGCCAGGATGATTCCGAAACAGGAGTTCGGACGCACGGGACACCGAAGCACTCGCGTCATCTTCGGATCCTACGCCCTCAGCAGGTCGACCCCCGAGGAGGCGGACGGCGCGTTGGCCCTCCTGAAGGAGCACGGGATCAACCACATCGACACCGCCCCCATGTACGGCAGCGCGGAGCAGCTCATGGGTTCCTGGATGGAGAAGCACCAGGGGGAGTTCTTCATCGCGACGAAGACCCGCAGCCGCTCGCGCGAAGGGGCCATGGACAACCTGAAGCGGTCGTTGGAACGCCTCCGGGTCGAGGCCATCGACCTCTGGCAGATGCACGGCCTCACGAATCCTGCCGGATGGGAGAGGGCGATGGGAGCGGGGGGCACCCTCGAGGCCCTCCTCGAAGCTCGTGAGGCAGGCTTGGTGCGGTTCCTTGGCGTCACGGGCCACGGCAGCAAGGTCCCCGCGATGCACCTCCGGAGCCTGGAGCGATTCGACTTCGATGCGGTCATGCTGCCGTACAACTACATGCAGATGCAGCACCCCCGGTACGCGGCGGACTTCAATCACCTGGTGGACATGTGCAAGGGCCGCAACGTCGCTGTCCAGACCATGAAATGCATCGCGCGTACACCCTGTCGAGGGCGGTCGAAGACGTACAACACCTACTTCTATGAACCCCTGGAGGCCCAGGAGGCCATCGACCGTTCGGTCCACTGGTCGTTGGGGCTATCGAACAGCTTCCTCATCACCGCGGGCGATCTGCACTTCCTGCCCATGATGCTGGATGCCGCCTGCCGTTTCGAGACGCGCCCGACGGACACTCAGATGGACGCCTTGGCCGAATCGTTCGATCTCCAGACTGTCTTCGCGTGATTGGCAAGCGCGGTCGAGGATCGAACCCCGACCTAGGCGAACATCGCGCCGGAGGCGGAGCTGCGGGGTCTGGGGATCCGGACCGTCGAGGAGCTCGCGGAGACGGACCCCAGGCAGTTGGCGGACGAATCCGAATTGAGCTACCGCCAGGCGAAGAAGCTCGTCCGCAAGGCCCAGGAGTTGACCTAGGCGAACATCGCGCCGGAGGACTCCCGGCCGTTCAACGCGACCCCCTGGACCTTTTCCACCGCCTTGTCGAAATCATCGGGCTGGATGAGGTCCCGGTCGTCCCGGATGGCGAACATCCCGCTCTCCGTGCACATGGCCTTGATGTCCGCCCCCGTCGCCCCGTCCGTGCGGTGCGCCAGGTCCTGGTAGGAGACCTCGGGGGAGACGTTCATCCCCCGGGTGTGGATGCGGAAGATCTCGCTCCGGGCCTCCTGCGTCGGGATGGGGATGTCGATGGTCCGGTCGAAGCGACCCGGCCTCAGGAGGGCCTCGTCGAGGATGTCCGGGCGGTTCGTCGCCGCGACGATCTTGACCTCCCCGATGGGATTGAAGCCGTCCAGCTCCGCGAGGAGCTGCATGAGGGTGCGCTGCACTTCCCGGTCCCCGGACGTGGCGACCTCGAGGCGCTTCGCCCCGATGGCGTCCAGCTCGTCGATGAACACGATGCTCGGGGCCTTCTCCCGGGCCAGCTGGAATAGCTCCCGCACGAGGCGGGCCCCCTCCCCGATGTACTTCTGCACCAGCTCGGAGCCCACGAACCGGATGAAGGTCGCGTGGGTGTGGTGGGCCACGGCCTTCGCGAGGAGGGTCTTCCCCGTCCCCGGCGGCCCCACCAAGAGCACCCCCTTGGGGGGCTCGATGCCCACCTTCTTGTAGAGCTCCGGGCGGAGGAGCGGGTCCTCCACCGCCTCCCGGACCTCCCGGATCTGCTCTTCGAGGCCGCCGATGTCCTTGTAGGTGGAGTCGGGCCGCTCGATGATCTCCGCCCCCATGACGATGGGGTCCAGGGAGGGCGGGAGGATTCCCATGACGGCGAGGGTCTGCTTGTTGAGGGCCACCCGGGCGCCCACGACCACGTTCTCCTTCGCGATGTAGTCCGCGGTGTTCACGATGAAGTCGGGGCCCGTGGAGCTCTTCACGACCACGCGCCCGTCCGTGAGGACGTCCTTGATGGTCCCGATGATGAGGGGCGGGGTCTTCAGCCGCTCCATCTCCCCCTTCAGCCGCTTGATCTCCTTCTGCAGGCGGAGGAGCTCCCCCTCCACGAACCGCTTCTCCCCCTCCACGCGCCGGGAGTTTTCCAGCAGCCGGTCGTTTTTCTCCTCAAGCAGTGCGATGCGCTCTGAGAGCTTCTGAGAGAACTCCCGAATCTGGTCGTCGTCCACCGAACGTCCCCCTCAACCTCTGGCCGTGACGGTAGGTATAAATTCACCTCCGAATATTTAGCCTTTGTCCGGGGGCCAGGAGGGCATGTTGTGCGAGATGTGCGGCTCTGAGGTGCCGCGGACGGAGCCCGTTCTCATCGACGGCGTGGAGCTCGCCGTGTGCTCGCGCTGCTCGCGGTTCGGGGCCGCCCGCCCGGCGGAGGCGCCCGCCCCGCAGAAAACGAAGGTGTCCCTGGCCCTGGAGCGCCGCCAGCGGCGCATGCGGACCAAGGACGTTTACGCGAAGGAGGCGGACGTCCTCGTGCCTGACTACCCCGCCCGCATCCGAAAGGCCCGCACCGCCCGCGGCCTGAAGCAGGAGGAGCTCGCCCGGGCGATCAACGAGAAGCTGAGCGTGGTGAACAAGCTGGAGCGGGGGGAGATGCGCCCGGACGACACCCTCGTGGCGAAGCTGGAGCGCGCCCTGGAGATCGAGCTCCGGGAGAGACTCGACGCGGCCCAGGAGGCGCCCAAGGCGCGGGCGACCCAGGGGCTCACCATCGGGGACCTCCTCCAGCAGGGGGAGGAATGAAGAACGCCCCCCTC
>CAYFXO010000001.1:0-2986 GCA_964347125.1 uncultured Methanomassiliicoccales archaeon | reverse complement strand
GAGCTCCTGGCCCTCGTCCTCATCGCCATCTTCTTCATTTGGGGGTTCTGGGCCTACTTCACGGACCCCGCCACGGAGGCCCCGAGCCTCGGGTTCGTCTGCGGGGTCATCATCTTCGTCATCGCGTTGGTCGCGTTCGAGCTGATGTTCAAGCGGGCCATCCTCTTCCCCCTCCCCGCGGAAGAGGAGGAGTGAGGCCTAGTCCCCCAGGAGCGCCGACTCGACCTCGTCGAGGAGGTCCCCCACCTCGCCCCCCCGCTCCAGGGCCATCAGGAGGGCCGCCACCTCCAAGGTGACGTTCATCCGCTCCTGGATCGCGTTCACGCGGGCGATGAGCTCCACCTCCTCCGACTCCACCGGCACCCGCGCGAGGATGCGGGCGGGCGGCCGCAGGACGTCGTCCGACGGGGCGAAATCCATGGGCACGTCGATGGAGGCGACGTCGAACGCGGGCTCCACGTCCCCGCCTTCCCGCCGCAGCACCCCGGACGCCACGGCGTTGTCCAGGAGCTTCTGGGCGTTCTTCGGGGAGAACCACCGGAGGTCCATGGACGCGGAGAACACGAACTCCTTCTCCGGGAGCCGGTCCTTCCCCTTCCGCTTGAAGAGGAGGGCCACGGCGCGGCGGAGCTCCTCCATCACACCCCCTCCGGAGGGATGATGACCCCCGCCACGTCCAGGGCTGCTAGGTCGAACGCGTCCCGCTCCTCCCCCAATCCCGCGTAGAGAGGGACGCCCCGAGCCCGCAGGAGGTCGCGGTGTGGCCGCCACCCCTCGAAGTCCATCACGATGATCCCCGCGAGCCCGAGGCCCGCCGCCTCGTCGCGGAGGCTTCCGGGGTCCGGGGGGCGCCGCTTCCGCGGCGGGGCCAGGAACTCCCCGTCGAACTCCAGCTGGAGCAGGAGGTTCTCCGTCATCTCGTGGGCGCGGTGCATCTCCTCGACGCTCGCCAGGGTGGCCGTGCTCAGGACGACCGCCTCGGCGCCCGCCACGAGGAGGTCGATGACCCCCTCCGCGTTCCTCGCCCCCGCCTCCGACCAGACCGCCTCGCCCTCGAACGCCTTGAGGAGGTCCAGGTCCGGGCGGTTCCTCCGGATTCCGATGAGGTCCGCGATGACGGCCCGCTCCCGCGCGTCCAAGGCCGCCCGCACGACCTCCCGGGCAGGCCCGCCGGCCACGAGGCGGCCCCGCTCGTCCTCGACCATGGCCCGCCCGCGGGAGACCTGGATCCGGGGGATGACGGCGCACTCCGGCACGAGGCGCAGCAACCCTTCCGCCTCTCTTAAACGCTGGCCTTCGGAAGCTTTTTCAGGGGGCCTGGGATGAGGGGGCCGTGGCCAAGCGACGGCGGGTGGAGGCCCCGGACGAGGCGGTCCACTGCTTCTACTGCGGCGGCGAGCTCGTGGGGGACGAGCTGCGGTGCCCGCACTGTCGCAAGGTCTTCCGCGAAGGGAAGATCTGGGCGGCGGCGGGGGTGACGGTGGCCGTCGTGGTGTTGGCCCTGGCCTACGTCGCCTTCTTCGCCCCCTCGGGCGCCCCGCCCAACGAACCGGGCACCACGCCGGTCTACGCCTACTCGTTGACGACGTCCGCGGACGTCCGGGCTGCGGAGCCGGGCGGGGACGTGGGCTTCGTGCTCCTCGTCACGAACCTGGGGAACGTGGCGGACATCGTCGACGTGGAGACGACCCTCCCCTCCGCCGCGTGGAGTTCGGCGGTGGAGCCCGTCGCCCTCTCCCTCGGCCCAGGGACCACCGGCGTGAGCGTCCTTCGGGTCACGGCCCCGGCCGGTGCGGCCCTCATCACCCACGACCTCACGGTCTCGGTCCAGTCCCGCGGCAGTCCCACGACGGGCGCATCACGGGACCTGGAGGTCGTCGTCATCCAGCTCGCCGACCAAACCGCGGCGACGGGGGACAAGGTGCAGGTGGACTACACCTTGTGGCTGACGGACGGCACCGAGAAGGACTCCTCCATCCCGCGGGGGGTCCCGCTGAAGGTGTACGTGGGCCCGACGGACCCGGATCCCGGGGACGAGTACACGCAGGTCATCGAGGGGTTCTGGGAGGCCATCCGGGGGATGAAGCCCGGGGAGACCGTCGCGGTCCGCATCCCGCCGGAGAAGGCCTACAGCTCGGGGGAGCTGGCGGGGCAGACCCTCATCTTCGCCATCGAGCTCCTGAGCATCGACGGATGACAAGCCTTTTAGCGCGGGGCGCGAATGATTGCGTGCCCCGTACGAAGGACGTGGTGACACGTGATCCGCGTCGCAAGGCGGGGCGGGTGCCGTAATGGGTCCCTGCAGGACTCGGGCGTGACGCCCGCGGATGACTGGAGACCAACCCCGGCATCCTCCAAGCCCTCGGCGTGGGTCAAGGCGGAGGAGAGCGCGGCGCGTCCGATGAGTTCGTCCGTTAGCGCCGAGGGACACTCCCCTCAACTAGGGCGGGGAAAGCGTTCTCCTTCGCCGCCGCCTGAGCACTCCAAACAGGGCGGCCAGAGCGAACGGCAGGAGGGCGAGGGCGACTTCGGAGAACTCTGGGATGATGAAGACCGCGATGTCGGCGTAGTCCGTCTGGGAGCCGATGTCGGAACGCAGCGTCCAGTTACCGCCTTGGTCGACAGAGAGGTAGACCTCGCCCGTGTCGGCGATGACGTAGAGGTAGTCGTAGTTCGTGTCGATGGTGATGCCCACGTAGTTCTCAGAACCGATGTCGGAGAGCTGTGAGAACGTGTTTCCATAGTCTGTGGAACGGAACACCTCCCCGGTGGCCTTGAGGACGTAGACGTACCCGTTGGAATCGATGGCAATGTCCTCGTAGTCCGCACCGCCTCCTGCGTCCCCTCGACTGCCCCACGTCTGGCCGCTGTCCGAGGAGTAGTAGACCGTGCCAGTCGTGTCGACCGCATACAGGTCGTTGTTGGAATAGTTCGCCTCGAGGCCGACGAGGTTGTTGCCCGCATCACCCTGACTCACGAAGTTCGC